>JAIFKS010000157.1 GCA_020049465.1 bacterium | reverse complement strand
GCAACACGCTGAAGTCCGGATTCCACATGAAATTCAGGCCCGAGAGCACGTTCTGCTCGGCCGGGTTGGTCGGATCCGCCGGCAGGGTCAGCACCCGGCCCAGCACGATCAGCGCGCAAACCGCCATGGTCGGCATCGCCCAGAGGCAGAATTTCTCGATCCCCTTGCTCAGACCTCGGAACACGAACCAGGCGTTGAGCGCGAACGTGACGACCCAGAACCACAGGCTCGCGTGGATGCCGCCGTTGGCGAGCACGCCGTTCGAGGACGAGAACGTCACTTCGCCGAAGTAGGCCTTCGAGGCTTCGACCTGCGCGGCGACCGTCGCCGCGGGATCGACGCCGATGCCGCCCGAGGCATAAGCGAAAGCGTAACGCAGGCACCAGCTCTCGATGACCACGTAGTAGAAGTAGATCACCAGCGGCACGAGCACACCGAAGGCGCCCATGTAGCGGGCGACCGGCCCCTTGCCCCAGACGCCCATGATGGCCGGCGTCGAGTGGAAGCCTTTGCGCCCGCCGTAGCGGCCCATGGCCCATTCGGCCCAGCCGATGGGGATGCCCAACAGCAGGAACGAGATGAAGTAGGGGATCATGAAGGCGCCACCGCCGTTGGCGGCGGCATTGCCGGGAAAGCGCAGGAAATTGCCCAGCCCCACGGCGGAGCCGGCCACGGCCAGGATGATGCCCAGGCGCGTGCCCCACTGCATCTTGTTGTCCGGCTGCGGAACCGGTCGCTGGTCCATGCACACCTCGGCTGGCGGCGGGTGACGGTTGAACCGGCGCGGTGGGCGTCCGTTCAGCGCGCGACCTTAGCACGGCGCGGTGGCTGCGGGCAATCTCCGCCGTCGTCCGCCGGTTGATTCATCGTGCCTGAATGCGGGTCATCATTTCAGCGCCTGCCGGGAACTTGCGCCGGCGCAAGTCCCCGGCCGATCACTCAAGGAACAGGCGCCGGTAGGTCTCGAGAGGTTCCGCCCAGTGCCCCCGGACCATCACGTGATGATTTCCCAGCGGTCGCCGCAGCAACCTGCCCAGGTCGGCCTCGACCGTCAATTCGAGCTGCGTGCGGCAGCGGTCGGGAGAATGCCCGCCGGCGACGATGTGGCCGTCGGCGAAGAAAGCCTGCCTCACCTCGGCGCCGCCGACGCGGGCGATGGTCACCGGCTGCGGCGTCACGCGCCCCTCGATGGCCACGCCCAGTCCCGACTCGAAGTGGGAACGCACGCGGTAGCCGTCCAGCAGGCTGCGGCCGATGGTGCAGTGGCTGATCCACAGACGGCCGCCGGGCACGTCGATCTGCTGGGGATTGGCCATGAAGGGGACCTCGCCGGTCAGCGCGTGCAACCACATCATCGTGAGCGTCGACGGCACGTCGCCTTCGCAGCCGGCGATGAGGCCCTGGTCGTTGAGCTGCGACAAGGCGTAGCAGCCGGTGGTCCGCAGACGCGTGACCAGGTCGAAGCAGCGGAGGGTGCAGGCGTGCAGGTCGTGGCGGGCGAAGACCGCCCGCAGGGCGACGAGCACGGCGGCGGCGTCCTGCAGGTCGGCGGGAGCGGGTTCGACCACCGCGTCCGCCGCGCCCACCAGGTCGGCGATCAGCGGCGCGGTCTCGGCGGCCGGCACGTCGCGCACGGCGTCCAGCACCTCGGCCAGTTCCACCGGCACCAGCTCCACGCCCCAGGCGTCCGCCACCGCCGCGGCTGTCGGGAGGCTCGCCACCAGCCAGTCCGAAGGCGCGCCGACGCACCCGAGCCGACGGCCGGCCAGGCGGGCGCGGGCGGCCACGGCGCCGGCGATCTGCTGCAGCGCGCGGTCGCCGCTTTCGCCCTCGTCCAGGAACACGATCTCGCCGCGGCGTCCCTGCTGCTGCAATCTTGCAAGGATCTCGAGGCAGGCGGGGAACGAGTTCTGCGAAGGGTGGGCCAGCAGCACGGTCGGCAGCCGGGCATCCGCGGTCAGCGCGGCCTCGACGACGGAAAGGGCCGCGCGTTCGGTGCCGCCGGTCAGCACCAGCAGCACCGGCAGGTCGCCCGGCGGCACCGGTTGGCCCGCGGGCGCCAGATGATGATCGATGCCGGCGCGCCGCCACCGGTCGGCGAATGCGGCGACCAGGCGGTCACGGGATTCGGCGGGCAGGAACTCCGAAGCCACCGGCGTGATGGTGATCATGGTCGGCCTCTCCCGCCGTGTGCATCGGCGATTTCTTCCACCAGCGGCACCAGGTCGGCAAGCGACTCGAGCAGCCGCAGCCCCGGCAGACGGCCGTCGCGCGCCAGTTCCAGCGACCAGGGTGGCGTGAAGCGGGTCCGGGCCAGCAGACACAGCGGTCGGCAGGTCGGATGGCCGTCCGCCGTCATCGTCAGCGGCAAAGCCAGGTCGAGCGAGAAGACATCGCCGACGACAATGTCGGGCTGCTCCGCCTCGATGGCCGCGCGGTAGAACGAGCGATCGACCGGCACCGGGCGATCGCCGAAGAGCACGGTTCGTGCGGGATCGGCCGTCAGCGTCTGCTTGCGCGCCTCGCCGCGCAGCGTCAGGCCCGGGGTGGCCTGCGCGCCCGCGAACGAGAATCCGAGCGGCGTCCAGCTGCGGGCCACGGCGTCGGACGTGAAATTCGTGCAGAAGACCACATCGGCGATCGCCAGCAGCGAGGTCAGCACGCCCGGCGCCGACGGCAGCAGGTCGTGGCCGTGGTCGTCCAGGTAGGCGTGGCTGGCCTCCATGAAGATGGCCGAGCCGAGCGCGCCCAGGTCCGTGTGGCCGCCCGCGGCCAGCGCCTGCCGCAACGCCAGGCAAGCTCCGTGGCCCCGTTCGGCCAGGATGCCGATGCCCGTGCACAGGGCGTTGTGCCTCAGGAACGGATCCTCGTCGGCGTAGGCGGTGATCCGGCCGTCGAGGCGCCACCCGTGCCCGAGCGGGTCGGCCGCGATCGCTTCGGCGACGGAGGCCTCGCACTGCGCCACCACGCCGCCGGGCAGCCCGCTCAACTCGGCAAGCCGGCGGCCGCGCGCCGCATCGACCGCGTGCGCCTGCCCGTCGACACTGGTCCAAACCCCGTCGAAGTCGACCAGAACCCGAAGCCGATGGCGTTCCAAGCTGTCTCTCCTCAAAGAACCGGTGAAGTTTGGCTCCGCACTCTACCACTGTGTGCAGTGATCGCCAACGCCTTGTGCCGAGCGCCAGCGAAGGCGCCTGACACAGCAGCGGCGTGAACTATCCGCAGGCGCGAAGCGCCGAGGACTGTTCACGCCGCTGCTGTGTCAGGCGCCTTCGCTAGCGCTCGGCGCCCTCGCCGTAGAGGTCATCCCACCACTCGGGCTGGCTCTTCAGTTGCCGGTCGAACCAGGCGATGATCGTCTCCATCCAGATCACGCGCTGCGGGTAGTCCAGGATCCAGTGGTTTTGGCCCTCGACCTTGATGAACTCGACGGGCTTGCCCAGGACGCGCAGCGCCGTGTACATCTGCTCGCTCTCGCCCACCGGCACGTTGGTGTCGGCGGCGCCGTGCAGCAGCAGCAGCGGCGTGGTGATCCGGTCGGCATGGAACAGGGGACTCTGCTCCACATAAAGGTCGGGCCGGTTCCAGGGGTAGCTTTCGGCCGTGGCCACGCTGCTGTAGGTGTAGCCCCACCAGCCTTCGCCCCAGTAGCTGTGCAGGGCGCTGATGCCCGCGTGCGAAATGGCGGCGCCGAACATGTCCGTCTTCGTCGCCAGCAGTTGCGTCATGAAACCGCCGTAGCTGGCGCCGATGCAGCCGACGCGCTTCGGGTCCACGGTGGGGTGGGCCGCGAGGAACTTCTGCGTTCCTTCGATGATCTCGTCCGCGGTGGTCTTGCCCCAGTCGTTGACGTGGCGCGCCGAGAACTCCTGCCCGAAGCCGGTGGCGCCGCTCGGCTGCAGCACGTAGACGACATAGCCGTGCGCGGCCCACAGGTTCTTCGGGTAGCGCCCGCCGTACTCGCGCGAGACCGGCGAGGTGCCGCCGTAGTAGAAGACGATGCACGGCCAGGTGCGGCCCGGCGCCGCCGAGTACCCGGGCGGATAGTAGACATCGCCCAGGATGCGCGTGCCGTCGGCGGAGGTGAAGTCCCACGTCTCGTGGCCGCCGAACCGGACGTCGGCCAGTTCGTCGGCTCCCGGCGTCACCAAGAGCACCGGCTTGGCTCCCTTGCGCGTCAGGTCCAGCGAGTAGGCGCGCTCGGGCGCCATGGCGTCCTCGCCGTACCACGCCAGCCGCGTGCCGTCCTGCGAGAGGTCCATGGCCTTGACGGCCTCGACGGATGAAGCCAGGGAGGCCCAGGTCTTCCGGGCCGGATCGTAGCTGTACAGGCCGACGGCCGTGGTGTCGGTCGCGGTCACGTAGATGCGGCCGTCGCGGGTCGCCCAGGTGAACGATTCGATGGTGGGCGCGAAGTCGCGCGTGATCGGTTCGACGGCTCCGGTGGCGCGGTCCATCACGAACAGCTGATCGTCGTAGTCGTTCGGGGTGATGCCGGCCGGCACCGTGCTGCCGATCGCCCCGAAGGCCGACGGCCCGGCTTTCAGGAGAAGCCTGCCGCCGCCGGGGCCGTACACCGCCGACACGCCGCGGGGCATCGCCAGCAGCTTCGCAGTGCGCAGCGACTCCAGATCCAGTTCGTACAATTCGCCTTCGGAGAACGGGAATTTCGCGTCGTCGTCGATGGAACGCGCGAACAGCAGGCGCTTGCCGTCGGCCGACACGTCCTGCACCTCGGTCGACCAGCGGCCCGCGGTGAGGCGGCGCGTCGTGCCGTCCTCCACCGAGACCTGGTAGAGGTGGCTGACGCTGCGCGGTCCCTGCCAGCGGTCGGTCAGCCCCCGCATGCGCTGGAAGCCTTTCGGGTCCTTGCCCCGCTCCTCCTGGAGCGAGGTGACGATGGACTTCCCGCCCGGCAGCCAGCGATGGCTGCCCAGGTGTTCGATGTCCTTCAGGATCTCCCGCGCCGGCCCGCCGGCCACATCATCGATCCAGATCGTGGACTTGTCGCCCTGGCGCGTCACGTAGCTGAAGCGCTGCCCCGCCGTAGCCCACTGGAAACTGCCGGACTGGCTGCCGGTGATCGTGCGGACCAGCGAACCGTCGACAGTGCGGCGGATCTCGATCCAGTTCTCCGTCGATTCGGCCGGCACCTCCGGCCGGCGGTAGAGCAGGGCCACCAGATCGCCCGCGGCCGAAACCTGCAGGCTCGAGATGGCCTCGGTGTCGAGGTAGTCGCGGATCCGCACCGGGTGCAGGGGCGACGTGTCGGCGGTCAGGCCCGCCGCGGCTTCGGCCGTGGACGCCGTGAGTCTGGCGCCCACCGACCACGAAGCGGGGGCCGCCGGGTCGGCCAGCGTGAACACGACCAGCAGGTGCTTTCCCTGGGTCAGCTTCACGTCGGCGCCGACATCAGCCACCGTCGAGTCGGCCTTGTCGCGGCCCGACAGCTTCGCGCCGTCCAGCCACGCCGAGAACGGCTGGCTGCTGGCGATCTCCAGCCGGCCCTTGGTGAACCGCGAGGCCGAAACATAGGACGCCAGCACCATCCAGCGCGGTTGCGTCGCGGTGGCGGCAGCCGGCAACGCCAGGCGGCCGTCCACCGCGGCAAGCTCGGTCCAGGTGATGGGGCCGCCCCCGAACGTCGTCACGCTCTGCCCGGCGCGCGGCCGGATCCGCCCGACCGGCAGCGGCGGCTGCGCCAGCAGTGCCGCCACGTCCACCTTGTGCGCCGGATCGTCGTCGGCCAGCGCCGGCAGCGGCGCCTCGATCGGCCCGAGCGCCAGCCACTGTCCGACCGCCACCGGCGTCACCGCCCCCGAAGTATCGGCCGGCGCCGTCTGTGCCCACCCCGACACCACAGCGCCAACAACCGCGACGATCACCGCCGCCCGCAACAAGATCTTACGTTTCGACGAAACGCTGGAAACTCCAATGCATCCACCCAACGACATGATCACCCTTCCCAGTATGGTATTCTTGGCATGGCCGCCCGGTTGACGGCACGTGGTTGCCGTCTCCGTCGTGCTTCACGTTCGTTCCGTGAACTATCCGCAGGCGCGAAGCGCCGAGGACTGTTCACGGATCGAACGTGAAGCACGACGGAGACGCGAAAGCCGTGCCCGTCACCCGTGCGCCGCATGCCAGGCAGAGAGCAGTTCAGCCTCGCGTTCGGCCGTGATCCCGGCCTTCATCGGCGCATCCTTGCGTTCCTGCGGCACGGTGGCCCACCAGTCGAGCGTGCCGCGCACAGTCTCGCTGATCGGCCGGTACACGAGGCCCGCCTTCAGCGCCTCGCTGACATCGATGAACGGATGGCCGGCCTCTTCGCCGTCGAGCGGCACCCAGACGGGCATGTCCGACCACGCGGCGACCTCGTGCTTGTCCAGGAACTCCTTCTCGGCCCAGGTGAAGGTGGCGTTCGAGCCCGAGACCCGACGGCAGGTTTCCAGCAGTTCGCCCATGGTCAGCTCGCCGGGGGCGCTGGTCGCGTTGAACACGCCGTTGGTGTTCTTCTCCAGGCAGCGGATCACGAAATCGGCCAGGTCGCGCACGTCCATCACCTGCGTGACCGTGTCCGGCGTGCCGGGGGCCAGCACTTCGCCGCCGCGGGCCACGCGCACCGGCCAGTAGGTGAAGCGGTCGCTGCGGTCCATCGGTCCGACGATCAGCCCGGGGCGGATGACGCAGGTGCGGCCGGGACAGGCCGCCTGCGCCGCCTGTTCGCAAAGGGCCTTGAGGGGTCCGTAGTTCGCGCCGGTGATGTCCTTCTGCGTCTTCGCGGCCGCCAGTTCCTCGGCGGTGACGACACCCACCGGCGACTTCTCGTTGATGCCGCGCTTCGAGAAGTCGGCATAGACCGAGATGGACGAGATGAAGATGTACTGGCCGATGTTCGGCGCCAGCAGTTCGGCGGAGTCCCGGACCATGTGCGGGATGTAGCCGCTGTTGTCCAGGCACACGTCCCACTTCCGGTTCTTCAGGGATTCCAGGTCGCCGTCGCGGTCGCCGAGCAGCTTTTCGATGTCGGGGAACATGTCGGTGTTGGTGCGGCCGCGGTTGAACAGGGTGATCTCGTGGCCGCGGGCGAGGGCTTCCTGCACCACCGACGGGCCCAGGAACGCGGTGCCGCCCAGGATCAGGATCTTCAGCTTCCTTGAAGCGCGCAGCGCCGTGAAGTCGGCGTGGGCGGCGTTCGGGCGCAGGGCGCCGGCCGTCGCCGCGGTGGCGCCGACCAGGGCCGTGGTTCTCAGGAAATCGCGTCTGGTCAGGGTCATGGCGTCAGCTCCGGGGGCTGGGGGTGCAGGTTCGCCGCGGGCGGGCGCGGCGCGGCGCCCAACATACAGCGAGGGGGAAAACCATAGTACGGAAAATCAGCGTCGCGGGATGCACGAGCCGCCAATCCTGCTCAGGCACGGTCCTGTTCCGCGCCGCGGGCCGTTTCCGCGGCAGTCCCGCCCACCAGATGCACGGTTCGTGTCGGGAAGGCGATCTGCAGGCCCATCTCCTCGACGATCCCCATCAGCCGCAGATTGACGTCTTCACGCACGCGCAGGTGCTCGACCCAGTCCCTGGTGTTCGCGAAATACTGCACGATGATGTCCAGGCTCGAGGCGCCGAATTCCGCGAAACGCACGACGACCTGCTCGGCATCGACCTCCGGATGGTTCTTCAGATAGGCGTCGATGCGTGCGACCAGTTCCTGCATCTGCGGGGCCGTGGCGTCGTAGGTGATGCCGAGCGTGAAGCGGATGCGCCGTTTCGGCATCAGGCTCTGGTTCTCGACCGTGGCGTTGGCCAGGTTCTGGTTGGGGATCGAGATGACGGTCTTGGCCGCGGTGCGCACGCGGGTCGAGCGCATGCCGATCTCCTCGACCACGCCCTCGCCGCCGTCGAACTTCACGAGGTCGCCCACGGCGAAGGGGCGGTCCAGCATGATCATCAGCGAACCGAACAGGTTGGCCAGCGTGTCCTTGGCCGCCATGGCCAGCGCCAGACCGCCGATACCCAGGCCGGCCAGCAGGCCGGAGATCGAATAGCCCAGGTTCTGCGCCACCAGCAGGAAGCCCAGTGTGGCGACGAAGAACTTGGCGCCCTTGCGGGCCAGCGGCACCATCTGGTCGTCCAGCTTGGATTCGGTGCGCGCGGACATCTCGCTCAGCAGCAGGGCGCCGGCGTTGACGAGCCGGAAAGCGGTCCAGGTGATCAGCAGGATGCTGACCAGGCGGAACAGGCGGTCCAGCTGGGCCAGCCAGGTCCACTCCGGCTGCAGCGACACCAGAAAGCGCGCGCCCAGGAAGATGCCGGCCACCGGCAGGATGGCGCTCAGGGGACCGACGATCGCCTCGACCGCCAGATCGTCGGCACGCGACTCGGTGCGCGCGGTGATCTTCGCCAGCTGGTGCCGGGCCACGAAATTCAGGACCAGCCGCGCGATGAAGCCCAGCGCGGCCAGCAGAAGGGCCACCAGGACCTGATACATCGTCCAGGGGCCGGCGGTCTGCTGCAGGAAGTCGCCCATCGTTCGCCTTTCAGTTCCGCGGATCGGGTTCCGCGACGGGGTCCGCCGGCAGCAGGATCCGGCTGCCTTGCGTCAGTTCGTCCAGGCTGCGGCCCGTGCAGGCGCACAGCAGGTTCAACCAGGTGTCCTGCAGGCCGCCGACTTCGGCCCGGGAAGAGCCCTGGCCCAGCAGGCCGACCGTCCAGTCGATGAAGGTCTCGCTCTGCTTCGTGACCATGACCAGCGGAATCGGCAGCAGCCCTTCGTCGCAGGCGAAGCCGATCGCCCGGCCTCCCAGACGCCCGGCGCGCAGCAGGTGGCCGCGGCCGCGCTCGAAATTGCCCAGGCCGATGTCCGTCATCGCCGCGTAGAGGGCGGCCTGGCCGGTACGTCCCCACGGCCGCAGGCCGGTGCCTGTTTCCACCAGGACCAGCGCGCTGTCCGGCGCGGTGACCAGGCCGTTCATCCAGTGCACCGTGACGCCGTCGGGCACCAGCAGGCGCGGTCCCAGTTCGCCGCCGAGGGCCTCGTGCAGTTCGGTGCGCCCGGCCCAGCGCTCGCCGAAACGCCCGGCGAACTCCAGCGCGCCCGGTCCGGCCGGGATCTGGAGCAGCGTCAGCTGCCGCACCGGACGGTCGCCGCCCATCGCGTCGATGGTGCGCAGCACGCCGCTCGCTTCCCACGACAGGCTGGTGGCCCGCACGATGTCGTCGGCGGGCAGGCCCAGTTCATTGCGGCGGGACAGCACGGTGCGGGTGGAGAACAGACCCCAGACCGTGAAGACGACGAGCGCGACGGCCAGGGCCGTGCGCGGCAGCGGCAGGCGGCGCGGGAGCATGGACCCCAGGGCCAGCGCCCAGCCGGCCACCGCCAGATACGCCATGTACGGCGCCAGATGGGTGCGCAGTGGCAGCATCGGCAAAAGGGCCAGCAGTGTGCCGAACAGCGCCGTCAGCGGCAGGCGGTCGCGCCGGCGCCAGCGCAGCGCGCCCCACACGGCCCAGACGGTCAGGAAAAGACCGCCGGTCGCCACCGCGGTCCAGGACGGAGAGACGCCGATGATCGGCCCGGGCATCAGCAGCCAGCGGCCGTAGAAGCCGAGGTTCGCAGCCACCGCGGACAGTCCGCCCGTTTCGTAGGCGGCGCCCGCACCCGTGGCGAACAGGCGTGTGGCCAGGAAGGCGGCGCCGACCGCTGCCGCCAGCAGGACCGCGATCAGGCCCAGGGCCGGCCGGCGGTCGCCGGGTCGCGGGCCGGCGCCGGCCCAGACCAGCGCGCCCAGCAGCAGCGGCAGCGCCAGGGCCGTCTCCTTGGCCGCCAGGGCGCCGAGTCCGGCCAGCAGCGCGGCGAGCAGCGCGCCCCGTCCGCGCGTCGCCGCGGCCAGCCAGCGGTCGATGGTCAGCAGCGCCAGCGTTGCGGCAAGCAGTTCCTGGATTCCGGCCGCCCAGTACAGCGGCGTGAACGCCAGCGGCGAGGCCCCGAAGACGAATCCTGTCAGCGCGGCCGCGGCGGGCGTCAGGCCGCCGCGTCTTCCCAGACGCACGACCAGCAGCGCCGAAAGCCCGTGCAGCGCCAGCCGCGTCAGGGCGTGCGGGGTCGGGTCCAGGCCCCACAGGGGCCAGGTGGCCTGCCAGTAGAGGTGCTGGCTGAGCCAGCGCGCGGGCAGGCCGGTCGGCCCGTCGATCAGGCCGGCGGCCCGGGCCAGCAGGCCCCAGTCGTCGCGGCACCACCAGGCGCCCAGGATCGGCAGATGGCCGGCCATCGCCGCCACCAGGGCCGCCAGCTCGGGCCAGAGGGCACCGCGATCAGACCGGCCGGACGCCGGCTCCGGGGCCGGTGGCGCATCGGCCGACGGTCCGGGAAGCGGGGGCAGGATGTCGGGGGCGTCGTCGATGGTCACGGCGGCTCCGGTAGGGGCGGTTTGGCCCGGATGTTAACCAATCGCGCCGGGTTTTGAAACCCGAACCCGTTGATGCTATCATGACCGGAATCTTTCCCCGCCACGTGGACCCCGGCCCCGAGGATCGCGCCGATGCCTGCTGCACGCCCTCTGCCCCTGCTGTTCCTGTCGGTCCTGGTGACCGCCGCGCTGTTCCCGCTGACCGGTTGCGGGTCGCCCGAAGCGGCGCCCGGTCCGGTGACCATGGACGAAAAGCAGCATGAAGCCTGGGAGATCGCCCTGGTCGAGATGCGCATCGACAAGAACGAGGAGTTCGCCGACCCGGAGCGCACGCCGCTGCCGGCCGACAAGCTGTCCGGCTTCGAAGGGCTGAACTACTACTTCCCCAAACCGGAACTGCGTTTCCGCACGCCCCTGACCGTCGAAGCCAGAGCCGACACCGTCACGCTGACCAAGCGCAAGGGCAACGAGGTGCGCTACGTGCGCAAGGGGACGGTCGCCTTCCGCCACCAGGAGAAAGTGCACCGGTTGGCCGTGTTCGGGCCCGCCGACACCTCGGGCGGCGACTACCTGTGGCTGCCGTTCTACGACGCCACGACCGGCGCCGAAACGTATCCCGGCGGCCGTTATCTGGACGTGAAGATCGACACCGACGGCCTGGTCGAGATCGACTTCAACCGGGCCTACAACCCGCTTTGCGACTACAACCCCGAGGCCTTCAACTGCACGCTGCCGCCGCGCGACAACACGCTGCCGTTCGCGGTCGAAGCGGGCGAGAAGCTGTTCGCGGGCGAGCATTGAAACACGCGGCGCCGGACAGGGGAGAATCGTGATGAACCTGCGGACAAGCTGGCTGCCGACGATGTCACTGTTGATGGTCGCCGCGTCGTTCGGTGGTGCGCACGTGAGCGCCGCGGCGGCGGTCGAGGCGTCGGCCGGTTGGGCGCTGACCGATGTGGGGCTGCACGAGAATCGCGGGGGGCTGGTCGTGGGCCTGGGCTCGCGCACGGCCGTGGCGCCGGCGGCCGTGGACCTGGTCTACGCCCTGGAGTATGTGCAGAAGCGGGGAGCGCAGCCGACCTGGTTCGCCGATGAACAGGCCGGCTTCATCCTCAACGACGCCGAAGTGACGCTGCATGTGGTGCAGCCGATCGCGCTGC
>JAIFKS010000022.1 GCA_020049465.1 bacterium | reverse complement strand
GGCTCGTCGTCGTCCGGGCGCCTTATCTCATCAGCCTCTCCTTCTTTCCCGGCGCCCTTGATGGCGGGCCGGTCCAGAGGGGAAGGCAGGTAATCCACGATGGCGTCGAGCACTTCCTGGACGCCCTTGTTCTTCAACGCCGAGCCGCAGAGCACCGGCACCAGTTGACCGGCCAGAGTCGCGCGCCGCAATCCGGCCCTGATCTGCGCGACGGTCGGCTCCTGTCCGGCCACGAAGAGCTCCATGAGTTCCTCGTCGACCTCGGCCACCTTCTCGATCAACTCGAGCCGCGCCATCTGCGCCAGATCGAGCAGCTCGGCGGGGATTTCCTCGACCGTGTAGGTCGCCCCCAGGTCCTGCTCGTTCGGCGTCCGCATGTTCATCGCCAGAAGGTCGATGATCCCGCGGTACGCGTCCTCGGCTCCCACCGGCAGGTTCACGGGCACCGGTTTCGCGCCGAGGCGCTCCACCATGCTCTGGACCGCCTTCTCGAAGTCCGCCCCCATCCTGTCCATCTTGTTGATGAACGCGATGCGGGGAACCGAGTAGCGATCCGCCTGCCTCCAGACGGTTTCGGACTGGGGCTCCACCCCGCCCACGCCGCAGAAAACCGCGACGGCCCCGTCCAGCACCCTCAGGCTGCGTTCCACCTCGGCGGTGAAGTCCACATGGCCCGGAGTGTCGATGATGTTGACGCGGTGTCCGCGCCAGGCGCAGGTCGTGGCCGCGGACATGATCGTGATCCCGCGCTCGCGCTCCTGCTCCATGTAGTCCATCTGGGTCGCGCCGTCGTCGACGTCTCCCGGCCGATGGACCCGCCCGGTGTAGTACAGGATCCGCTCCGTCGTCGTCGTCTTGCCGGCGTCGATGTGAGCCATGATCCCGATGTTCCGGATCATGTTCAGCGCCACTTCGCGAGACACCGTCGACTCCCCGAGGGTTGCGGACGCCCGCACATCGGGCCGTCATGCCGGTACGTTGCCCGGCACCGGACAAACCCTCCGGAACCAGCCAAACCCAGTGGAACCACGCGCACCTTCTCCCTTACACGGGTGGTGCGTCGCCGTTGCCTCTGGCCCCGCGAATCCATTCGCCGGACGTTACCAGGCTATTCGAATGTACGATCCTTCAAGCTTCCAGAGCGCTGCGTGACGAACGAGAGGGACCCTTACCAGCGGCAGTGGGCGAACGCACGGTTCGCTTCAGCCATACGGTGAGTGTCTTCGCGCTTCTTGATAGACGGTCCTTCGTTCTTGCTCGCCATCAACAACTCGGCGGCCAGCCTGTCGGCGAAAGTCTGCTCGGGCCGGGACCGGGCGAAGGAGATCAGCCAGCGCATGGCCAGCTGGGTCCGCCGCTCGGCCCGGATCTCGACGGGCACCTGGTAGGTGGCACCACCGATACGCCGGGACTTCACTTCGACGCTGGGCTTCACGTTGTTCAGAGCCGACCGGAAGACATCGACGCCTTCCTGCCCGCTTCTGTCCCTGATCAGATCCAGGGCGCGATAGAAGGCCGACTCCGAAACGCTGCGCTTGCCGTCGCTCATGCAGTAGTTGATGAACTTGGTCACCATCACGTCGCCGTAACGGGGATCCGGGGCCAGTGCACGCTTTTCGGGGGACCTGCGTCGCGACATTACTCTCTACTCCCTGACGTTCACCCGCCAAGCAACCCGACATGGGCGCCCGGCGCGACACGACCCGATCCGTTCAGGACCGGGTCGAAGGACTACTTGTTCTTGGGGCGCTTCGCGCCGTACTTCGAGCGACCCTGACGCCGCTTGTCAACCCCGGAGGCATCCTGGGTGCCGCGCACAATATGGTAGCGCACGCCAGGCAGATCCTTCACGCGGCCGCCACGCACGAGCACAATGCTGTGCTCCTGCAGGTTGTGGCCTTCACCGGGGATATAGGCGGTCACTTCGATGCCGTTCGTCAGCCGGACACGGGCGATCTTCCGCAGCGCCGAATTCGGCTTCTTCGGCGTCTGCGTGTACACGCGCGTGCAGACACCCTTGCGCTGCGGGCACGCCTGCAGGGCCGGGCACTTCTTTTTCTTTGTCTGGAGCGTGCGGCCCTTGCGGACCAGCTGACTAAGTGTCGGCAATTCGGGACTCCCGCCATGGCCCGGCGCCGCCGGGCATTCAGTTCCTGGTTCCGTTTTTACGGCAATC
The DNA here is from genome assembly GCA_020049465.1 of bacterium. Lineage (GTDB taxonomy): Bacteria > Krumholzibacteriota > Krumholzibacteriia > LZORAL124-64-63 > LZORAL124-64-63 > CAINDZ01. The sequence goes on along the minus strand of JAIFKS010000022.1, from coordinate 15,235 downwards.
AAAACAACGGCAGCCATTGTGCGGCTGCGGTCGTGGATCGGGAACATTAGCCGGGCGCACTTTCTTTGTCAAGGATTTGCAGGGGAAAAATGGGAATGGCCCCACCCGGCAAAGCTGACCCGGTCCAGACCATTCCGGACGCTCCAACCTGGCCTCAGCGGACGGCCCTCCGGCCGGATTCGCCCGCCTTGAGCCGCTTCGTTCCTCTATTGATGATATCCCAAAGCCATTGTTGATGTTACATGATGCCGAACGGTCAGCGGAGCGCCACCGAAAAGCCAGCGTTTCGACGGCCCGTCCCTTGCAAGTCTGCCCGGGTTCGACCGGCCCGGCGCCGGCCCGGCCGAACACCCCCGCAGGGGGCCGGCGGCTCAACAGGCATGAAAGCGGCACATCCATGGGTGACTGGACGCTGAAACGTAAGTTCGGCTGGGGCTTCGGCTTCATTCTGGGACTGATCGCGTTGATGTCGGGGCTCACTGCGGGCACTCTGAACGGTCTGATCCGCAGTGCGCGTGACGTCACCGCGGCGGCCGAGCTCCAATCCGACCTGGCGCAGATCGAGATCGACCATTGGGCCTGGCTCACCCAGGTCGGCGACGCCCTGCGGGGGGAACCGGGCAGCGCCGGTCGGATCGATTCCGACCCGACGCGGTGCGGGCTCAGCCCCTGGATCCACGGCGAAAGCCACCAGCAGGCTGAACGCATCCTCCCCGGCGTGGCGGCGAACCTGGCCCGCCTCGATGAACCCCACCGCCGCCTGCACGAGAGCGCCGCCCGGGCCCTGGCCCTGGACTCCAGCCGCGCCAGCCGTCTGTTCGACCTCGAAGTGCGCCCGGCTGCCGCCGAAGTGCACCGGTTGCTCCGGGAGGCGCGGCAGGCCGCCCGGTCTGCCCGGGCGACCGAAGTTTCGCTGGCCGCGCAGGCGGCCCGAACCCGCAATGTGCTCGTGCCGGTGGCGTTGTTGACGCTGCTGTCGGGCCTCGCGATCGCCGTCCTTCTGTCGCGCGCTGCCGCGCGGCTGCTCGGCCGCGTGGCCTCTGATCTGCTGGACGGCGCGCGGCGGGTGTCCGCCGGTGCCGTCGACGTCACGGCCGGCAGCCGGGACCTGGCGGATGAGGCCGCCCGGCAGGCCACGGAACTTCAGCGGAGCTCCGCCTCGTTGCAGCAGGTGGCCCTGGCGACCCGCCGCAATGCCGAAGGCGCCGACGCCGCCCGGCGGACCACCGCGGCGCTGCGGGGCGAAACAGAGACCGGTCGGGTGGCCATGGAACGCCTGAACGAAGCCATCTCCCGTATTCGGGCCGCCAGCGACGAAACAGCACGGATCGTCCGGACCATCGACGAGATCGCCTTCCAGACCAACCTGCTGGCCCTCAACGCCGCCGTCGAAGCCGCCCGGGCCGGCACTGCAGGCCGCGGTTTCGCCGTCGTGGCCGAAGAGGTGCGCGGGCTGGCCCAACGCAGCGCCGAAGCCGCGCGCAACACCACGACGCTGATTGCCGGCGCGCAGGCCAGCGCCGCCGCCGGCGTGGCCACGGCCGCGGAAGTGTCCGGTGTGCTGGTCAGGATCGTTGAAGGGATCGCGCAGGTCGACGGGCTGGTCGGCCGCGTGGCCGACGGCGGCGATGAGCAGTCGCGCGGCGTCGCGGAAATGACCGCAACAATCGACGACCTCGACGGCAGGGCGCAGGATGCCGCCGACGCGGGGCAGGAATCGGCCGCCGCAGCCGGACAGATGTCCGCTCAGGCGGAGGAACTGGAGGATCTGGTCGCCGAACTCTTCTGGCTGCTGGGCCGCAACGACCAGGCCACACCGGAGCCTGCGCCGCGCGGCAACGGCCATCGACGGCCGCCGGCCCCGAACCCGGACCGGCGTCCGGCGCCGAGGACCGCGACGGCAGGTCGGCCGCGGACGCCCGCGGTGCGCAACGTCCCCAGGCAGCCGGCCCGTCCGGCGCCCCGCACGGCGAGCGAGCGGCGGACCCGGGCGGACGGCGCGAGCCGGCGCGGCGGCGAGGCCGGCGGCCGTGCCAGGCTTGGCGTCGAGGACCTGCAGGAGATCTGAAACGCCACCCATCCCCCATCGCGGCCACGCGCCGCCGCCGCCCGACAATGAAGAGGGCTGTCACTCTGCCGTGACAGCCCTCTTCCACCATCGACCCACCGGATATCGACGAGGCTATTCGCCCGCGCCGGCCTCCAGTTCGGCCTCCATCTGGGTCGCCAGCACGGCGGCGGCCGCCTGCGCCAGCTCGTGGTCGTGGATGCCGCGGATGATGCGGTCGTCCTCCTCGGCGGGCTCCTGCACCGTCAGGTACTTGAAGTCGCTGAGGCCGGTACCGGCCGAGATCAGGTGGCCCATGATCACGTTTTCCTTCAGGCTCCGCAGCTCATCGCGCTTGCCGCGCGTGGCCGCGTCGGTCAGCACCCGGGTGGTCTCCTGGAAGCTGGCCGCGCTGATGAAGCTGTCGGTCGTCAGGCTCGCCTTGGTGATGCCCAGCAGCAGCGGCTCGAACACCGCATGCTCCAGTTCGGGCTCGCCCTTGGCGCGCAACTCGAGGTTCTTCTTCTGGAACTTCTTGTTGTACTCCTCGACGTCCATCTTGCTGACCTGTTCGTCCTCCAGGAACGGCGTGTCGCCCGGATTGAGGATCAGCACCTTGCGCAGCATCCGTGAGACGATGATCTCGATGTGCTTGTCGTTGATCTTCACACCCTGCAGGCGGTAGACCTCCTGCACCGCGTTGACCAGGTACTTCTGCACCTCGGCCACGCCCTTGATGGACAGGATGTCCATCGGGTTGATCGGTCCTTCGGTCAGCCGGTCGCCGGCCAGCACATGTTCGCCTTCGTACGTGCGCACGTGACGGCCGTGCGGGATCGTGTATTCCTTTTCGACGCCGTGCTCGCCCACGACGGCGATCTTGCGCTGGCCGCGCGTGGTGCCGCGGAACTCGACGATGCCGTCGATCTCCGTCACCGTCGCGCAGTCGCGGGGCTTGCGGGCCTCGAACAGCTCGGCCACGCGCGGCAGACCGCCCGTGATGTCGCCGGACTGCGAGACTTCGCGCGGAATCTTGGCCAGCTGCGTGCCGGATCCCACGGTCTCGCCGTCCTGCACCAGCAGGAAGGCGCCCGTGGGCAGGATGTACTCGGCCATCTTCTTGCCCGACTTGGCGTTCATGACCTGGATGGCCGGATGCACGCTCTTGTCGGCGCTCTCGACGATCACCGGCTGCTTCATGCGCGTCTTCTCGTCCAGATCGACGCTGAGGGTCAGGCCCTCGACGATGCCGCTGTACGAGACGATGCCGGCGCTCTCGCTCAGGATAAAGTCGGCGAACGGATCCCATTCGAAGATGGGGTCGCCGACCTTGACCTTCTCGTTGTCCTTCACGCGCACCACCGCGCCGTACGGCACGGTCATCAGGCTGCGGGTGATGCCCGAATCCAGCACGAGCGCGATCTCGCCCTTGCGGCCGATCGAGACCATCTCGCCGGAGTCGTTCTTGACCAGGATGACCTCGCCATTGAACGTGATCTTACCGTTCGCCGCCGCCTGCTTGACCGTCTGCTCGACGATGCGGCTGGCGGTGCCGCCGATGTGGAACGTACGCAGGGTCAGCTGCGTGCCCGGCTCGCCAAGCCGCGATGACGCCGACCGGCTCGCCGATGTCCACCAGCTTGTTCTCCGACAGATGGTAGCCGTAGCACAGGGCGCAGATGCCGTGGCGGCACTCGCAGGAGAGCACCGAACGCATCAGCACGCTCTGGATGCCGGACTCCTCGATCTGCGTGGCCAGGTCGCGGTTCATGACCGTGCCCGCCTCGGCGATCAGGCGCCCGGCGCCGTCGATGATGTCCTCGGCGGCGGTCCGGCCGACGATACGCTCGGCCAGGCCCTCGATCGTCTTCTCGCCTTCCTTCAGCGCCGAGATCTCGACCCCGCGCAGCGTGCCGCAGTCGGGCGTCGTGACCACGATGTCCTGGGCCACGTCCACCAGGCGCCGCGTCAGGTAACCGGCGTCGGCGGTCTTGAGCGCCGTGTCGGCCAGACCCTTGCGGGCGCCGTGCGTCGAGATGAAGTACTCCAGCATCGTCAGCCCTTCGCGGAAGTTCGCGATGATGGGCTGTTCGATGATTTCACCGAAACCACCGGTGATCTTCTTCTGCGGCTTCGCCATCAGTCCGCGCATGCCGGCCAGCTGCTTGATCTGGTCGGCCGAACCACGGGCGCCGGACGCGTTCATCATGTACACCGCGTTGAAACCCTGGTCGTCGGTGCTCAGGTGCTCGAACATGCGGTCACGGACCTCGTTGGTCACCTGGGTCCACTTGTCGATCACCTTGTTGTAGCGCTCGCGGTTCGTGATCACGCCGTCGCGGTGGTCACGCACGTAGCCGTCGACGATCTTCTGCGCCGCGGCGATGATCTCGCCCTTCTCCGGCGGGATGATGATGTCGTCGATGCCGATCGAGATGCCGCCCTCGGTCGCGTGGTGGAAACCCAGCTCCTTGAGCGCATCCAGGAAGTTCATGCAGGCGGTGGTGCCCAGCCGCTGATGCACCTCGCCCACGATACGGGCCAGGTCCTTCTTGTTGACCGGCTTGTTCACGTAATCCAGCTCGGGCGGCAGGATCTCGTTGAACATGACGCGCCCGATGGTGGTCTCGATCGTCCCGCGGGTACCGCCGAAACGGATCTTCACCATCGCGTGCTTCTCGATGAGGCCGGCATTGTAGGCGGCGTGCACGTCGGCGGCGTCGGCGAACAGCTTGCCTTCGCCCTTCGCCCCCGGACGCGACAGCGTCAGGTAATAGCAGCCCAGCACCATGTCCTGGCTGGGGGAAGCCACCGGCTCGCCGCTGGCCGGCGACAGGATGTTCAGCGGCGCCAGCATCAGCAGGCGCGCCTCGAGCTGTGCTTCGTAGCCCAGGGGCACGTGAACGGCCATCTGGTCACCGTCGAAGTCGGCGTTGAACGCGGTGCAGACCAGCGGATGGATCCGGATGGCCTTGCCCTCGATCAGCACCGGCTCGAACGCCTGGATACCCAGACGGTGCAGCGTCGGCGCGCGGTTCAGCAGCACCGGGTGGTCCTTGATGATCTCTTCCAGGATGTCCCAGACTTCGGGGCGCTCCTGCTCGACCAGCTTCTTGGCGCTCTTGACCGTCTGGACGTAGCCCTTCTCCTCCAGCATGCGGATGATGAAGGGCTTGAACAGTTCCAGGGCCATGCTCTTGGGCAGGCCGCACTGGTACAGCTTCAGTTCCGGCCCGACCACGATGACCGAGCGGCCGGAATAGTCGACGCGCTTGCCCAGCAGGTTCTGCCGGAAGCGGCCCTTCTTGCCCTTGATCATGTCGCTGAGCGACTTCAGGGGCCGGTTGCCCTGGCCCTTGACGGCGCGCGAACGGCGGCCGTTGTCGAACAGGGCGTCGACGGCCTCCTGCAGCATGCGCTTCTCGTTGCGCAGGATCACGCCCGGCGCCTTGATCTCGATGAGCTTCTTCAACCGGTTGTTGCGGTTGATGACGCGCCGGTAGAGATCGTTCAGATCGCTGGTGGCGAAGCGGCCGCCGTCCAGCGGGACCAGGGGCCGCAGATCCGGCGGCAGCACCGGAATGCAGTCCAGGATCATCCACTCGGGCTTGTTCTCGCTCTGGATGAACGCGTCGATGATCTTCAGGCGCTTCAGCATCGCCTTCTTGCGCTGCACCGACGTCTCGGTCTTGACCTCGGCGCGGAGCTGACGGTTCAGCTCCTCGAGGTTCGGGCCGGCGAGCAGCTTGCGGATGGCGTCCGCACCCGTCTCGAGGGTGCAGTTCCAGTCCGGATGCTCGTCCTTCAGCTCCCACCACTCCTCGTCGCTCAGCACGTCGCCGATCTGCAACTCGGTGTTGCCCGGGTTGATGACGACGCTCGACTCGTAGTAGAGGATCCGCTCGAGATCCTTGACCTTCATCGACAGCAGCTGTCCGATGCGGCTGGGCAGCCCCTTGAAGAACCAGATGTGGGCGATGGGCACGGCCAGTTCGATATGACCGAGCCGCTCGCGACGCACCTTGCTCTGGGTGACTTCCACACCGCACTTGTCGCAGACCATGCCGCGGAAGCGGATGCGCTTGTACTTGCCGCAGTTGCACTCCCAGTCCTTGACCGGACCGAAGATGCGCTCGCAGAAAAGGCCGTCCTTTTCCGGCTTGAACGTGCGGTAGTTGATCGTCTCCGGCTTGGTGACCTCGCCGTAGCTCCAGGCGCGGATCTTGTCCGGGGACGCCAACTGGATCTTGATCGCGCTGCAATCCGCCGACTTGCGGCTCTCTTCACGGAATGCCTGGCCGAGCATTTATTTTCCTCCTGGCGGGCCCCGCGGGCCGGCCAAATCAAGGACCTTCAGTGCGGACTCCGGTCGTCGCCATCGAAACGGCTTCGACTAGAGGGCGTCCTCCAGCGTCACGTCCAGGCACAGGCTCTGCAGCTCGCGCATCAGAACGTTGAACGACTCGGGGATGCCCGGCTCGGGCGGGTTCTCGCCCTTGACGATCGCCTCGTAGATGCGGGAACGGCCGGTCACGTCGTCGGACTTGACCGTCAGCATCTCCTGCAGGCAGTTCGCCGCGCCGTAGGCCTCGAGGGCCCAGACTTCCATCTCACCGAAGCGCTGTCCGCCGAACTGGGCCTTGCCACCCAGGGGCTGCTGGGTAACCAGGCTGTATGGCCCGATCGACCGCGCGTGGATCTTCTCTTCGACCAGGTGATGCAGCTTCAACACGTACATGACGCCCACGGTGACCTTCTTGTCGAAGGCGTCGCCCGTGCGGCCGTCGTACAGGGAACTCTTGCCCGACGGGTCCAGGTTCTCTTCGCTCAGCCCCGCCTTGATCTCCTCGATCGAGGCGCCGTCGAACACCGGGGTCATCGTGCGGATGCCCTTGGCCTTCGCCGCGTAGCCGAGATGAGTTTCCAGGATCTGGCCCAGATTCATGCGGCTGGGCACGCCCAGCGGGTTGAGCACGATGTCCATCGGCGTGCCGTCCGCCAGGTAGGGCATGTCCTCTTCCGCCATGATCTTCGAAACAACGCCCTTGTTGCCGTGACGGCCGGCCATCTTGTCGCCGACCGACAGCTTGCGCTTACGGGCGACGTAGACCTTGACCAGCTTGACCACGCCGGGCGGCAGTTCGTCGCCGCGCAGCGCGCGCTCCACGTTCTTCTCGTATTCGACTTCGATACGCTCGCGCTCGCGCGCGGCCGCCTCGAACACCGAGCGGATGCGGATATCCTGCTTCTCGTCCTTGACCAGCGGCAGGCCCCAGTGGATGGCCGCCAGATCGATCTCCTCGATGACCTGGCCGGTCAGCTTGCGGCCCGACTTGACCAGCACCTCGCCCGTGTTGGCGTCGATGATGTGGTGCGCGGTCTCGCCGTTGAACAGCTCACGCAAGCGCTCCTCGGCCACGGCGTTGACCTTGCCGCGGTCGCGGTCGCGCCGGCGGCGCAGCGCGTCCATCTGACGCTTCTCTTCCTTCTTGGAGCGGGTGTTGCGGTCCTGGCGGCTGAACACCCGCACGTCGACCACGATCCCGTCCATGCCCGGGGGCGCCTTCAGCGAGGCGTCCTTCACGTCGCCGGCCTTCTCGCCGAAGATGGCCCGCAGGAGCTTCTCTTCGGGGCTCAGCTCGGTCTCGCCCTTGGGGGTCACCTTGCCGACCATGATGTCGCCCGGCCGCACGCGGGCACCCGGGTAGATGACGCCGTCCTCGTCGAGGTTCTTCAGCGCTTCCTCGCCCACATTGGGGATTTCACGCGTGACTTCCTCGACGCCGCGCTTGGTGTCGCGGACCTGCAGTTCGAACTCCTCGATGTGCAGCGAGGTGAACAGGTCCTCCTTCACCGCGCGCTCGGAGATCAGGATGGCGTCCTCGAAGTTGTACCCGCCCCAGGGCATGAAGGCCACCAGCAGGTTCTGGCCGAGCGCGAGCTCACCGTTCCTGGTGCTCGGGCCGTCGGCGATGGGCTGCCCCGCCATGACGCGGTCGCCCGGCCGCACGAGCGGCTTCTGGTTGTAGCAGGTGTCCTGGTTCGAGCGCCGGAACTTGCGCAGCTTGTACTCGACGACGCCGTTGGCGTCGAAGAAGCTGCCCGAATGCACCTTGTCCGCGTCGTCGTACTTGATGACCACGGATTCGGCCGTCGCGGCCTCGACCACGCCCGCCGCCTCGGCGACGATGACGGCGCCCGAGTCGATGGCGACCTTCTTCTCCATGCCGGTGCCGACGATCGGCGCATCCGTCCGCAGCAGCGGCACGGCCTGGCGCTGCATGTTGCAGCCCATCAGCGCGCGGTTGGCGTCGTCATGCTCGAGGAACGGGATCAGCGAGGCCGCCGCCGAAACGATCTGCTTCGGCGAGACGTCCATGTAGTCCAGCTCTTCGGGCTTGGCCATCGGGTACTCGCCGCGGAACCGCGCCAGCACGCGCTTGGCCACGAAATGGCCGTTGTCGTCCATGTCGGCGTTGGCCTGCGCGATGGTGACCGTGTCCTCCTGGTCGGCGGTCAGGTACTCCGTCTTGTTCGTGACGAGGCCCTTTTCCACCCGGCGGTACGGCGACTCGATGAAGCCGAAGCTGTTGATCCGCGCGTGCGTGGCCAGACTGGCGATCAGACCGATGTTCGGCCCTTCCGGCGTCTCGACGGGGCACATGCGGCCGTAGTGCGTGTAGTGAACGTCACGCACTTCGAAGCCGGCGCGGTCACGATGCAGACCACCCGGCCCGAGCGCGGACAGGCGGCGCTTGTGCGTCAACTCGCTCAGCGGATTCGTCTGGTCCATGAACTGGCTGAGCTGACTGCTGCCGAAGAACGACTGGATGACCGCCGAAACCGTGCGGGCATTGACCAGGTCGGCCGGGCTGAGCGGCTTTTCCTTGTCCGCCAGATTCATGCGTTCCTTGATGATGCGCGCCATGCGGCTGAGGCCCACCGAGAACTGGTTGGCCAGCAGCTCGCCCACCGACCGGATGCGGCGGTTGCCGAAATGGTCGATGTCGTCGATCTCGCGCTTGCCCAGGAACAGGCCGATCATCTCGTGCGTGATGGCCAGGAAGTCCGCCGGCGTCAGCGTGGTGCACTTCGGGTCGACGTCCAGGCTCAGGCGCCGGTTCATCTTGTAGCGGCCCACCTCGGCCAGGTCGTAGCGCTTCTCGTTGAAGAACAGGCGCTCGAACAGGGCCTTGGCGACCTCTTCGTTCGGGGGATCGCCCGGGCGCAGCAGGCTGTAGAACCGCCGCAACGCCTCGTCCTGCGTGCGGCTGGGATCCTTGCGCAGCGTGTTGAGGATGAGGCTCGGCTCGTTGAGGGTGACCTCGCCGGCCGCAACCAGCTTGATCTCCTTGACGCCGCTGTTCAGGATCGTCTCGCGCAGCAGCGCGTCGATGATCGCTCCGGCCTTGGCGAACGGCTCTTCCTCGCCGTCCCGCGTCAGGTCGCCGGCCAGGATGCGGCCTTCCAGCGACTCTTCCAGCTCCTGGTACTTCTTGGTACCGGGCTTGGTGAGCTTGATCGTCTCGACCTCGTGGAAGAGGGAGATGATCTCTTCATTCGTATGGAAACCCAGCGCCCGCAGCAGCATCGTCGCCGGCTGCTTGCGCTTCCGGTCGATGTGCACGTACAGCAGGTTGTTGATGTCGGTGGTGAACTCGACCCACGACCCGCGGTAGGGGATGATGCGCGCCCGGAACAGCCGGCGGCCGTTCGGGTGGATCTCGTCGCTGAAGAACACGCCCGGGGAGCGGTGCAGCTGCGAGACGATCACGCGCTCGGCGCCGTTGATCAGGAAGGTGCCCGTCTCGGTGATCATCGGCAGTTCACCCAGGTAGACTTCCTGCTCCTGGATGTCGCGGATCATCATCTCGCCCGTGCCGGCGCCCTCGTTCTCTTCCTTGACGACCAGCCGCAGCTTCACCTTCAGCGGCACGCTGAAGGTCAGTCCGCGTTCCTGGCATTCGTCGATGCCGTACTTCGGCTCGCCGGTCTTGAAGCTGATGTACTCCATGATCAGGTTGCCGCGCGTGCTCTCGATGGGGAAGATTGTCTGGAAGACGCCTTCGATTCCCCGCTGATCGCGATCTTCCGGCTTGGTCCCGATCTGAAGGAACTCGTTGTACGAGTCCAGCTGGACCGCCAGCAGGTTCGGCATCGTTTCGTCGTGCAGGATCTTGGAGTAGTTGAGGCGTCCGGTAAACTTGTCGACGGAGGGTTTTCTCACTGGGCCACTTCCTCGGAAGAAGGGACGGCGCCCCATTCGGCTACCGTTTTTCCTGGGCTGCCTTTTGCCTTGGCTGCCTATTGCCTTGGGGCTGCCGCTTCACTGTCGCCGCTGGCGCCGGCCGGGCGAAGGCGGGCGCTCTGCTCCCCCAGCGGTGTCCCGGTCACGGATGCTTTGGGCACGGTTGCTTCAAGCGCTCCGGCCGGGGACCGCAGGGGGCTGCCTTGCGGGAAGGCAGCCCCCGAACGGACCTCGACTACTTCAGGTCGATGATCGCGCCGACTTCTTCCAGCTTGGCCTTCAGGGCCTCGGCTTCGGCCTTGTTCACGCCTTCCTTGACGGTGGCAGGCGCGCTCTCGACCAGATCCTTGGCTTCCTTCAGACCCAGACCGGTGATGGCCCGGACTTCCTTGATGACCTGGATCTTCTTGTCGCCGGCGGCGGTCAGCACGACGGTGAACTCGTCCTTGACCTCTTCGACGGCGGCGGCGGCGGCGGGCGCAGCGGCCATCATCGGGGCGGCGGCACTGACGCCGAACTTCTCTTCCATGGCCTTGACCAGGTCGGCGGCCTCGAGGATGGTCATGGACGAGATCAGGTCCAGGACCTTGGCGGCGTTTTCGCTGAGATTGCTCATGTCTGTCGGTCTCCTTGCGGATCGGAGCCTGTGGGCCCCGCGTTTGTCTGTTTTTCCTGGTCGCGCCGGCCTTGGTGGCGGGGCGGCCATCTCTCTCGATGCGGACCCTCTATCAGGCGGCCTTCTGCTTGGCCACGGCGGCGACCGCGCGCGTCAGCGAAGCCGCGACACCATTGGTCACCACGGCAAGGCTGCGGGCCGGTGCGTTGATGCTGCCCATCATCATGGACAGCAGCTGCTCGCGGCTCGGCACCTTCGACAGGGCGACCACCTGGTCAGGAGCGATGAACTTGCCGTCGACGAAGCCGCCCTTGATCAGCAGCTTCGCGTTATCCTTGGCGAAATCGACCGCGATCTTGGCGGCGTCGACCTGGCTTTCCATGCCGAACAGGAGGGCCGTCGCACCCTTGAGGTGTACGTTCATCCCGTCCTTGCCGGTGTTCGTGGCGGCGATGCGCGCGAGGCGGTTCTTGACCACCCGGCACTCGACACCCTTGGACCGGCAGAGGCGGCGGAAAGCGGTCAGCTGCAGAACGGACAGGCCCGTGTAATCCGTGAGGATCATGCACTGGGCGGCCTGCATCCGTTCGCCGATCGCTTCGACCTCTGTGACTTTTTCCGGACGTGCCATCAGGCAACTCTCCTTGATCTATCGACCGGACGAACCGACGGGAGCCACGGGACCGCTCAGCGATCCGCGCGGAAGGCCCCGCTGGCCCTAGATACCACTATCGACGCGGACGGACGGCGACATCGTGCCGGACAGGAAGACCGACTTGACGTAGACGCCTTTGACCGCCGCCGGGCGAACGCGCTGCAGCTCGTGGAAGAGCGTGCGGGCGTTTTCGGCCAGCTTGACCGGTCCGAAGGAGCGCTTGCCGAGCGGCGCATGCACAATACCGGCCTTGTCGACGCGGTACTCGATGCGGCCGGCCTTGGCTTCCCTGACGGCCTTGGCGATGTCCATGGTGACGGTGCCGACCTTCGGGTTGGGCATCAGCCCGCGGGGACCCAGGATGCGTCCCAGCTTGCCGAGCTCACCCATCATGTCGGGGGTCGCGATGATGACGTCGACGTCAGTCCAGCCTTCCTTGATCTTGGGCAGATACTCGTCCGCCCCGACCATGTCGGCGCCCGCGTCAGCGGCTTCTTTTTCCTTGGGACCACGGGTGATCACAAGCACCCTGACGGTCTTTCCGGTGCCGTTGGGCAGGACCACGGTTCCGCGGACCATCTGGTCGGCGTGCCGCGGATTGACGTTCAGACGTACGGCGACATCCACCGTCTCGTCGAACTTGGCCTTGGGCATGGAATCGAGCAGCACCATCGCCTCGTCGATCGAGTACGTTTTGGTGCGGTCGATCTGCTCCCGGCCTGTCCGGTAGGATTTTCCGTGCTTCATTGCGAATTCACTCCCGTTGACTGTGATGCTTCGAATCGGGTTCCGGTTGCGACCTGAGCCGCTAGGGAGCCCTGTTTCTCCGGTGCCGGCATCCGCGAGCGGACCGGCGCCGTGTGTTCGCAGTCCGGGGTCTAGACCACTTCCAGCCCCATGCTACGCGCCGTGCCCGCGATGATCTTCATCGCGGCCTCGGGCGAACCGGCGTTCAGGTCCTCCATCTTCATGGCAGCGATATCGCGCAACTGGGCGCGCGTGATCTTGCCGATGGGTTCCCGGCCGGGCTTGTGGCTGCCGGAGGTCAGGCCCAGGGCCTTCTTGATGAGCACCGAGGCGGGAGGGGTCTTCGTGATGAAGCTGAAGCTTCGATCGGAGAACACGGTGATGACCACCGGGATCACCAGACCCATCTGCTCCTTGGTCCGCTCATTGAAGGCGCTGCAGAATTCCATGATGTTCAGACCGTGCTGACCCAACGCGGGGCCCACAGGGGGCGCCGGATTGGCCAGACCAGCCTTGATCTGCAGCTTGACCTGCGTTACGACTTTCTTGGCCATGTCGTCGCTACTCCTTCAGAGTCCTTCAACTCAGTCCTTCGTATCAGGACCGGGCGCCGCCGGCGTTCCGGTCGCGGGAAGCGGGGTCCACACCCATCCTCCCGGCCACGAGCGCCATCGAGCCCTCTTTTATGGGTCCGCCACCGTTGAGAGAAACGGGGACGGTTACGACCGCAAGGTCCAGACTAAACCCGCGGCCGTCCGACAACGGCGAAGCTCAGACAGGCTTGACCTGCAGGAAATCGAGCTCCACCGGGGTCTCCGAACCGAAAATCGAGATCATCACCTTGAGCTTGCCCTTGTCGTGATTGATCTCGTTGATCACGCCGATCCACTCCGTGAACGGGCCGTCCATGACCTGGACGCTGTCGCCCACGTCGTACGGAATGTCGACGGTCGTCCGGGCCTCGTCAGGGGCCGAGATGCGGCCGAGGATACGGTCCACCTCTTCCCTGCTGATCGGCTCCGGCTTCAGGGGCGTGCCGCCGATGAAGCGCGTCACGCCCGGGATGCTGTTGATGAAGTGCTGGGATTCCTTGTTCATGTCCATCTCGACCAGGATGTACGAAGGGAAGTACTTGCGCTTCACGGTGGAGCGCTTCCCGTTCTTCATCTCCGTCACGTCCTGCGTCGCGACCAGCACCTCGCCGAAATACTCTTCCATGTGGTTGGACTTGACGGCCATCTCGATGTTGCGCTTGACCTTGTTCTCATGGCCGGTGTTCGCGTGGATGACGTACCACTTCATCCGGCCGCGGCGTTCGATCTCGGCCTGGTCGTCGGCGGTCAGCGGCAGATCAACCGCGTCCAGCAAGTCGTCCTCGGCCGTGCGCGGGCGCGCGGGCGCTCCGCCGCCGGCCGGTTCGGCCGCAGGTTCCGGGGTGACGTAGTCGTCTTCCGGCAGGTCGAAAAAGAGCGAATCGTTGTCGTTCGCCGCATCGTTGGCCGCCTTGGCTTTGCTGTCGCCATTGCGCTCGCCGTTTCGCTCAGAATTGTCGGACACGTCCGGCTCCCATCGGCTTCAGTTCCAGCGCCTCGACGCGCAGACACCCCAAAAACGGGACGACTGTCCCATTTCAGGGGGTGATTCGGGAACTGCCCGGTACTGCTTCCCCGTCAACCCAGGGACTGGATGATCCCCTTGACGCCAAGATCCAGGATCTTGTCCACGACGAACAGGATGATCGTGATGACCGTCACCGTGGCCAGCACCACCAGTGTCGATTCCTTCAGCTCGTCTCTGCCCGGCCAGGAGACGCGCTTCATCTCTTGCCCGGTTTCCCGCAGGTACTGCGTTACGCGCGCAACCATGCTAGGACCTTTCTGACTGCGTCCCGGGGCGCCCAACGCCACACGGAACGACTTCGGTATCGATGGCAGGGGCGGCAGGAGTCGAACCCGCGACCCTCGGTTTTGGAGACCGATGCTCTACCAACTGAGCTACACCCCTGCAATTTTCTCGACCGGAGCCGCCGCCCGCAACATGGGCGGCGGGTTCCGGAATCTTCAGCACCAGGCCGACCCGACGTTTCCGACCGGACCAACCCGGACAGACCAGCCGACTAGCGGGTTTCCTTGTGGGCCGTGTGCTTGACGCACTTGGGGCAGAACTTCTTGTACTGCACCCGGTCCGGATGGAGCCGCTTGTTCTTCTTGGTCGTGTAGTTCCTCATCTTGCAGTCGCTGCAAGCGAGGGTGATGATGTCACGCATGAAACCCTGCTCCCCGGCCCACGGCCACGGCCGTTCTTAAACGACCCGTACTACTTGAAGATCTTCGCCACGACGCCGGCGCCCACGGTGCGCCCACCCTCACGGATGGCGAAACGCAGGCCCTCTTCCATCGCGATCGGCGTGTGCAAGTCCACCACGACCTTGATGTTGTCGCCGGGCATGACCATTTCCACGCCCTCGGGCAGCTCGGTGTTGCCCGTCACGTCCGTCGTCCGGAAGTAGAACTGCGGACGGTAGCCCGTGAAGAACGGAGTGTGGCGGCCACCCTCCTCCTTCGTCAGGATGTAGACCTCGGCCTCGAACTTCGTGTGAGGCGTCACCGAACCCGGCTTGCAGATCACCATGCCGCGCTCGACGTCTTCCTTCTTCATGCCGCGAAGCAGAAGACCCACGTTGTCGCCGGCCTGACCCTCGTCCAGGATCTTGCGGAACATCTCCACGCCCGTGCACACCGTGCTCTGCGTGTCCCGGATGCCCACCAGCTCGATCTTCTCGCCCGTCTTGACGATCCCGCGCTCGATGCGGCCGGTCGCCACCGTGCCGCGACCCGAGATGGAGAACACGTCCTCCACCGGCATCAGGAACGGCTTGTCCAGCTGGCGCTGCGGCAGCGGAATGTAGCTGTCGAGGGCGTC
>JAIFKS010000171.1 GCA_020049465.1 bacterium | reverse complement strand
CTGGCGCTGGCGGTCGCGGCGCTGGCGTCCGGAGACCGGCCCGGCCCGGCTCGGCGAACCTTCACTCTGGCGGCGGATCCCGCCGCCACGGAGACCGCTGCGGGAGCCGACCGGCCCGCCGGGAGTTTTCGTCAGGGACTGGTGGTCCGGGCCCGTGGCGGCGGTGGACCGGGCGAGCGCGTGAACCTTCGGACGGTGGCCGGCGTCGATCGGGTGCGGGTCCGGTCGTCCCGCCGTCCCGGCTGGCTGGATGTGCTGCCCCGGGAGCGTCGTCCGGCTCTGGGCGCGTCCGACGAGGTCTTTCTGCCCTGGTGGCCGCTTGGCGACGTGCTGACCTTCCCGTCGGGCACGGGACCGGGAACTTCCGGCCCGGCCCGGCATTGAAGCGCCTGCGGTTTCGTTCCCCGGTCGTCGTCAGGAGCGTGCGGTGAATCCCTCTCGAGAGAACACCCCCTTCGACAATCCCCGCGTGCGCCGTGAGGCGCTGCGTGATGTCCGTGACGAGGATCTGATCGTCATGGTGCAGGAGGGCCAGCGGCGGGCCTTCGACGAGATCGTCTTCCGCTACAAGAGCCGGCTCTACAGTTTCATCATGCGCATGGTCAAGGAACCGGCCCTGGCCGAGGAGTTGACGCAGGAGACGCTGATCCGCGTCTACATCCACGCGGCCAAGTACCGCGAGATCGCGCGTTTTTCGACCTGGGTCTTCACGATCGCGACCAACCTGGTGCGCAACAAGATGCGCCAGCGGTCGCGGCGGCCGAACATGATCAGCCTGAATCCGGCGCCCGAAGACGACGAGATGCCGGTCGATCCGGCCGATACCCGCGCGGACACTTCCGAACGCATCCAGCGCGAGGAGTTGGGCCGCCTGATCGCCGAAGCCACCGAGAAGATCCCTGAACGCTACCGGATCCCGTTCCTGTTGCGTGAGGTGGAGCAGCTGAGCTACGAAGAGATCCAGCAGGTGACCGGGCTGAAGCTCGGCACGGTCCGTTCGCGGATCAACCGGGCGCGCACCCGTTTCCGGGTGCTGATCAAGCCCATGCTCAAGAACGAATCCCTGCTGGCGGAGCTCGAGGAAATCGAAGCCCGGGCCGCCGCCGAGAACGACGGCAAGCCCGCGGACGAGTGAGTGAAAGGACCCCACGATGCGTTGCAGCAAAGCCAGGGACTACTTGAGCCGCGATCTGGACGGGCTGCTGCCCCCGGACGCCACGGTGGGTCTGCGTGACCATGTCGACGTCTGCGAATCGTGCCGCTCCTTCCGCGAGGATCTGGTCGCCGGACGTCGCCTGCTGGCGGCGACCGAGCCGCGGCTGCCGGACAATTTCGACTGGAAACTCCAGCTGCGCCTGAACCAGGCCCTGCAGCAGCGGGCCGGCGAAACGGCCTATCCGTGGCAGGAAGAGCCGGCGTCCCGGCGCGGCTACTGGCTGCCGGCCTTCGGAGCCGCCGCTTCGGTCGGCCTGGCCGCGGTGCTCGCCGTCGCGGTGTTCATGGGACCGCAGCGGGAGCCGCTCGTGCCTGGCGTCGCCCCCTCTGTCGCCGTGGTCAGCGCGTCGGTTGCTCCGTCGGCTCCGTCCGCCGACGCCGCCAGTCTGGCGGGCCGGTCGGATCGGCGCTCGCTCTTCGGTTCCCAGCGCGGAGGCGGTCTGTACGGCTCGGGTGTCCAGCGGAGCGTGGGCACCGGAACGCGCGCCGTGAATCCGGGAACGACGATCAACCGTGGCTGGTCGGGCGACCGCCTCGAGGATCTGCAGACCATCCAGCAGTTGCGGGTGAGCAACGAACAACTCATGCGCACCCTGCTGCAGTACCAGGCGGAGCTGCACAGCCTCAAGGCCCAGCTTGACACGACCAACGGTCGGGACCTAGATACAGGCGTCAGCCGCTGAACCGCGCGGCGGCCGTTGCGGCCGTCGCCGGCAGGTCTCCGCCTTCCCGAGGTGTGACGCGTTGGTCCGACTGGTCACCATTTTCCGTCCGGCCCGCGACCGCCTGCCGGTTCTCCGCAACGGTTCGACCGCCAACGACCGCCCGAACCGGCTCCGCCGTTTCCTCGCCGTCGTGGGCCTGATCTCCCTGGTGGGCGCGGCGGGCTGCGGCCTCGACAATGAGAAGGGCATCCTGATGGCCGCCGGTTCGTACGGCGACGTCGCGATCGCCCTCTCGGACGAGGCCCTGCGGCCGGCCACCGAGCGCTTCGTCGGGGCCTTCAGCCCCGAGGTCATGTTCGTCATCAAGCCCGAGACCCAGTTCAATGTCGATATTTTCGGACCCGACCAGCTGGACGCGGCGCGCGGCTACAAGAACGTGCTGATGCTGGTCCGGCTCGGCAGCGGCAACGGGGTCGAACGCCAGGCGAAGCGCCTGATCTCGCGCGACGCGTGGAAAACGATCGAGTCCTCCGGCGGCGGCATCGTGCAGGTACCCGATCCCTGGGCGACCTACCAGCTGGCCGTGATCGTGGTCGCGCGCGATGTCAACGGCCTGGGCAGCATCCTTCGCAACAGCCCGGAAAAGCTCCGGACCATCTTCGAGGACAGCAACCGCGAACGCATCCTGCGCCGCATCCGATACGAAGGTCTTCAGGCCGGATTGACGGATCGCTATTGGCGCCAATTCGGCTTCCACCTCGAGATCCCGGCCGAGTTCAAACAGAACCAGCTCGAGCCCAAAGGTTTCCCGGGGCTGGAACTGATGACGACCGCGCCGTCGCGGGGCATTTCCATCAGCTGGCACGACACGCCGGAGCCGCTGGCCTACCTGGCCGACGCCGACGTGATGGTGTCCCTGCGGGCCGAAATGGGGCGCGCCCTCCACAAGGAGGAAATCGTGCCCGAGTCCTTCGTCTGGAGCCGCGACCTGATCGGCGATGTTCCCTGCGTGAGGCTGGAGGGCGCCTGGAACAGCACGGATTTCTCGGGGGGCGGGCCGTTCCGCTGCTGGTTCATCCCGGACCGGGAGCGGGGGCGCCTCTATTGCGTCGACCTGCTCGTCTACGCGCCGGGCCAGGACAAGATGTCCCACTTCCGGCGGCTGGAAGCCATTCTCAGCACGTTCAGCCTGAAGGGACCGAAGTCATGAGCGCACGCCAGCCTGTACGTCCCGGCGCGTCCCTGCGCACCGCGCTGCTCGTGACGGCCCTTCTGGGCGTCGTCCCGGGCGCCGCCGCCTTTGCGCAGGACCGCAGCGACACCGGCCGGACGCGCCCGCCGGCGCCGGCGCCGAAAGTCGCCCCGCCACCGCCGCCGACCGTTGCGCCCGTCGACGGCGACGTACGCTGGATCGCCGGGCTGGGCTTCGGCATCGCCGACGCGGGGGACCTGTTCCGCGTCGAAACCGCGGACGGCGTGGCGGTGCCCTGGGGGCAGGATGATCGGGTCCGGTTCACGGCGTCCCGCTTCACCGCGACCGTTGATCCGGGCAGTGAGGTGACCGCTTTCGCCGGCCGGCGCCTCGGCGGCAGCCGTTGGTGGCTGCGCGGCGAACTGTCCCGCGGCGCCAGCGACGTGGCTGCCGAGGCGCTCCTGGGCCAGGGGGGCGAGGTGTTCCATTTCGACCGCCTGACCTTCCTGACCGGAAGTCTGGGGGCCGAAGCGCGTCTGACCTCCTTCCCCTCGTACCCGTACGGTTCATTCGGATTGACCGTCGCCCGGATGACGGCCGAGCGCGCCACGGACCTCGACCAGACCGGACTCGGCTTCCAGGCCGGTTTCGGGTACCGGCAGCGCCTGGGCCGCGCGCACCTCGCCGTCGAGACGCAGTTGCGTCGCATCGCCATTGACATCAAAGACTTCAGACCGTCGGTTGCGACAGGATCTGAGCCTGCGCTCGTGTACGAACCGGCCGACGATCTCTGGCTGTTCGAGATCCGGCTGGTCGGTTCGCGCGCCTGGTGAGGCATCCGGGAGGCTGAACTGTCCCCAGTGGAGGACAACCGGGGTCTCCACGGTGATTTTTCTTTCTGACCGGCATGATGACTCCTATATTGGTTTACTTCGCCTAGAACCCGGCCAAACCGAGCCAACGGGGGAACCTCCATGGGTAATGTGATCGCCGTCGTGAACCACAAGGGTGGGGTGGGCAAGACCACCACGGCCATCAACCTGGCGGCAGGCCTGACCCGGTACAGCGATGTCACCTCGTCGTGCCTGATCATCGACATGGATCCCCACGGGTGCGCGACCAGCACTCTGCTGGGCAAGCTGGACGGCGAGCCGCCGGCGCGCAGCGTGTTCGACGTGCTGCGCCGCGCCATCACGCCGCAGGACGGCATCGCCTCGACGATCTACGACGAGAACATCGACCTGCTGCCGGCCAGCCCCTCGCTCGAGAGCATGGCCAAGACCCAGATCACCGACCGGCTGTCCAAGGTGATCCAGTCCCTGTCGACGTCGTACGGCTGGATCATCATCGACACGCCGCCGGATCTGGGCGTGTTGACCCAGAACGCGCTGGTGGCGGCCGACTATGCCCTGATCCCCACGCCCTGCACCGGACTGGCCATCCCGACACTGCATCAGATGAAGCAGTTGATCGAGCGCATTCAGGAACGTCAGAACGTCTGGTTGCAATTGATGGGCGTGCTGGTGACCATGAAGGACGGTCGGACCCCGCTGCAGAAGAACATGAAGAAGGAACTGGGCAACGTGTTCGGCCCCAATGACGTGTTCCGCACGATCATCACCACGAACATCAAGATCGAGGAAGCGCCGGCCGCTTCGCAGAGCATCTATGCCTACGATTCGGGTTGCCTGGGCGCGTCGCTGTACCGCGACTGGATCAAGAAGGAATTCCTGAAGAAGCACCAGAAGCTCGAGAAGCGTAAAGTCGAACTGCGCGAGAACCTCGAACTGACGAAAGAGGCCGCCGAGGAAGGCTGACCTTCCGTTCGCCGGCCCCCGGCCGCCGGGACTCAGGTGCGGAGCGGGTCAGCCTCGGACCGGGTCAGCCTCGGACATAAGGGTTCGTCGACTTCTCGCGACCCACCGTGGTGTCCGGACCGTGCCCACAGACGACGATCGTTTCATCCGGGAGCGTGTAGATGCGCTCCCGGATGCTTTTTTCCAGCACCTGGAAATCGCCGCCCGGCAGGTCGGTCCGGCCGACCGAGCCGGCGAACAGACAGTCGCCAACGATCGCCAGACCGGGCAGGCGGAACATGACGTGCCCCTGGGCGTGGCCCGGGACCTGGACCACTTCCAGAAAACCGTCGCCCAGCGGCACCCGGGCGCCGTCGACCAGATCGGTCACCAGCGCCGGCACTTCGGTGGCGGCAAAACCGTAGGCTTCCTGGATCAGCGGCATCTGGTGGATCATCGGCGCGTCGTCAGGGTGGCAGCGCAGCGGCAGCCCGCAGGCGGCGCCCACTTCGGCGGCGGCGCCGACGTGGTCGAAGTGCCCGTGCGTGGCCAGAAGGGCCGTCAGGCGGCAGCCGGAACCGCGGACCCATTCCAGCAACGCCGCCGGTTCGTCGCCCGGATCGATCAGCACGGCTTCGCCGGCGGCCGGAGCCGTCACCAGGATCGCGTTCATCCGGAGCGGACCGACCGGCCGCACTTCCCACTCGAATTCCATGTTGTCTCCCCGGCGAGAACTTCGGGCTCGGGACACCAGGTTGAAAAACCGGCTCCAGCGTGGCCGGAGCCGGTCATTCGGGTCACCACGCCAACCTCGGGAACGGCTACTCTTCGTAGTCCTGGCCCAGGTGCGTGATCACGTCTTCGCCCATGATCCAGCGCATCGTGTTCTTCAGCTTGGTCTGCTGGATGAACAGGTCATGCTCGGCATAGAGGCCGACCGGCACCACGGGGCTCTTGAAGTAGAACGACAGCCATTCCTGGATGCCGCCCGGCATCCCGGCGCGCATGCCAAGATCCAGCAGCAGGGCCAGGTCCAGCACCAGCGGCGCGGCCAGGATCGAGTCGCGGCACAGGAAGTCGACCTTGATCTGCATCGGCCGGCCGCACCAGCCGAAGATGTCGATGTTGTCCCAGCCTTCCTTGTTGTCGCCGCGCGGGGGATAGTAGTTGATCCGCACCTTGTGGAAGAGGTTGCCGTACAGGTCCGGGTAGAGCTTCGGCTGCAGGATCGCGTCCAGCACGCCCAGCTTCGTCTCTTCCTTCGACTTGAACGACTCGGGATCGTCCAGCACTTCACCGTCGCGGTTGCCCAGGATGTTCGTCGAGAACCAGCCGGCGACGCCCAGCTGGCGGGCCTTGAAGCCCGGGGCCAGCACGGTCTTGATCAGTGTCTGGCCGGTCTTGAAGTCCTTGCCGCAGATGCCCACGCCCTTTTCCTTGGCGAGCTGCTCGAGGGCCGGCACGTCCGGACCCAGATTCGGCGCGCCGTTGGCGTAGGGGACGCCCGACTTGATGGCGGCGTAGGCGTAGATCATGCTGGGCGGGATGTCCGGGCTGTCGTCCCGCAGACCCTGCTCGAACGACGCGATCGTCTCGTGGACGGCCGTGCGTTTGAGGTAGATCTCGGTCGAGCCGCACCAGACCATCACGAGCCGCTCGCACTTCTTGGCCTTCTTGAAGTCGACCATGTCCTGCATGACGGCTTCGGCCAGCTCCATCTTGGTGCCCTTTTTCACATGGGTGCCGGTGAGCTTCTTCACGTAGTGCTGGTCGAACACCGCTTTCATGGGGCGGATGGCCTCGAGCTCGGGCCGGATCTGGGCCAGAAGGTCCTTTTCCAGGACGCCGCAGGTGATGCAGGCCTCGTAGCAGGAGACGTCGAAAATGTCCCAGCCGCCGAACTCGATGTTCTCGAGATCGGTCAACGGGAGGAAATTCTTGATGAGGGGCTGGCGGTCCTCGGTGCGCTTGCCGAGCCGGATATGGCCCATCTGCGTCGTGCTGCCGATGGGCAGGCGCAGACCGGCCCGGATGGCAATGACGCCGGCCATGAAGGTGGATGACACCGCGCCCATGCCGGGGGTCAGGATGCCCAGCTTTCCGGTGGCGGGCTGGATCTGTCGATTCTCAGCCATTTCTCTGGCTCCTCTCGGGTTGCCCGGCCCTCATGGTCGGGGAGGCGGACCACGATAGAGGGCGGCTACGGCTTAGGCAAAAGAAATGTTCCGGCGGGCCAGGTTGTTGATTTTGAATAGCTTTTGCAGATTGTGTTCTTTTCGGCGTTCCGGACGGGCTTGCGGACAACATGAAAAAAATACAATTGCAGACTAGACGAAATCGCAGCAAAGGTGCTATCATCTGATTCTCAAGCGAAGAGTGGGCCCCACCGGAAGGACCGCATGGTACATCGCTAACGCGTTCTCAGCCTTTCAGGGAAACTTACAACGTCTTTGCTTCGGCAAAGGGAGATAGTGCACCATGAAGGATGACGCGGCAGCGGTAGCGGTCGTTGGTGGCTCTTACGCAATAAGCGCACCCCGACTCTTCATCCCCGCCGACACCACACGGTATTGCGGCAATCAGGGCCGTTTGAAGCGGCTTCTGGATGTCGTCATTGCCGGCCTGGCTCTGGCTCTCATCTCGCCCGTGTTCCTGGCGATCGCTCTTCTGATCAAGCGGAGCAGCGCCGGGCCTGTACTCTTCGTGCAGGAGCGTCTCGGGCGCGACGGACGGCCATTCCGGTTCTACAAATTCCGGTCCATGGCGCACAACAGCGACGACACCATCCATCGGCAGTTCGCCGCCATGTTCATCGCCGGCGACGAGAACGGCTGTGCCGCCTCGAATTCGGGCGACAAGGTCTTCAAGCTGAAGCGCGACCCGCGCATCACACCCATCGGTGCCTTCCTGCGCCGCACCAGCCTCGACGAATTGCCGCAGCTGCTGAACATCATCAAGGGCGACATGTCGCTGGTGGGGCCGCGCCCGCCGATCGCCTACGAGATCGAGAACTACCAGCCGTGGCACATGGAACGCCTGAAGGCCGTGCCCGGACTAACCGGACTCTGGCAGATCAGCGGGCGCAGTTCGGTGAGCTTCGACGAGATGGTCCGGCTGGACATCCGCTACATCAACGAGTGGACGCTCTGGCGCGATCTGACCATCATCGCCAAGACCGTACCGGTCGTCATTCGAGGCACCGGCGGCTATTGACCCGGCGCGGCGGTCGGGGCGCGACTCCCGCGCTTGACCGTTCGCGGGGTGCGGTCCATGCTTCCGTCTGGGATTCGTAACCACACACTGCCGGTTCGTACGCGTTCGCCCCGCGGGGGCCGGCGTCCGTGACCGCGCTGAGGAAGGCGGGCGGGGATGATCAAGATGGGTGTGATCGGCTGCGGTTACTGGGGACCGAATCTGATCCGTAATTTCAACGCGCAGCCGGGCGTTCAACTGGCCATGATTTCGGACCTCGACGAGAAGCGTCTGAACCATGTGGGCCTGCTCTATCCCGGCGTTGCCAAGACCCGCAACCACCGTGACATCCTGGACGATCCCGAGATTCAGGCCGTGGTCGTGGCCACGCCGATGTCCACGCACTTCCCGCTCGGCCGCGAAGTCCTGGAGGCGGGCAAGCACCTGTTCCTCGAAAAGCCCATGGCCACCACCAGCGAGGACTGCCGGACCCTGAACACGCTGGCGGCCGCGCGCGGACTCCACATCATGGTGGGCCACACGTTCGTCTACACGGCGGCCGTGCGGAAGATCAAGACGCTGATGGAAGCGGGCGAACTGGGCGAGATCTACTACGTCAACATCTCGCGTGTGAATCTGGGCATCTTCCAGAAGGACGCGAACGTCGTCTGGGATCTGGCGCCCCACGATGTGGCCATGCTCAACTTCCTGTTCGGCGGCGACCCGTTGTCGGTCAGCGCCATCGGCCACTGCTACGTGCAGAAGGAGCTGGGCATCGAGGATGTCGCCTTCGTCACGCTGGAGTATCCGGGGAACCGACTGGTGCACATCCACGTCAGCTGGCTGGATCCGAACAAGATCCGCATGTGCACGTTCGTGGGCAGCCGCAAGATGCTCGTCTACGACGATGTCTCGCCGGCCGAGAAGATCCGCGTCTACGACAAGGGCGTGGACGTGCAGCCCCACTACGAGAACTTCGGCGAATTCCAGCTTCTGTACCGCTCGGGTGACGTGTTCATCCCGCGCCTGGACACGGTCGAGCCGCTGAAGGCCGAGACCGCCCACTTCGTGGATGTGATCCGCGGCAAGGCGGAACCGCTCAGTTCGGGCGAGCACGGTTTGCGCGTGGTGCAGGTCCTGGAAGGCGCCTGCCGGTCCATGGCCGAAAACGGGCGACGGATCGACCTGAAGTACGACGCCTGAGTTGAGCACGGGCGGACATGACCCGGCGCCGGGTCAACTCGTCCGTGTCGCGATGATCGGACAGAAGGGCTACCCGCCCGTTCACGGCGGGATCGAGAAGCACGTGGCCGAACTCGCGGCGCGTCTGCCGGCTCACGGATTTTCCGTCGAGATCTACAGCCGCCCGCACTACAGCCCCCTGGACGGTGACAGCGGTTTGCCCGCGGTCACCGTCCGCCGTTTGCGGAGCATCCCCACCAAGCACCTCGACGCGATCAGCCACACCGTCGCCGCCACCTTCGACGTCCTGCGCCGCGACGCGCCGATCGTCCACTACCACGCGCTGGGGCCGGGGCTGCTGTCGGGACTGCCCCGCTGGCTGGGCCGTCGGCGCACGATCGTCACGGTGCACGGGCTGGACTGGCAGCGCGAGAAGTGGGGGCCCATGGCGCGCGGTGTGCTGCGTCTGGGGGAGTGGGCCAGCGCGGCGTTGCCGGACCGGACCATCGTCGTTTCGCGCGCCCTGGCCGAGCACTACCGGCAGGCCCACCACAGACGCGTGGACTACATTCCGAACGGGATCGGGGCGCCGGTCGTGCGCGTTCCCGAACGACTGGCGGCGCTGGGGATCGACCGTCCGTTCGTCCTGTTCGTGGCACGTCTGGTGCCGGAAAAAGGCTGCCATCTGCTGGTCGAGGCCTGGCGCGGATTGCCCGAGGAACTGCGGGCCGGGCACCGGTTGGTGGTGGCCGGCGACGCGGGCTTCACGCACGGGTATGCGGACCGTCTGCGCCGGGACGCGCCGGCGGACGTGCTGTTTCCCGGCTACGTGCACGGTCCGGCGCTGGAAGAGATGTATTCGGCCGCGGAAGTGATGGTGCTGCCGTCGACGCTGGAGGGCCTGTCGATCTCGCTGCTGGAGGCGATGAGCTACGGGCGCTGCTGCCTGGTCAGCGACATCCCGCCGAACCTGGAGGCGGCCGGTGGCCACACCGCGGTGTTCCGCAGCGGGGACGCGGCGGACCTGCGCCGCCGGCTCGTGGAACTGCTGGGCGACGCGCCGCGCCGGCAGGCACTGGGGCGGGCGGCGGCGGCCCACGCGCGGGAAAATTACGATTGGGACCGGGTCGCCGAGGCCACGGCGCAGCTGTATCGGCAGGTGCTGGACGGCAGGTCAAAATCGATTTGACAAAGGCAGGGGGCGCTATTATCTGTTCTGGATCTTTCGAGCGGGTGTAGCTCAGTTGGTAGAGCACTACCTTGCCAAGGTAGATGTCGCGAGTTCGAGTCTCGTCGCCCGCTCCATTTTCGACGGGGAGGATCCATTGGGTCCTCCCCGTTTGATTTCGCTCCCGGTTCCCGCGGCCCCCCGTGCGGTTGACACCGCTGGCGTGAGCGAACATAATTGCGCGCTACGGAGGCGGCATAGCCAAGTGGCTAAGGCGACGGTCTGCAAAACCGTTATCCCCGGTTCGAGTCCGGGTGCCGCCTCCAATCATCCACCGGCCCAGAGCCGGTTTTTTCGTGCCTTCAGACGACGTTGAGCGTCGGTGGAGGACTCCCGGCCGGGACGCTGCTGTTCACCGCCCGGCTCATTGCAAATTGACAGGGGGCCCGGACATTTCCATGATGGGCGGCGACCTCGTGCCGGGATGGCGAAACGGGTAGACGCAAGGGACTTAAAATCCCTCGGAGCCAGCTCCGTGCCGGTTCGAGTCCGGCTCCCGGCACCAGTGACCTGACCGAAACCTCGGCCCGGACCAGGGACGGAGTCTCCGCGTGCGCCTGGCATTCCTCTCCATCGGCCGCCACATCCATACCGAGCGCTGGATCCGCTGGTTCAGCGAGCAGGGGCACGAGTGCCATCTGCTGACCGTGCAACCGGGCGAAATCCCCGGGGTCACGGTGCACGACATCCGGCGGGGCGCGGGACCGAAGCCGCTGCGCTACGCCGCGTCGCTGCTCGAGGTCCGCGCGTGCCTGCGGCGCCTGCGGCCCGATCTCCTGAACACGCACTTCCTGACCGGTTACGGCTACTGGGGGCACTACTCGGGCTTCCATCCGAACGTGTTGACGGTGTGGGGCGACGACGTCTACGTCACGCCGTTCGAGAGCGCCCTCAAGAACCGCCTGGCCCGCGCGGCGCTGGCGGGGTGCGATGCCCTGACCGGCGATTCGGCGGACATCCTGGCCGTGAGCCAGACGCTGGGCGCGGATCCGGCGCGCAGCTTCCGGGTGCTGTGGGGGGTGGACTTCGAGGTCTTCCGGCCGGCGCCGGCCGAGGCCTGGCGGACGGCGCGGGGGTTCGCACCGGACGACATCGTCCATTTCTCGCCGCGCAGCTACACGCAGCCCTACTACAACATCGACACCGTGATCGCGGCGGCCGCGCGCGTGGCCGCGGTCGAGCCGCGCGCGCGTTTCCTGTTCAGCGGCTACGAAGGCGACCCGGCGCCGTTCGCGGCGATG
>JAIFKS010000015.1:49335-50195 GCA_020049465.1 bacterium | reverse complement strand
AGATCTCCAGGACGCCTCGCCCCCGCACCGGCAGCGGGCTGCGCTCCAGCGCGGCGGCCGCCGGCAGCTCCGGCCATTTCCCGGCGCCGCCGTCGCCGACGGGGCGCGGCGCTTCTTCTTCGGCGGGCTCCGGCTGCGGCGGCGGCGACGGTTCGACCGGCAGGCCGGTGTCCGCCTCGAGTTCGTCGGGTTCGTGCTCGGCCTGCAGCTCGCGGCGCCAGATCGCCAGACGGCGGCGCAGTTCGCGGACGGACAGGCCGCACTCCCGGGCCAGGGTGCGCAGGTCGCCGCTGCGCTCGAGCGTGCGCAACAGATCGGTCAGGGTCTGAGGATCGATTCCGCTCATCGCGTCTCCCTGGACGTGCCGCCGGGATGGTGACCGGCGCCGCCCGGCCTGCACTGCCACCGCGGCGGCTGATGATTCGACTGTCTCTTCGCGGCGCGGACTAGATGACGAATCGGCCGCAGCCCCCACAGCGCACCACGGTCCGCCGACGCTCGACTTCCGCCGTCACCGCGGCCGGCAGATGTTCGAAGCAGCCCCCGCAGGCGCCGTTCTGCAGCGCGGCCACACCCTGCCCGTCGCGCCCCTGCAGGCGCCGCAGGTGACGGGCGATGTCGTCCGGCAGCAGCGCCAGCAGCCGGATCATCTCCTGCTCGCCCGCCGCCAGCGCGGCGGCGCCACGGTCCGCAGCCTGGGCCAGCGCGCCCAGTTCGGCCCGCGAACGCGCGTCCTGGCGGGTGGTGTCGTCGTCGGCCTCGCCCGCGGCGGCTTCGGCTTTTTCCAGGGCGCCAAGCAGGCCCAGCGCCTCGGCTTCGAGGGCTTCGCGCCGCCGCTCCAGCGCCTCCAGCTCCGCCCG
>JAIFKS010000015.1:0-49329 GCA_020049465.1 bacterium | reverse complement strand
GCGACCAGCCGCTCGCGGCGCGAACCGGCGGCCAGCGCTACTTCGGCCAGCTCCCGGTCCAGTCGGCGCAGGGCGGCCGTCGCCGCTTCGACCGCCAGGTGCGCGGCGCCCGCGTCGTCGGCCAGTTCGCGACCCAGTTCACCCAGGTGGTCGTCGCGCCGCGTGTGGCGGTCGCGGGCGTCACGGGCGGCGGCCAGCCGCTCTTCCAGAGCCGCCACCTGCGCCAGCACCGCGAACACGACCTTGATCTCCACGATCATCACCCCGTGCGCATCATAACACCGGCTTCCGCCGGCCCACCTTCAAAAAGTCGACGCCAAAAAAAAGGGTGCCGCAGCACCCTCTTTTCGATTCTTGCGGCGGGAAAAGGATGGTGGGCGATACAGGACTTGAACCTGTGACCTCTCGCGTGTGAGGCGAGCGCTCTAGCCAGCTGAGCTAATCGCCCATCCGATTCTTCCGCCATGCTCCCCGCGTCGGCTGCGCCCCGTGGGCGCCACCGCCTCGCGAAGGAGGGTTGGTGGGCCCACCTGGACTTGAACCAGGGACCGGCCGGTTATGAGCCGGCTGCTCTGACCAGCTGAGCTATAGGCCCACGACCGGGAGGGGCAAGATAGGCGATCCCCGGGACACGGTCAACCGGAATTCGCCCCCCGTTCACACCATCTCGCCGTAGCCCTTGAGCTTGCGACTGCGGCTCGGATGCCGCAGCTTGCGCAGCGCCTTGGCCTCGATCTGACGCACCCGCTCGCGGGTCACCTTGAAGATGGTGCCCACCTCTTCGAGCGTACGAGGCGTGCCGTCGCCCAGGCCGAAGCGCAGGCGGATGACCTTCTCCTCGCGCCGGGTCAGGGTGCTCAGCACCCGCTGCATCTGGTCCTTGAGCATGCTGTGCGCGGCCAGGCGCGCCGGCGACGGCGCGCTGTCGTCCTCGATGAAGTCCGACAGGTTGCTGTCCTCGTCCTCGCCGATCGGGCGGTCGAGACTGACCGGCTCCATGCTGGCCTGCAGCACGCCCTGGACCTTTTCCAGCGGCATCTCCAGGAAGGCGGCCACTTCCTCCGGCTTCGGGTCGCGGCCCAGCTCCTGCAGCAGTTGCCGGTTCGCCCGGTTGACCTTGTTGATCGCCTCGATCATGTGCACCGGCACGCGGATGGTGCGCGCCTGGTCGGCGATGGCGCGCGTGATGGCCTGGCGGATCCACCACGTGGCGTAGGTCGAGAACTTGTAGCCCTTGCGGTAGTCGAACTTCTCGACCGCGCGCATCAGGCCGCTGTTTCCTTCCTGGATCAGGTCCAGGAATTCCAGGCCGCGGTTCGTGTAGCGCTTGGCGATGGAGATGACCAGGCGGACGTTGGCTTCGATCATCTCGCGCTGCGCGGCGTCGACCTGCTGCTTGCCCACTGCAATCTCGGTGCCGATGCGGTGAAGTTCCTCGGAACTCAGGCCGATCTCACGCTCGATGTCCGAGATGCGCTTGCGGTGCGTGCGCACCGTCTTGATGGCGTCCTGCAGCGTCTCGATGGACTCCGGCGTCATGCCGGGACGCTTGAGGGCCGCGGCCATGTCGGCACTGACATACCCGACCGCTTCCTCGGTGCGCGTGATGCGCGCGAAGAGGTCCTCCACCTTGCCGTGCACCAGCAGCAGCTTCTGCGCCAGTTGCTCCACCTGCGACGGCGCCAGCTGCAGGGCCAGGAACGACTCGAGGATCTTCTTCTCCCGCGCCTGCACCATCTTGGCCAGCGTCGCGCCGCGCGGGCCGTCGACTCCGGCCTCCAGTTCGGTGCGGGCTTCGACCAGTTCCTTCTGCAGTTTCTCGATGGCGTCGATGGCCTTCAGGAGGCGCTTGCCTTCCTTCTCGGCCGAAAGATGCACGTTCCAGGTGCTGGTGTCCTGCTGCACGACCTCGTCGACGTGCACCGACTGGGCCAGCAGCTGGTTGGCCGTCTGGCGCAGTTCGCGCAGGGAGTGGCGCGAGCGCAGCGTGGCTTCGATGATCGCCAGCCGACCGTCTTCCATGCGACGGGCGAGGTTCACTTCACCCTGGCGCGTCAGCAGCGGAACGCGGCC
Source organism: bacterium (assembly GCA_020049465.1). Lineage (GTDB taxonomy): Bacteria > Krumholzibacteriota > Krumholzibacteriia > LZORAL124-64-63 > LZORAL124-64-63 > CAINDZ01. The sequence continues at coordinate 47,256 of JAIFKS010000015.1, read as the reverse complement.
CATCTCCCGCAGGTACATGCGCACCGGATCGTCGTACTTGACGTTCGTCCGGCTGACCTTGCGGGCGGCGGCGGCCTTTTTCTGTTCCTTCTTCTTGCGGCGGGAGAGCTTGGCCTGGGCCTGCTCGTCCGTGTCGTAGTAGTCGATCTGCAGTTCGCCGAGCTTCTCGTAGATCCGGTCGATCTCGTCGACCGAGAAGTCCTCGCTCAGCAGGCTGTTGATCTCATCGTGCAGGATGTAGCCGCCCTTCGCGGTGGCTTCCCTGCGGATGGTCTCGATGATGCCTTCGAACTGTTTGCTGTCCATGCGCCGGTCCTACTCCCGTTTCCGTCGTGACCGGATCATTGCCCGGTGGCGCGGGCGTCCCGCCCGAGCCGCGCCAGACAATCAGTGACCACCCTGACATGATCGGTGTGGGCGGGAATGTCTTCCCGGTCGAGCAGGCGGCTCACATAACCGCGATACCCGGAGTCCCCCACGCCGTTCCAGCGGGCCAGCACCCACTCCCGCACGCCCGGCGCGCCGGCCGGCTGCAGCGCCCAGACCCGTATCTCGGCGACCAGGGTGGCGGCCGCCGGTTCGAGTCCGGGCAATTCCCCCGCGTCGGCCACTTCCCGGGCCGCCGTTCCGGATTCATCGCGCAACGCGTGCGCGAGCAGGTCCGCAGCGATGCGGGCCACCTGCGGCGCGGCGATCGGACGCCGCACTCTCGGTCCACCGGCGCGCGCGCGCGGCGCGGCTTCCGCCGACGCCGACGATCCGCCTTGCGATGGCGCACCCGGTGCGCCGCTGGTCCTGTCGCCTGCCGGCCTGCCGCCGAGCGGCGACCGCACTGCGGAATCGCCGGGCGCCGTCGCCGGCAGCGACCTGCGCAGCACCTCGATCTCGATGCCGAACACATCGGCCGCTTCCTGCAGCACGTATTCGCGCCGCAACGGATCCTCGATCCCCGCGACCGTGCCCAGCGTCTGCCGCACCGCGCGTTCGCTCAAGGTGCGGTCGCCGCCCCTCGCGTCGGCCAGCCGCTTCAGAAACGGCACGTAGCCGATCGCCTCGCGCAGCAGGGCCTCGATGGCCGGGGCGCCACTGGCGATCGCCACGTCGGCCGGGTCCTTGCCCGTCGGCAGGCGCACGATGCGCGGTTCCAGCCCGTGCCGCAGCGCGATGTCCGCCGAGCGCACCGCCGCCTTCAGCCCGGCGCGGTCGCCGTCGAACATCAGGATCACGTCGCGCGCGCCGCGGCGCAGCAGCTTCGCCTGGTCGGGCGTGAACGCGGTGCCGCAGGTGGCCACCACGTTCGTGAAGCCGACCTGCGCCAAAGCGAGCAGGTCCAGATACCCCTCGACCAGCACCGCGCACTTCTGCCTGGCAATGGGCATGCGCGAAGCTTCGAACCCGTAGAGGAGCTTCCCCTTGTTGAAGTAGGCGCTGTCGGAGGAGTTCAGGTACTTGGGCTCACCCTGGTCGACGACCCGGCCGCCGAATCCGGCGACCTGGCGCGAAATGATCTTGACAGGAAAGATAATGCGGTTGCGGAAATAGGCAAACGGCTCTCCGCCGCGGTCGCTCGGACGCAGCAGATCGGCCCGCAGGGCCAATTCGCGGTCAACGCCGCCCTTTCGCAGACCCGTCTCGAGCCAGCCCGGCAGCCCCGGCGCCCAGCCCACGTCGTAGTCGTGCAGCACCTTTTCGCCGAAGCCGCGTTCGGTCAGGTACGCCAGCGCGGCGCCGCCGAGCTTCGGTTCCCACAGCGCGTCGCGCCACAGGTTCATCGCCGTTTCGTTCGCACGGTGGAAGGAACGGCGCTCGCCTTCGGACTCGTCCTCCTTCAGCGCGCTCGACAGATCGATGTCCAGCGGACGCGCGAGGATCTCGACAGCCTCGGGAAACGTGACGCCCTCGGCCTCCATCAGGAACGAGATGACGTCGCCGCCGGTGCCGCAGCCGAAACAATGCCAGCGGCCGCGCGACGGGGTGACGATGAAGCTGGGGGTCTTTTCCTTGTGGAACGGGCACAGTCCCTTGAAGACGGCGCCGGCAGGCTTCAACTGGACGTGCTGACGCACGACCTCGACGATGTCGGTCTCATCCTTGACCCGGGCGATGATGTCCGCAGAGAGGACCGGTGACATATGGCTGCCTGCCCAGGCTTTCCGTTGCGGTACCCCAGAATCGTCATCGAGCAGGGCGGTATCGACGGTAATCGTTCAGAATATCTCAATTGGAGGGCTGGCGCAACCTCATGGCCGTCCGGGGTTTGGGACGGCGTGCGGAGCCGGCTCAGGCCAGGCGGACGATCGTGGCGCCCCCGGCCTCGTCCTCGGTGAACGAGGCGACCCTCCGGTCGGCCCTCAGGCGCGTGTGCAGGTATTCCCGCAGGCGACCGGTTCCGCGGCCGTGAATGACCTCCAGCGCGCCCAAACCGGCCGGTATCGCCCGATCGATGAGTTGGTCGAGCAGTTGCCAGCCCTCTTCACCGGTCGTGCCCCGCAGGTCGAGGCCTGGCTCGGCCAGCGGGGCCTCTCCCTGCCAGCCCCAGCCGCCGGCGGTGTACGACGAGGTTTCCTCCGCCGCCGGCCCCGCCGCCGCGGACGACGGGTCGTCGACGGGCCGCACCGCGTCCGGCCCCAGCGTCAGACGCAGTCCCTCGGCCTCGGCGACCAGGCGGTTGCCACGCACTTCGACGATACGCCCCACCAGATTCAGATGCGGGATGCGGACCTGCTGGCCGAGCGTCGGCGCGAACGGCGCACCCCCGGCTTCGGGCGCCGCCTCGGCCTCGACCGCGCGTTCCAGTTCGGCCAGACGGTCGCGGGCGCGTTTGACCGCCGGCGCCGCGCCCCGTTCGGCGCGCATTTCACGAACCGCGTTCTCGATCGCCCGCCGGCCGTCGCGCACGGCCTTCTCGCCCTCGCGACGGGCCTCGGCCAGGATGAGCTTCTTCTGCTTTTCCAGTTCGGCGGCGCGCAGGGTCAGTTCCTGCTCGCGCGCGGTCGCGCGTTCGACTGCGGCGCGGGCCTCCTCGCCCGCCGTCGACAGTTCGCGCGAACGCCGATCCAGATCGATCAGCAGCTGCTCGACCTGCACGCGCTCGTGGCCGGCTCGCGAACGGGCCCGTTCGATCAGATCGGCCGGAAGGCCCATCCTGCGGGCGATGTCGAAAGCATGGCTGGTGCCCGGATCCCCGACGCGGAAGGTGTAGAGTGGCCGCAGATCGCGCTCATCGAAATCCATCGCCGCGTTCAGCATCAGGGGATGGTCATGGACCGCGGCCTTGAGCAGGCCGAAATGGGTCGAGGCCAGCACCAGCGATCCCTGCGCCGCCATCTGCTCGAGCGCGGCGAAGGCCAGCGCCGTACCCTCCTGCGGGTCCGTGCCGCTGCCGATCTCGTCGGACAGCACCAGCGTGCCCGGGCCGGCGGCGTTCAGGAATTCGCCGAGATGGCGCATGTGCGCCGAGAACGAACTGAGCGATTCGGCGATCGACTGGTCGTCGCCCAGATCGACAAGCAGCGTCTCCACCAGGGGCAGCGACGTGTCCTCGCGCGCGGGGACATCCCAGCCGCACTGGGCCAGCAGGCAGAGAACGCCGACGGTCTTGAGCGCGACCGATTTGCCGCCCGCGTTGGGGCCACTGATCACCAGCACGCGGCAGCCCGCGGGGATCTCCAGATCCAGCGGCACGACGGCGGCGTGCCCGGCGGTCAGGTCGCCGCCACCCAGGGCCGCCATCAGCAGCGGGTGGCGACCGCCCCGGATCTCAACGGGTAGGCCCGCACCCAGCCGGGGCCGGCGACCGCGCACCGCGCGGCTCCACAGCAGACCCGCGCGGATCTCGTCGACCAGCAGCATCAGACCGGCCGCGTCGCGCAGCGCCGGGGCCGCCTGTTCCACGGCACGGTTCAGTTCGAACAGGATGCGCGCCTCTTCGGCGGCTATTTCCAGCCGCAGCGATGTCAGTTCGTTGGCCAGCCGCACCACGCCGGCCGGCTCGACGAACAGCGTCGCGCCCGTCTGCGAACGGTCGTGCACGATGCCGTCCACACGCCGGCTGTCGCCCGAGCGCAGCGGCAGGCAGAAGCGGTCGCCGCGCAGCGTCACTTCGTCGCCGGTCGTCCAGCCGGCGGCCCGGGCGCGGCTCATCGCCTCGCCAACCTCGTGGCGCACCGTGCGCTCCTGTTGCGTCGCCTGCCGGCGCAGCGGGCCCAGGCGCGGGCTCGCTTCATCGCGCAATCGACCGTCGGGCTCCAGGGCGCGCAGCAGTGCCCCGCGCAGACCGTTCAACGGCGAGGTGGCCAGGGCCGCCTCGGACCAGCGCGGGCAGACCGAACGTCGTTCCACCAGATGACTGCGCAACGCATCCAGGTCACCGGCGACAGCCGCGACGTGGACCAGGTCCGGACCCTCCAGACGCACCGGCGGCGGCTGGTCCAGAAGCGCGAGCAGCGTCGAAGGATCGTTCAGCGGCGGCCAGACGTTGCTGTCGCCGTCGGGACGCAGTTCATCGGCCAGTTCATGCCAGGGGATCAGCAGGGCGGGATCGCTCAGGGGCCGCCGCGCACGCACGGCGTCGGCGGCCAGGGGGCTCTGACAGCGGGCCGCGATCTGGCCGGCGATCCGGTCCCACTCCAGCAGAACCAGGGCCCGCGGCGAAGCCACCGGCACGGCGGCCGCGCGCGCGGCGGCCAGACGTTCCAGCAGCGGAATCATGGATCGTCGCGGCGGCCGGTCGCTTCCTCCACACGGGCCTTGCCGGCGGCCGCGGCTTCGGCGGCGCGCGCGGTGAAGCGGGACCAGGCATCCTCGACCCGGCCTCCCGAGAGGTTGCGCGCCTGGATGTACACGTTCGGCGCGGCGTAGAAGACGGCGCGCCCGACGAACGAGCGGTCGCAGTCGGCCTGCACCACCGATCCGCCCCGCACCTGGCTGGCCGCCACCAGCAGCACGCTGGCCACCAGCACGCCGAACGCCAGGCCCAGGAGCACGCCGCCCAGCCGGTCCACCCAGACCAGCATCGTCAGATGCAGCAGCTTGCTGATGCCCGTAGCCAGCAATCGGCTGAGGATCAGCCCCAGCAGGAACATGACCGCCCAGGTGATCAGCAGGGCGGGCGCAATGGCCGCACCTGTCCGCTCGCTCACCCACGGCTGCACCGAGCCGGCGAAACGGGCCGTCAGCAGCAGCGCCGCCACGGCGCCTCCCACCTCGAGCACGCGCTTGACCAGTCCGTCGCGCCAGCCGAGGGCGCCGAACAGGATGATGACCGAGACGCCGAAGATCACCGGCGCATTCATCGCTTCGTTCACTTCGACTCCGCCAGCAGCCGCTTGACCATGGCGCTGACGCGGGCGCCGTCGGCCTTGCCGGTGGTCAGGGGCACCACGGCTTTCATGGCCTTGCCGAAATCAGCGGCGCTCTGCGCGCCGCACTCTGCCAGCGCCCCGCGGACCAGGGTCTCGAGTTCGGCTTCGCCCAGCTCGGCGGGCAGGAATTCGTTGACGATGGCCAGTTCGGCCTCTGCCGTGGCCTTCAGGTCGTCGCGCCCGGCGGCGATGGTTGAAGCCAGCGTGTCCTTCACCTTCTTGACGTACGACGAGAGGATCTTCAGCACGTCGGCGTCGGAAAGCTCACGACGATCGTCGATCTCGACCTGCTTGAGGGCCGCCTGCATCTGGCGCAGCACGCCGAGGCGGTCCTTGTCCTTGGCTTTCATGGCGGCGATGACGGCCGCCTGCAGCCGCGCCGCCAGTTCAGAGGTGGCCATGGCAGTTCCTTTCGGGGAAGTGGATTCGTGAAGCCATGAAAGACCGCGCGGTCGATGCTGTCAAGATCCCGGCCACGGGCAGCCAACGGCAAGCGCGCGCAGTGCCCCCAGACCCACGATCGCCGCCGTTTCGGTGCGCAGCGTGAACGGGCCCAGGTCCAGCGGGCGGGCACCGGCGGCAGCCAGCCGGCGCGCCTCATCCGGCGTCCAGCCGCCTTCCGGGCCGATGAACAGCGCCAGGAACACCGGCGGAGCCGAGAACGACGCCGTCGAAACCGGCCGGGCGCCGTCGCCGACGAGCGCCCGTTCGTCGGGCGCGGCGCCGACATACAGATGGTCGCCGCCGCAGGCCGTCAGCGCGGCGGCCAGGTCCAGCGGGTCGTCCAGATGCGGCAGGCAGGAGCGGCCGCACTGCTTGAGAGCGGCGCGCATCAGCGCCTCCCAGCGGGCGCGTCGGCCTTCGCCCGGCTCGATGACGCCGCGCGCGGTCACCAGCGGCAGCAGGCGGTGGGCGCCCAGCTCGACGGCCTTCTCGACGACCAGATCGAAGTGACGCCCCTTGACCACAGCGCAGGCCAGCGTCAGACGCGGTCCATCATCCTCGCGCGGGTCGCGCTCGGCGCCCAGGATCTCCACTTCCGCGAGCCTGCCGCCATGGGGATGTCCACCCTGGCCCGCCATGCGCGCGCTGAAGCGGTTTCCGCGGCCGTCGACCAGGCACCAGTCGCGGTCGCCCGCTCCGCGCATCACGCCGAGCAGGTGGTGGCTCTCGTCGCGGTCGAGGGTCACCCGGTCGCCGGGCTGCGGCAGGGCGGCGGGATCGGTGGCGAGGAAGAACTGGCGCACGGGAGCCTCCGGGACAGGGCGCGCACGCGCGCCCGATCACTCTTCGTGGTGCCTGCCCGGCGGCGGCACGCGCCGTGCGAGATCGGACTGCAGCGCCTCGAGCCTCTTGACCAGGTCCTTGTCCAGCCCCCCGGGCGTCCAGGCGATCACGCGCACGAGCTGGTCGCCCGTGCCCGGTCGATTGACGTGCGGCATGCCCTTCTTGCGCATGCGGAAGATCTTGTGGCTCTGCGTGCCGGCGGGGATCTTGAGGGCCACCTTGCCGTCGAGCGTGGGCACCTCGATCTTCGTGCCGAGCATCAGGTCCACCGGCGACACGGGCACGTCGATCAGCAGATCGTCACCGTGGCGTTCGTACAGATCGCTTTCGCGCACGTTGAAAACCACACGCAGGTGGCCGGCGCCGCCGCCGTGCTCGCCTGCGTCGCCCTTGCCCTGCAGTTCCATGTAGTTGCCCGAGCTGACGCCGGCCGGCACGTTGACCTCCAGCGACTCCTCGCCCCGTACCGTGCCGCTGCCGCGGCACGAGCGGCAGGGATCCTGCACGATCTGGCCGCGGCCCTGGCACTGCGGGCAGATGCCTTCGGTGACCATCTGCCCCAGCAGCGACTGCCGGACCTGGCGCACCCGGCCGTGCCCGCGGCAATGCTGGCAGACCGTCGGCTTGCTGCCGCTCGCGGCGCCGCTGCCGCCGCAATCGCCGCAGGGCACCTGCTTGGTCACCTTGAGCGTCTTGCGCACGCCGCGCGCGGCTTCCTCCAGCGTCACCGCCAGTTCGAGCTGCAGGTTGCGGCCACGTCCGCGAGAACCGCCCCCGCCGCCGCCGCCGAACACGTCGCCGAATCCGCCGCCGCCCATGCCGAAGTTGCGCAGGAACGACTCCAACGCGTCGTTCAGGTCGACGTTGAACCCGCCCTGGCCGTAGCCGCCGCCGAATCCGCCGGCATCGCCCACATGACCGTACTGGTCGTACTGTGATCGCTTCTGCGGATCCTTCAGGACCTCGTAGGCCTCGGCCGCTTCGCGGAATTTCTCGGCCGCGCCGGGGTCGTCGGGATTCTTGTCGGGATGGTATTTGATGGCCTGGGCGCGGTAGGCCTTCTTGACCTCGGTCGCGTCCGCATCCCTGGCAATGCCCAGGACCTCGTAGTAGTCGCGCTTCCTGCCGCTCATGCCGTCCCTGTCCTGGCGCCGCTTAGGCGCAGATGATCACGCGGGCCGGCCGGAGCACCAGCTCGCCCAGACGGTATCCCGCCTGCGCCACTTCGATGATGGTGCCCGGCTCGCTGCCCTCGCGGGGAAGCTGGCCGACCGCTTCGTGCACCAGCGGATCCAGATGCAGGCCCAGCGCCTCGATGGCGGTGACGCCCTGCTCCTGCAGCACGCTGCGGAACTTCTGCCGGGTCAACTCGATACCCGCGCGGAGCGGATCGGGCGCGCCAGTATCGGCGGCGTTCCCGTTCGATTGCAAGGCCCTTTCCAGATTGTCCAGAATGTCCAGGAATCCGCGCAGGGCATCGGCCTGGGCGAACCGGCGGACGTCGGCAACCTCGCGTCGGGCCCGCTTGCGCAGGTTGTCCATTTCGGCCAGCGCGCGCAGCCACTTCTCCTGCGCTTCGTCGCGCTCGCGGCGCAGCACTTCCTCGACCGACGACGCGGCCGTCTCATCCGCGGCCCGGGGGATGTCGGTCTCGCGTTCCGGGCCGTCGAACGCCGCGGCCTCATCGTCGCCGGATGCGTCCGGGCCGGTCACCCCGTCCGCGGTCGCCTCGTCGATTGTGGAGTCCCGTCCATCCGGCGCGCCCGGCGTCGGTTCGGACGGGTGGTGGCGTCGCTTCGACATCGTGGTCCCACTTTCCTGCGGTGCCGCGCCGGGCACAGGCCGCCAGGCCAGCGCCCGCGCCGCGAGCTTCTTGATCGTCAATGGAGCGGCGGAATCGCCGGCGAGTCCAGTTCGCGCCGCAGCGCATCCAATCCGTGCAGGGCCCGCAGGTACGGCATGCGGCGGGGGCCGAGAACCGCCACCAGGCCCAGGCGTCCGTCCAGCGCGACGCGACGCGTCATCACCGTGAAACACCGCAGCGCGTCGACCGGGTTCTCCTGACCGATCCACACTCCGAAACCGTCGCGGGTCCGTTCGCCGAGTTGCGCCAGCGTGTCACGCATGGCCACGGGCGATTCCAGGAACCGCAGGAGCGCCCGCAACGGCGCCGGTTCCTGGAATTCGGGCGCGCCGAGCACCGAAGCCACGCCGTCGAACTGGATCTCGCCGGCATCGGCGCCGCGCAGCAGTTCACGTCCGGCCCTCGACAGGCGCACCGCGCAGCGCGTCACCGGAGTGTCGACCAGGTCGACGGTCCCGGGCAGACCCGCCGTCGCGTCGCGCAGCGTCCGCCCGGCCACCCGCTCGGAAAGCAGGCGACCGGCGGCCGTCACGACCTGTTCGGAAGGATCGTCGGGCAGCGTCACCAGGCCCGTGCGCACGGCGGCGTCGTCCAGGATCACCACCATGAGCACGCGTCCGCTGCCGCGCCGGTAGCATTCCACGCGCTGCACGACGGCCTCGCCCATCGCGGGCCCGGCGATGATGCTCAGGCTGTCGGTCAACCGGCTGAGCAGGCCCGCCATCAGTTTCAGCCGATCCTGGCTTCCCGCCGCGCGGCGAACGCCCTGGCGCACCTGGTCCTCCAGGCCGGCGGGGGCGTCGTGGCGCCGCAGCGACCAGCCCGCGAGCAGGCGGTCGACGAACACCCGGTAACCGGCATCGGTCGGCAGGCGGCCGGACGATGTGTGCGGTTGATCCAGATAGCCGGCATCCTCGAGGCGCTTCATCACACTGCGCACGGTCGCCGACGAGACGGCGCGCTGCATCCCGCGCTCGACCAGCCCGGAGCTGACCGGGCGGCCCGTTTCCAGATTCAGGCGCACGATCGCCGTGAGGACCGCCAGGGACCGATCGTCCAGCTTCGTGCGGTAGCTCGTCGTCGGCATGAAGCACCCGTCATTGATCGAACCGAAAACAAACCGGGCGGCAAATTCAACCGGGCGGCAAGTTAAGCCGGGCGGCAAGTTAAGCCGGGCGGCAAGTTAAGCCGGGTCCCGATCGCGTGTCAACCCGACGCCCCACACCCTCACAAACGCCGCGCCAGCGCCTCTTCAATCGTGTCGATGCGCAGGAAGCCCGCACCGCTCAACCGCAGGCGGCCGTCCGACAGGCGCCACAATCCTTCGGCCTGCCCGCGCACGAGATCCAGCGCCCCGGCCGGCAGCCAGTCCAACGGCACGCCCTCGCGGGTGCGCAACGCCAGGACCACGCGCTCGAGCCGGCGCGCGCCGACCGTCAGCGTATCGACCGCCGCCTCGGGCAGCCGCCCCTGATCCAGATCGCCCAGCCACGCGCCGACCTGATCGTGGTTGGCACGGCGGCACCTGCCCCACGCGCCGTGCGCGCCGGGGCCCAGGCCCAACCAGGGCCGCCGTCGCCAGTAGCCGCGGTTGTGCCGCGACTCGGCGCCCGGACGCGCGAAATTGGCCACTTCGTACTGCGGCAGTCCATGGGCGGCCAGGCGTTCGATCGCCGCCAGGTAGAGCCGCGCCACCTGACCGTCCGGCTGCAGCTTCACCGCGCCGTCCCGCACGCGCGCGGCCATCGCCGTGCCGGCATGGATCTCGAGGATGTACATCGAGATGTGCTCCACGCCGCAGGCCACCGCTTCATCGAGTTCGGCCAGCAGCGCCGCCTTGCCCACACCCGGCCCGATGATCCAGTCGGCCGACACGCGCGGGAACATCGTACAGGCCAACGCCAGCGCGCGCCGCGCCGTCTCCGGGTCGCAGGCGCGCCCCAGTTGGCGAAGCACCGCTTCGTCCAGGCTCTGCACGCCCAGACTCACGCGGTTGATGCCGGCCGCCCGCCACGACCGCGCCAGATCGGCGGCGAACGTTTCGGGGTTGGCCTCGGCCGTCAGTTCGAAATCGTCCGTACGGGCGCACTGCCCCACGGTGCCGTCCAGCAAGCGCTCCATCAGCGGCGCTTCGAGCTGCGACGGCGTGCCGCCGCCCAGGTACGCCGTGGCCAGCGGACGCGACGGCGCGCCCAGGTTCGGGCACCGTTCGCGGCGCAGCGCGAACTCCCGCAGCACGCCGTCCACGTACGAGGTCCTCAGGGCTCCGTCATGCACGGCCGTGCGGGCGAAATGGCAATAGGCGCAGATCGAGCCGCAGAACGGGACATGGACGTAGATCCCGAACGTGTTCATCGACTAGCGGATGATGTCGCCGAGGCGCGAGAAGCGCGGCAGGTTGCGTTCCCCGTTCCACGACCAGTAGATGAACAGCGCCTTGCCCTTGATCAGCTTCACGTCCAGCGGACCCCAGTAACGGCTGTCCATGCTGTTGTAGCGGTTGTCGCCCATCATGAAGATGTGTCCGGCCGGCACGACGTAGGGATCGGGCATGCCTTCCCACGGGAAACTGTGGTTCCTCGCGTTGCGCACGTACGAAGCCTGGTCGTGCTTGGCCCTCGGCTCGGGACAGCTCTCGGGGTCCGTCCAGGACGGGATGCAGGAATGGTCGCCGCCGAATTCGCCCAGGTTGCTCTCGTAGATCTTCCCGTTGACGTACAGGACGCCCTCGCGCACGACCAGCGAGTCGCCGGCCACCGCCACGCAGCGCTTGATGTAGTCGAGATTGCGGTCGCGCGGATACTCGAACACGATGATGTCACCCTGCCGCGGCTCGCGGATCGCCGGCAACTTCAGCACCGGCAGGTCGTCGATCAGCGTCCAGTTCACCAGCGGGATCCGGATGCGGTCGGGCGTCTTCGCTCCGTAGAGGAACTTGTTCACGAACAGGAAGTCGCCGATCTGCAGCGTTTCGAGCATCGAACCGGTGGGGATGCGGAACGCCTGGAAGATGAACTGCCTGAGCACCAGCGCGATCAGCAGCGCTGAACCGATCGACCGCACGTAGTCGAGCACGACATGCTTCTTGCGCGCGGGCGGGCGGACCTGGCCGCCCGGCTTGCGTTTCTTGGACCCGAACATCGTTCCTCCCCGACCGTCGTTGCCGACCCGGTCAGCGTTCGACCTTCAGTACGGCCAGGAAGGCTTCCTGCGGAATTTCCACCGAGCCGACCTGCTTCATGCGCTTCTTGCCTTCCTTCTGCTTCTCCAGGAGCTTCCGCTTGCGCGAGATGTCGCCCCCGTAGCACTTCGCCGTGACGTTCTTGCGGAAGGGCTGCACCGTCGTGCGGGCCAGAACGCGCGTGCCCACGGCCGCCTGGATGGCGACGGCGAACATCTGGCGCGGGATCAGTTCCTTGAGCTTCTGGCACAGCTTCAGGCCCCAACTGTAGGCATTGTCCTTGTGGACGATGCAGGTCAGGGCATCCACGTCCTCGCCGTTGATCTTGAGGTCCAGGCGCACGAGGTCGTCGGCCCGGTGCCTGAGGTACTCGTAGTCCAGCGAGGCGTAGCCGCGGGTCACGGACTTCAGCTTGTCGTAGTAGTCGACCACCAGTTCGTTCAGCGGCAGGTCGAATTCCAGGTTCACGCGCTCGACGTCCAGGTATTCCATCTTCGTCTGGACGCCGCGCCGCTCCAGCGAGATCTGGATGACCGCGCCGACGAACTCCTTGGGCGTGATCACCGATGCCCGGACGATGGGCTCGCGGATCTCGGCGATGACCTTCGGGTCCGGCAGCATCGCGGGATTCTCGCACAGCTGCACGGTGCCGTCGCGCAGCAGCACCTCGTATTCCACGTTCGGCAGCGTGGCGATCAGGCTCAGGTTGTATTCACGCTCGAGGCGCTCCTGCACGATCTCCAGGTGCAGCAGCCCCAGGAACCCGCAGCGGAAGCCGAAGCCCAGCGCCGCCGACGTCTCCTTCTCCCAGGTCAGCGAGGCGTCGTTCAGCTGAAGCTTCTGCAGCGCGTCCAGGAGGTCGTTGTACTGGTCGTTCTCGGTCGGGTACAGGCCCGAGAACACCATCGGCTTCGCTTCGGCGTAGCCGGGCCAGGGCGCGGCGCAGGGCGTTTCGGCCAGCGTGATGGTGTCGCCCACGCGGACGTGCCGCACGTCCTTGGCGCCGGTGGCGATGTAGCCCACTTCGCCGGCGGTCAGACTCTTCTGCGAGATGCGGGCCAGCCGGAACCAGCCGATGTCCCCCACCTCGAACTGCCGCTCGTTGGAGAAGACGCGGATCTTCTGCCCTTTGGCGATGGTGCCGGTGAACATGCGCACGTAGGCCACGGCGCCCACATAGGCGTCGAACATCGAGTCGAAGATGAGCGCCTGCGCCGGGGCCTCCGGATCGCCCTTCGGCGGAGGGACGCGGTCGATGATGGCTTTCAGGAGCTCGTCGATCCCCACACCCGACTTGGCGCTGACCTTGACGATCTCCGACGGGTCGCAGCCGATCAGGTCGATGAACTGTTCGGTGACGTAGTCCACCCGCGCCGCATCGAGGTCGATCTTGTTGATCACCGGGATAATGGCCAGATCGTGCTCGACGGCCAGGTACAGGTTGTTGATGGTCTGCGCCTGCACGCCCTGCACCGCGTCGACCACCAGCAGGGCGCCCTCGCAGGCGGCCAGCGAGCGGCTGACTTCGTAGTGGAAGTCGACGTGTCCGGGGGTGTCGATCAGGTTGAGCACGTACGCCTGGCCGGACGGGTCGCGGTAGTCCATGCGCACGGGATGGCTCTTGATGGTGATCCCGCGCTCGCGCTCGAGGTCCATCGAGTCGAGAACCTGCTCCTGCATCGCCTTGCCGGTGAGCGTACCGGTGTACTCGAGCAGGCGGTCCGCCAGCGTGCTCTTGCCGTGGTCGATGTGCGCGATGATGCAGAAGTTGCGCGCTTTTTCGCGGTCGAAGGCCATCCGGCGTTCACCTGTCGGCTGAGGTCATCTTGCGGCTGCAGGAGTTTTCCGGTCGGGAAACGTGCGCCTATGCCAAAAAACCGCGGCCCTGACGGACCGCGCCGATCCAAAGATAGGGTTCAGAAGCCCTTTCGCCACTGGAAAACCGTCACCTCGGGTCCGGCGCCGGCGCTCACGGCCGGTCCCGAGCCCACCGGGCCGAACAGTTCCTCCCAGCGATCGGGCACCGGGACGGGGTCCCGGTCGAAGTTGAAGAGGTGCGCCCCGACGTAGGCGTCCAGGGCGATGATCAGCAGCGCGCCGCCCGACCACCACACGAAATCCTTCATCTGCTCGCGGTGCTCGGCGGCGATCGCCTCGGCGAGGGCCCGGTTGCCGTCGGTTTCGGTCAGGGTCTCGGCATAGTCCAGGTCGCGCCGGGCCTGGCGGTCCCGCGTCAACAGGTTGCTCCAGAAGTACATCTCGACCCCGAAGGCCAGCCCCGCGCGCCAGCCCCCATCCGAGTAGAGCTGGCCCCAGCCGGGGAACAGCGGCGTCATCAACACGGCGCCCGTGGCGTTGACGCCGGTGTCCCACATGTCGACCGCCGGAAGTTCGGGCTCGCCGGGGGAAGCCTTCACGGCCGCCGAATCCGTCGGGGCGGCGGCTGGCAGGGTCTCGGGCGCGCCGACAGCGGGGACCGCGGCGGCGGGCACATCGGCGGCAGAGGCCGCGGCGGCAACCGGCGCCAGCCATGCCGCCAGAACCAGCGCCAGAGCGCCGGCCGTCGGCCGGTGCCGCGGGCATCCGTACTGGGCCACCGGAACCGCCTTCATCGGAAAACCTCTCGGCCAGAAAGTCGCGCCGCTCGCCCCGGCGGGGTCAGGCACGCGCCCCGGCCCCAAGGGCAGGGAAACGCTGCCGACCGGAAATGGGTTCCGCGCGGGCGCCGCCGAACGGCCCCCGCGCGGATAAGATGGCGGGAATGTGTGGGAATCGAACCCACCTCGGACGGTAAACGCGCCCGACTGAAGGATTTGAAGTCCCCGGGGTCCACCAGGACCCATTCATTCCCCCCTGATGCCAAGGTGGGAATCCGCGACGCCCGCGGGCGTCACGGCCGGATCAAGCATACGCCACCATTTCGACTTCGACCAGCACATCCTTGGGCAGCCGCGACACTTCGACCACGCTGCGCGCCGGCGGCACGCCGGGGAAGAATGTCGCGTACACCTCGTTGATGGCGGCGAACTGCCCCATGTCGCGGATAAACACGGTGGCCTTGACCACGTCGTCCATGGTCAATCCGCCGGCTTCGATGATGGCCTGGCAATTCAGCAGCGCCTGCCGCGCCTGCTCCGGCGCGGTCTGCCCCACCACCTGCATCGTCACGGGGTCCAGCCCCGCCGTGAACAGGAAGCCCCCGGCGCGGACGCCCTGGCTGTAGGGTCCGATGGCGCCCGGCGCCTTGTCGGTCTTGATGATCTGACGGCTCATGTCGATCCTCCGGTTCGCAATCCCGAATCGTTTCGCCCCCCGAATGTCGCACGCGCGATCACCGCCGACAAGCCCCCGTCAGGTCCGCCGCGCGACGCCCCGTCGCCGCGCAATCCGGCGCCGGTGGTGCCGGTGGAATAGGTGCCTGGATCACGGCGGCGACGGGCTCGTGCAGGCGCCTGGAGCCATGGATGGCGGAAGGCGCCGGAACGTGAGCAGGGCGGCGACACGATGTCGCCGCCCTGCGTCCCGTCGCCGCCGTGATCCAGGCGCCTATTCCACCGTCACGGCCTTCGCCAGATTGCGAGGCTGGTCGACGTCCTCCCCGCGGATCACCGCGATGTGGTACGCCAGCAACTGCAGCGGAATCACCGACAGCAGCGGCATCCAGAAGTTCATCGTGTCCGGGATGGTGATCACGTGGTCGCTCAGCGCCGCGATCTCGGTGTCGCCCTCGGTCACGATGCTGATGATCTTGCCGTGGCGCGCCCGGACCTCCTGGACATTGCCGACGATCTTCTCGTAGCTGCCGTCCTTGGTGGCGATGACGACCACCGGCATGTGCGGATCGATCAGCGCGATCGGACCGTGCTTCATCTCGGCCGCGGGATAGCCCTCGGCGTGGATGTAGCTGATTTCCTTCAGCTTCAGGGCGCCTTCGAGCGCGATGGGGAAGTTCACCCCGCGCCCCAGATACAGGCAGTTGTGGTGGTTCGCGTAGACCTTGGCGATCTCATGGATCGCCTCGGACTGGTCCAGCACCTGCTGCACCAGCGAGGGGATGCGCTCCAGTTCACGCAGCATCTGCGTGCCGCGATCGGCGCTCAGGTGGCCGCGCCGGCCGAGCAGGATGGTGATCAGGCCCAGGATGGTGACCTGGCTGGTGAAGGCCTTGGTCGAAGCCACGCCGATCTCGGGTCCGGCGTGGATGTAGACGCCGCACTCGCTCTCGCGCGCGATGGTCGACCCCACCACGTTCGTGATGCCGAGGATCTTCGCGCCGCGGCGCCGCGCCTCGCGCATCGCTTCGAGCGTGTCGATGGTCTCGCCGCTCTGGCTGATCACCAGGCACAGCGTGCCGGGCTCGATGATCGGCGAACGGTAGCGGAACTCGCTGGCGTACTCGACCTCGGTCGGGATGTGCGCGTACTCCTCGAGCATGTACTCGCCCACCAGGCCGGCGTGCCACGACGTGCCGCAGGCCAGGATGATGATGCGGCGGATGTTGCGCAGTTCCCAGTCGGTCAGCTGGATGCCGCCCAGCTTGACGTCGCCGGTTTCCTGCAGAGTGCGGCCGCGGAAGGCGTCGCGGATCGTGGCAGGCTGCTCGAAGATCTCCTTGAGCATGAAATGCTCGAAGCCGCCCTTCTGGATCCGGCCGAGATCCCAGGTGATCTCCTGGATCTCCTTGATGATCTCCTCGTTGCTGATGGTCATCACCTGCACGCCGTCCGGCCGCAGGGTGACCATCTCACCGTCGTCCAGGTAGATGACCTGCCGCGTGTGGCCCATGACCGCGGCCACGTCCGAGGCCAGGAAGTTGACGCCGTCGCCCACGCCGACCACCAGCGGACTGCCGCGGCGCGCGCCGACGATCAGGTCGGGCTCGTCCGCGTGCGTGACCGCGATGCCGAAGGCCCCGTCGACCACCGCCAGCGCCTTCTGCACGGCGGTGACCAGATCGCCGTCATACAGGTCGTCGATCAGGTGGACCAGCACCTCGGTGTCGGTCTCGCTGGCGAAGACATGTCCCTTCTTGCCCAGCTGCACCTTCAACGCCGAGTAGTTCTCGATGATCCCGTTGTGGACCAGCGCGATTTTCCCGGCAACATGCGGGTGCGCGTTGTCGCGGTTGGGCACGCCGTGCGTGGCCCAGCGCGTGTGCGCGATGCCGCAGGTGCCCTTCAACTGGGCCCAGTCGAGGCAGGCCTCGAGGTTCTTGATCTTGCCCTGTTCCTTGACCACGTACTGCGCGTGGGGACGCTGGATCGCGATCCCGGCGCTGTCGTAGCCTCGGTATTCCAAGCGCTTGAGGCCCTCGATCAGGATCGAGGCGGCTTCCTGCGTTCCGGTGACGCCGACGATTCCGCACATGGGGTCACGACTCCTTGGCCAAAGGTCCCCGCGGGGACTCGAATTCACGCATCAGACTGATTTAACACGATTTATAAGATCGACCGCCGCGCTTTCGTCTTTAGCCTCGGCAATGATCCTGACCGCCGGCTCGGTATTGGACGACCGCACATGCACCCAGGCGTCGGCGCCGGTCCATTTGACGCCGTCACGCTGGTCGATTTCGCCTTCGCCGAGGGTTTGCAGCCGCCGCACCAGTTCTTCGCCCACCGGCATCCGCGCCGCGTCGACCTTGGTCTTGACCATGGCCATCGGCGGCCACTCCGCCGCCAGTTCGGCCAGCGACGCCCCGCGATCGGCCAGAAGCTGCAGGATCATGGCGATGCCCACCAGCGAGTCGCGCCCGGCATGCACGGCCGGATAGATGACCCCGCCGTTGCCTTCGCCCCCCAGCACGCAGCCCCGTCCCAGGATGGCTTCGACCACGTTCGCTTCGCCCACCGGCGTCCGCCACACGCGGCGGCCGTGGCGCGCGGCCACCTTCTCGATCAGGCCGGTGGTCGACAGGTTCACCGCCAGATCGCCCGGCGTGCGTCCGAGCAGGAAATCGGCCGCCAGCACCAGGGTCAGCTCCTCGCTCAGGGCCGTGCCGCGGCCATCGACCAGCGCCAGGCGGTCGGCGTCCGGATCCACGGCCACGCCCAGGTCGGCGCCCTGCCGCCGGACTTCGGCGCACAGGTCGGCCAGATGGGCCGGCGTCGGCTCGGGATCGTGAGGGAAGTTGCCGGTCAGGCCGCAGTACAGCGGCGTGCAGCGCACGCCCAGCCGCTCCAGCAGCCGCGGGACGATGGATCCGCCCGCGCCCTCGACCGCGTCGACCACCACGTGCAGCCCGCGCCCGCCGATCGCCGCCGCGTCCAGCCACGGCACGTCGCAGACCGCGTCCAGATGCAGGTCGTCGGCGCCCGGCTGCGCGATGACGCGGCCCAGACGGTCCCAGGCCACGTGCCCGTCGCCGACTTCCAGACGCTTCAGGACTTCGGCGTTGTCGGCCGCGCTGAGGAACAGGCCGTCGCCGCGCAGGAACTTCAGCGCGTTCCACTGTTGCGGATTGTGGCTGGCGGTGATGATGACGCCGCCGACGGCCGGACCGTGCTGCACCGCGACCTCGGTCGTGGGCGTGGTCGCGATGCCGATGTCCAGCACGTCGTGGCCGGTCGAATTCAGGGCCGCGGTCACGGCCGACAGGACCATCGGGCCGCTCGGACGCGTGTCGCGTCCGACCACCACCGGCCCGGGCGGCAACCAGGCGCCGAAGGCGCTGGCCCAACGCGCCACGCCGACGGCGTCGAGCCCGTCGCCGATCACCCCACGGATACCGGAAATGCTGACACGCAAAGGCATGCGGACTCTCCCCCGGATACGGCTTCAGGAACCGGACTTCGCCGGCAACAGGAAATGCGTCGAGAGGCGGCGTCCGCCCAGAATCCACCAAGGCGGCGTTCCCCACAAGACACAAAAAAACCCGTCCCACCGCCACGGGCGGGAACGGGGCAAGGCGCGCGGCGGAGAGGTCCTGGAGCTGGTGTGGGGACTCGAACCCCAGACCTGCTCATTACGAGTGAGCTGCTCTACCAGCTGAGCTACACCAGCTCCAAAAAGACCGGGTGGTGCCTGGGGGCGGAGTCGAACCACCGACACCATGATTTTCAGTCATGTGCTCTACCAACTGAGCTACCCAGGCACCCGATACGCCGCCGACGGCGAACGGGCAATAAAACATGTGGGGCAAACCGTTGTCAAGGCAGCGGGATGCGGTTTTTTCGCGAAGGGCCGCCGCGAAGGGCGGCCCCGGGCCTGCTCAGGCGATCGGACGGGCCGTCAACTGGTTGATGGTCGACACGATCTCGTCCATTTCGAACGGCTTGTACATGCAGGCATCGGCGCGCGACCAGGTGGCGATGAATTTCTCGCGGTCCCTGGTGTCGACCTTGCGCGCGGTCAGCAGCATGATCGGAAACGCCGAGGACTGCGGGTCGTTGTCCATCCATTCCTTGAGCATGCGGCTGACTTCGTAGCCGTTGCAGCCCGGAAGCATCACGTCCAGGATCATGAAGTCGGGCGGCACCCGTTTGGCCTTTTCCAGGCCCTCGAGGCCGTCGGCGGCAGTCGCGACGTCGAAGCCGCGCCTGGCGAGGCTGAATTCCAGCGTCTCCAGGATATCCGGCTCGTCATCCACCACCAGAACCTTCAACGATCGCTCCATGACCCTGCCCTTTTCGTTCGCCGGAGTCCCCGCCGGCCGGGTACAGATTTCACGAATGCAGTTTTCCACCTAGATAGTCGGCCGATGTCGGACCGGGTTTACCCCGGAATGCCGGCGGCACCGCCGGCCCACCCGCGTCCGCCGGCACGCCCAGCGTCCGCCAGCCTGCGGCCACGGCGCGTCCATCCTGATTCCAGGCCGCTGGATCGCCGATCGCCACGGCCAGGATTCCCGCCGCCGGTTCGCAGGGCGGGCCCGCCACGCCGGCGGCGTCCAGAGCCAGGGAACGCCCGGCGGCCAGCGCTTCGGCGGCGTCGGCGCCCCGACCGCGCGCATCCAGGACAGCCAGCCAGCCCCCATTCGGCCCGGTGGCCGGAATCCGGTCGAGGGCTGCCTGCAGGAGCGTCGCGGCCCGCAACAGGCTTCCGGTCTGCGGATCGGCCGGCAGACGCACCCAGACGGTGGTGCCGACGCCGGGCGCGGTGGCCAGGCTGACCTTCCCGCCGTGGGCCTCCGCCAGCCGGCGCACGATGTGCAGACCCAGGCCGGCCCCGCCGATGCGGCCGATCACCTCGGCCCGACCGCGCTCGAAAGGCTCGAACACGCGATCGACGATCTGCGGATCGATGCCCGGACCATTGTCCTCGACCACCAGCGTGAAGGTCCGGGCCTCCAGGCCGCAGGCGCGCGCCAGTTCCGCCGCCAGCGCCACCGGCGTTGTCGGGTGCGGGTCCAGCCAGACGCGGACACGTCCGTCCCGCGGCACGTATTTGCGCGCGTTGCCCACCAGGTTCGCCACGATCTGCACGATCTTGTCGGCGTCCACGCAGGCCTGGAAATGTTCGGGGATGCCGCTGGTGTCCAGGCGCGGACCCGGCTGGTCCGTGGTGCCGTCGAACAGCGACAGGGCTTCGCGCAGCACCGGCCCCAGATCCACGGCGCGGCAGTCGATGCGCAACCGGCCCGCGTCGTCGCGCGCGATGTCCAGCAGGTCGCCGACCAGGCGGTCCAGCCGCGTCACGTTGCGCAGCGCCAGACCCAGGAACCGGCTCTGGTCCGGGTTCAGCGCGCCCGTTTCGCCGCCCAGGACCAGCGACAGGCTGTTCTTCATCGACGCCAGCGGAGTGCGCAGTTCGTGGCTCAGCGTGCTGACGGTCTCGGCCAGGCCGCGCGCGTCGGCGCGCGAGGCTTCATCCGCGGCGACCTTCAGGGCCACCACGGTCAGGCCGTCCGGGCGCGCGCCGCCGGCGACGCCCAGTTCCAGGGCGGGAGCCTGCGGCTTCCGGGCTTCGAGAATCGCCGTGGCGCCGGCCGTGGCGCCGGCCGTGGCACAGAGCCGCGCGGCCGCCGCTTCGAGCCAGCGCCGCCAGGCTGTCGAAGTGCCGCCCACGGCCTCCTCGAGAAGCCGCCGGGCCTCCGGGTTCCAGGCCACCAGGCAGCCGCCATCCAGCAGCGCCAGCCCGGTCGGGGCGTGCCGCCAGATGTGCTCAAGGATCTCGACGGTCGGATCCTGCATGGGCTGTTTCTGCCGGAATTCGGGAGGCATCTTTTTCCCACCGGTCGTGGACGGTCCCGGCGCGGGCCGTCCGGCTCGTTGCGGGACAGGGGGTTGCAGGATCATCCCCGCATCCTGTCCAGCTCGCCGTGGGAAAAACTGCAAGGCGGGTGCCACGAGCGCGGTCGCCTGCCCGGTGGACCGCACGACGCTGCGACCGGCAGTGGTCAGACGGGCTGGATCGCCAGCTGGGCGGCCAGATGGCGGCCGGTGAGCGAGGCGGCGACGCGTGCGACATCAGAGGGAATGCCCTGCGCCACGACCTTGCCGCCGTGGCGGCCGCCGCCGGGGCCCAGATCGATCACCCAGTCGGCCTGGCAGACCAGGTCGAGGTTGTGTTCGATGACCAGCACGGAGTGCCCGGCCTCGACCAGTTCGTGCAGCACCTTGACCAGCGCGCGCACGTCTTCGGCGTGCAGCCCGGTCGTGGGTTCGTCCAGCAGGTAGAGATTCTGCTTGCCCGACGGCAGGGCCAGTTCGCGGGCGATCTTCAGACGCTGGCTCTCGCCGCCCGAAAGCGTCGGCGCCGGCTGACCCAGACCCAGGTAGCCGAGGCCCACCTTTTTCAGCAGCCACAGCTTCTGCCCCACCGCTGGCACGTCGCCGAAGAAGGCCAGCGCGTCGTCGATCGTCAGGGCCAGCACCTGCGCGATGTTCAGGCCCTTGTAGCGGATCTCCAGCGTGCCCGCGTTGAAGCGGCTGCCGCGGCAGTCCTCGCACGGCACCTCGATATCGGCCATGAACTGCATCTCGACCCGGTGGTACCCCAGTCCCTGGCAACTGGCGCAGCGTCCACCGGCCGTGTTGAAACTGAAGCGGCCGGCGGCGTAGCCGCGCGTGCGCGCATCGCGCGTGTTGGCGAACAGTTCGCGCATCGGCCCGAGCACCTGCAGGTACGTCGCCGGGTTCGAACGGCTGGTCTTGCCGATGGGCGACTGGTCCACGCGGATGACGCGCCCGACGCCGTGGCCGCCCTGGATGGACGTGAACGGGAAGGCGCGGCCGGCGCCCCCGGCCGAGCGCGCGGTCAGACCGTCGTGCAGGCAGCCGTTGAGCAGGCTGCTCTTGCCCGAACCCGAGATGCCGGTCAGCGCCACGAAGCGGCCCAGCGGGATCTTCACGTCGATCTCGCGCAGGTTGTTCAAGCGGGCGCCCTTGACCACCAGCCAGCGTTCGGGCGCCGGGCGCCGCGGCCGGTCGGCGGGCCAGCGCACCTCGCCGCGCAGGTAGCGCGCGGTCAGCGTGTCGGCCACCAGCGCCTGTTCGATGGAGCCCTGGAACACGACATGGCCGCCGCCGGTGCCGGCGGCCGGTCCCAGTTCCACGAAGTGGTCGGCCGCGCGCAGGACCGACAGGTCGTGCTCGACCACGACCACGGTGTTGCCGGCCACGACCAGGTCGCGCAGCGTGGCGGTCAGGCGCTCGACGTCGTCGGCGTGCAGGCCGCAGGTGGGTTCGTCCAGGACGTACAGCGTGTCGACCAGCCGCGCGCCGAGCGCGTTGGCCAGGTGGATGCGCTGCGCCTCGCCGCCGGACAGGGTGCGCGTCAGACGGTCCAGACTCAGATAGCCCAGGCCCACGCGCTCCAGGAAACGGAGCCGGTGCAGCACCTCGTCGCGCACCTCGCCGGCGGCCGCGGCGGCCGACTTGCCCAACCTCAGGGAGCCCACCTTCTGCAGCGCCTCTTCCACCGACAACTTGCCGATCTGGCCCAGATCGAATCCCTGCACGCGCACGGCCAGAGCTTCTTCGCGCAGTCGGCTGCCTTCACAGGCGCGGCACTGGGTGTCGCCCATGAAACGCCGGGTGAAGAAGCGATGATGCCCCTTCTTCATCTCGCGCCGCATCGTCTCCAGGAACGGGATGACGCCGATATAGGTCGCATCGCCCCCTTCGAGAACCAGGCGCTGTTGCGCGCGCGTCAGCTTGTGGAAAGGCGTGTCGGTGGGGATCTTCTTCCGCGCGCAGAAGCGCAGCAGCGCGGTGAAGTCGCGCGCGAACGATTCGGTGCTCCAGGGCTTGATCGCGCCTTCGCGCAGCGTCAGCGCCGGGTCGGGCACGATGCGGTCCTCGTCGAACTCGAGCTTGTTGCCGAATCCCTTGCAGGCCGCGCAGGCGCCCTCGGGCGAGTTGAACGAGAACAGACGCGGCGACGGATCGGGATACACGCGGCCGCAACCGTTGCAGCGCAGGTCACCGGAAAATTCCGCGCGCCAGGTCAGTTCACGGTCACGGACCGCCACCAGACCCGACTGGGCCAGCGCCAGTTCGACCGCCTCGACGAACCGTGAACGCGCGGCCGGCTTGAGATGCAGCCGGTCGACCACGACATCGACACCGTCGCCCGTCGGCAACGCGGCCAGGACTTCGGGATCGACCCCGTCGAGCGGGTGCACGGCGCCGCCGGCCACCACGCGCTGGAATCCCTGCGCCAGCAGCGGTTCCCACCAGCCCACGGCCGCGCCATTGCCGGCCGGCAGCGGATAGCAGACCAGGACCGCATCGCCTTCGCTGCGCTGACGGCGCACGTCGCGCCAGACCGAATCGGGCGTGTGCCGGCCGACATCCGTGTCGCAGGCCGCGCAGTGCACCGTGCCCGCGCGCGCCCACAGCACGCGCAGGTAGTCGTTGATCTCGGTGACGGTGCCCACTGTGGAACGGCCGCTGGTCACGGCGTTGCGCTGCTCGATGGCGATGGCCGGGCTGACGCCGTCGATCCAGTCGACATCCGGCTTGGGCAGGCGTTCGAGAAACTGGCGCGCGTAGGTCGACAGCGACTCGACGTAGCAGCGCTGCCCCTCGGCGTACAGGGTGTCGAAGACCAGCGACGATTTGCCCGAACCCGACAGGCCGGACACGGCCGTGAACCGGCCGCGCGGGAAATCCACGTCGACGTTGCGCAGGTTGTGCTGGCGGGCGCCCTTGATGCGGATCCACTCGGTCACGTCGTGACCACCGGGGCCGGCGCCAACCGCGCCGGTGCCAACCGCGCCGGAATCGATGGCTCCGGGCTCTCTCGCTTCTTTCTCGGTCACTTCGGCGGTCCCCCGGCTGGGCGGTAATCGATGGAAAGCGGGCGACCGTCCAGGATAACCGGGAGTTGGCTGTCCCGCCAAACTCATTTACTGTGGACTGCCGATGGCCCCACACCCCGGCGGCGGAAGGTTCCCATGGCATCCGAGTTCGACGCATCCGATTTCGAGGCCCTGCTGGCCACCATCCACACCCTGCGTCAGCCCGGCGGCTGCCCCTGGGACCGCAAGCAGACCCTGACCGACGCCGCCCGCTACCTGATGGACGAAGCCGGGGAACTGGTCGATGCCGCCCTTTCCGGCGATGCCGAGCATGTCCGCGAGGAACTGGCCGACCTGTTGTTCATGACCTGCTTCTGCTGCGAGATCCTGGGTGAAACCGAAGGCGTGTCCATGCTGGACATCGCGCGGCAGGGCAACGCCAAACTCATCCGCCGGCACCCCCACGTGTTCGGAGACGCGCAGGCGCACGAGGTGGGCACCAGCCAGAAACTCTGGAACGAGATCAAGGCGCAGGAAAAGCGCGACCGCGGGCTGGACCCCGACGCCGCGAGCGTCCTCAAGGAGATGCCCGCCTCCACCGCCCCCCTTCATCTGGCCTATCGCTGGCAGCAGGACGCGGCCGGTGTCGGCTTCGACTGGCCGGAAATCGGCGGCGTCAAGGCGAAGCTGCAGGAAGAACTGGACGAACTGGACGAAGCCGTCGCGGCCGACGATCACGACGCCATCGAACACGAACTGGGCGACGTGCTCTTCTCGCTCGTCAACCTGGCGCGCTGGCACCACGTGCAGCCGGACATGGCTCTGCGCAAGGCGAACCGGCGTTTCGCCGATCGCTTCCAACTGGTCGAAGAGCAGTTCCGCCGTGAAGGCCGGGACATGGGCGCCGCCGCGCTCGATGAACTGGAAGCGGCCTGGCAGGCGGCCAAAAGGCAGTTGTCCGGCGACTAGATGGATGTCGAACAGCTGGCCGGCGATCAGCCGGCCGCCGCACCTTCGTCCGGACAACCGTCGTCGTCGTCCGTCCCGTTGTAGTCCTCGGGCTGGTCCGGGCACTCGTCGTCGACGTCATCGATGGCGTCCAGATCGTTGTCCGGATCGGGGCACCCGTCCTTGTCGCCGAATCCGTCCACGTCCTCGGGCATCTGCGGACACGCGTCGCGATCGTCCGGCACGCCGTCGCGGTCCAGGTCACGCAGATCCTCGGGGCAGCCGTCTTCGTCCGCCTGACCGTCCAGGTCCTCGGGAACTTCCGGACACAGGTCATCGACATCGGGAATGCCGTCGCCGTCGTTGTCCGGATCCGGAGCGCCGTCGTGGTCCGCGAAACCGTCGCGGTCCTCGGGCGCGTCGGGCGCCAGGTCGCGCTCGTCGGGCACGCCGTCGCGGTCGTTGTCCAGGTCGGGACAACCGTCGTCATCACGGAAACCGTCGAGGTCCTCGGCCAGTTCGCGGCAGCGGTCGCGGCGGTCGACGATGCCGTCACCGTCGCTGTCGCGGCCGCCGAGCGATATCTGCCGGGTGATGGCCACGGACATCGACCAGTCGGGGAAGGCGGGGTACCACTGCGTCGCCGCATCGTCGAGTGCAAGAGAAACGAGGTAGGAGCCACCGATGGCCCAGCCCTCGGTCAGGCCCCAGCGCAGGCCGGCGCCGACACCGCTGAACTGTTCGCGCGCGCTGACGGCCGTCGTTTCCGGGAAGCGGTCGCGGCTGTATTCGAGCCACAGGGCGGTCGAACCGCGGCGGAATTCCAGGGCGGCGCCCAGAGTGGTCACGTCGTTGCCGCCGGGCCCGTCGACCGCCGCGGCGGCGGGATACCGCGTCGGCCAGGGTTCGAAGCCGGTGGTCCCCCACCCGTAGCCGTCGTCCTCGTTGCGGTTCCAGGAGCGCGCCGCGTTCAGATGCACACGCATTTCCGGAACCAGGGCGCCTCTCCAGACACAGATGGTCGCGGCCGCGCCGGCTCGCGGCGAAAAGACGCCTTCGCCCAGGCCGATGCCGCCGTTGCCGGTCGGCAGGTTGCCACCGGCATGGGCCGCCAGATGAAGCGCGCCGCCGGCCAGCGAACGGCCGGCGACGACCTGCCACAGTCCGTCGCCCAGGCCGCTGCCGGAAGCCGGGACCCAGCTCTCGCCCCCGGACCAGGTCTGCCAGGGCAGTTCGCCCCAGGCCTGAAGCCAGGGCAGCGGGCTCCACTCGCCCAGCAGGAAGATCTCCTGGCGCTGGATACGCACCCGGTACCCGTCGAGCAGGTAGACCGTGCTGCCGGTGCGCGCGCCCAGCCCCAACGTCAACAGCCCGTCGGGCGGCAACGCGGCCGACAGGAGCCGATTCAGGCGCAGCGAATCCTGCAGACGCGGCGGCAGCGGTGCACGGTCGAGTTCCATCGCCGCCCGCGCGGGAATGGACGCGCCGACCGACAGCAGCACCGAGCACGCCAGCGCCGCGGCGCGGACACGGCGGCCACGGCCGAAAAACCGGCCGCGGCCGGTCAACCACGCAACGGGCTTCAAGCCCCGGACCCGGATTCCGGGTCGGATGCGCCGGGCACGTCCCCGGGAGCGGATTCGGTACCCGATTCGGTCGCGGTTTCGGCCCCGGCCTCAACGCCGGGCGCCGGCCGCTTCAGTTCATCCATGTAGTTCAGCTGAAGATTCAACACGGTCTGGTCCACCAGCCGCAGCAGGTCCGGCGGCGTTGCGGTCCGGCACTTGGCCTTCAGCATTTCGAGGATGTCGATGGTGGCGCGCGCCTGCTCCAGATCGCGCGTCACTTCACCGGTCTGCGGATCCTGCAGCTTGCCCAGCTGCTGCATCGCAGCGGCCTGAAGGCTGAAGACAAGGCCCATCAGCACATGGTCGTGCCGATCCAGTTCGCTGTCGTCGCTCATGCTCGCTCCTTCGTTCAGGCCGCCGGTCCGGCGGCGATCTGCGGGTCGAATTCGTCGTGGATGGATCCCAGCACGGTCTCGATCAGGTCTTCCAACGTAATCAGCCCCAGCGGGTTCCCCGCCGGGTCGCAGACGGCCGCCATCTGGTTGGACTGACCGCGCAGTTCCTCGAACACCTCGTAGGGCGTCATGCGCGCGTCCACCAGGACGAACGGGCGGAACAGCCGCCGCGGCACGATGGTGTCCGCCATCTCCGGAGGCAGGAACAGAAGATCGCGCGCGGTCACGTAGGCCTGCAGCACATTGCCGTCCTCGCGCGTGACCGGCAGGCGGCTCAACCCCGAGCGCGCCGCAACGGCCAGACACTCGGCCACGGTGGATTCCTGGCCCACGGCCACGACCGACTCCAGCGGGCGCATCAGCGCCGTCAGAGGACGATGCGCCAACTGCAGGAACCGGTCGAGAATCCGGCCGAAGCCGCGCTCCTGATTGGACAGCGGCGTGTGAGCCAGCATGAGCGCCGCCAGGCTGCCGCGGTCGAGTCGCCGCCTGCTGCCGCCGGACGAAGGCAGCAGGCGCTGCCACAGATTCCGGTAGCCGCGCAGCACGCCGCGGACCGGCCACAGCACCGTCATCACCACGGCGAATACCGGCATCGAGGCGAGCGTCAGGCGCTCGGGGTATTCGCGAAAAATCACCTTTGGCAGGATCTCGCCGGCGATCAGCACGAAAATCGACACCACGGCCACGGCCAGCCCCTGCCCCGCGTCGCCGAAACGCGCGGTCAGGACCACCGTCATCAACGCGCTGAACGCCACGTTCACCAGATTGTTGCCGACCAGGCAGGTCATGACGGCTTCTTCGAGATCGCGCATCAGCCGGCGCAGCCGCCGGCCGCGCGGCGTATCGGCCGCGGGCGACCGGCGCAGACGCACGCGGCTGACGCTCATCAGACCCGTCTCGGTGCCCGAGAAGAACGACGAAGCCAGGATGAGCGCCAGGCTGGTCAGCGCCACGAATCCCCAATCGATGCCGCCGGTTCCGTTCACGAGACGGCCCCCGCCCCGCCGCTGGTGCGGCGTGTCACCTTGATGCGTTCGACGCGGTGGCCATCCATCTCCAGAACGGTCAGCCGCGCTCCCGGCAGCGTGACGCGGTCACCCGGCACGAGCACACGGCCGAGCGTCGTCATCAGGAAGCCCGCCACCGTCACGTAGTCGCGGCTCGCCGGCAGACGCACGCCGCAGGCCTCGTCCAGCGCTCGCAGATCGGTCCGGCCGCTGACCACCCATCGGCCCTCGCCCAGCGGAATCACGTCGGGGTCGCGCGCCGCGACATCGGCCACCGGGCCGAGCAGGGCCTGCAGGCAGTCGGCCATCGTCACGATGCCGGTGAAATCCCCGTGCTCGTCGATCACCACGGCCATGTGGCCGGCGCCGCGGCGCATCTGCGACAGCAGGGCGTCGACATCCTTGCTCTCGGGCACGAACAGCAGCGGGCGCCCACCTTCAGCCAGGGGCAACTCCCGCCCGGGGGCGATCGCCAGCAGATCCTTCAGGTGGAACATGCCGATCGGACTGCCGCCGCCGGCCGCCAGCACCGGATAGCGGTTGAAGCCGGCGCGGCGCGCCACGGCCAGCACCTCTTCGCGCGTCATGTCCGCGCGCAGCGAAACGACGGCCGTGCGCGGGACCATGATGTGCTGCACTTCCAGCTCGGACAGTTGCAGCAGACGGGCCAGCGAGCGGCCCTCCGTCTCGGTCAGGGTGCCGTCCTCGATCGCGAGGTCGCAGGCGGTTTGTAGTTCCCCTGTGTTCAAAGGCCGCGAGCCTGGCCGGTCGTCCGGCAGCAGGCGCAGCACAGCCGTGACCAGGCCCCCGGTCACCCACAGCACCGGGCGCGCGATCGCGACCCAGATCGACAGCGGCAGCCGGACGGCCAGAGCCACCTTTTCGCGGCGGCCCAGCGCCAGCATCTTGGGCGTGATCTCGCCGAACAACAGCAGCAGCAGGGTAACGGCCGGGATGGCGATCGCCACGCCCTGCGGGCCGAACCAGGTCAGGCACAGGCCGGTGGCCACCACGCTGGCGGCCGTGTTGACCAGGAGATTGCCCACCAGCAGGGCCGACAGCAGGTCGTGGCTGCGGCGAACCAGCATGGCGACCCCGCGTCCGGCTCGGCCGCCGTTGGCTTCGAGCCGCGCGATCTCGGCGGCGCTCAGCGAGAAGTAGGCGGTCTCCGAACCGGAGAAAACCGCCGACAACCCCAGCAGGATGATGAGCAGGATCAGTTCCAACCAGCGGCTCCCCGGCCCGCGGCGAAATGGCGCGCGACGGCCGGAGCGATGTTAACCCGGTGCGGCGGCGGCGGCAAGAGCGCCTCGCACCCGGGCAGGTCTGGCGCCGTGCCGCCGAATGTGTTTCTCTTTCCGGGCGTCGGCGGCCGATCCTGGCCGCCCGACCACAGTTCGGCGCGTGACCGCCGGCCGCGGCGCCCAAGGCCCTGAAACCGACCGGATGAACCCTTGCACCACTGGCTGGTTCTGCGATTCGGCGCCCTCGGCGACCTGTGCCTGCTCGGCTGGTCGCTGTCCGCCCTGGCGGACCGGCCGGACGCCGCCGGACGGCGCGTCACCCTGGTGACCAAGGCCGGATTCGCGCCGCTGGCCGGGCATTTCCACGGTGTGGACAAGGTGATCGCCTTCGAAGGCCGCGGTCTGGCCGATCTGGGCAACCTGGCCGGGCAGCTGCGCGCCCAGCGCTGGCACCGCGTCGTGGATGCCCACCACGTCCTGCGCAGCCACGCGCTGCTGACCCTGATGGGGCGCCGGGCCGACGCACGTCTGGCCAAGGACACGACGGCCCGGCTGCGGCTGCTGGCCGGCGATACCGCCAACGCGCGCCTGGAGCGGACGATGGTCGACCGCTTCGACGAGGCACTGGGCCTGGCCAACGCGGCTGCGCCTCCCCTGCCGACCGCCGTCCGGCGCCCTCCTCTCGGAAGCCTGGGCGCAGCCCCCAACGGCGCCGGGCCTCTGGGTCTGGCCCCCGGTGCACGCTGGGCGACCAAGCGCTGGCCCGAACGCCACTGGGTCGCCCTGGTGGAAGCCCTGGCCGCGGCGGGCGAGAGCGATCTGCGCATCTTCCTGGGTCCGGACGAACGCGCCTGGTTCGCCGGCAGTCCGCTGGCGGCCGCCGCCGCGGCCGCCGGTGCCGTGGTCGTCGAAGGCCGATCCCTGGTGGACGTCGCGGGCGAACTGGCCCGGTGCCGCGCCCTGGCCACCAACGACAGCGGCCTGCTGCACCTGGCCGAAACGACCGGCACGCCGGTGCTGGCCTTCTTCGGGCCGACGGTGCGCTCCTTCGGGTACTTCCCGCGCCTGCCCCGCAGCCGCGTGCTCGAGCACGAACTGGACTGTCGACCGTGTTCGCGCAACGGCAAACGCCCCTGCCACCGCGGCGACCTGGCCTGCCTGGAATCCATCACGCCGGCCCTCGCCGTGCAGACGCTGCGCGCCGTCGGGAGCCCGACATGAGCGCGCGGCGGCCGGAGCACCTGACGGACAACGCCGCGAAAACCGACGCCGCGCGGGCGCCGGGCCTGTCGCTGCGCGCGTACCGCATCTTGAGCCCGGCGCTGGCAGCCGCCGCGCCGCTGGCGGCGCCGTTCTTTCCCAAACTGCGTGAAGGCCTGCGCGGACGCGTCGGCCTGGACGAGCGCATCCAAGCCGCCGCGGCCGCGGTGCAGGGCTGTGTGTGGTTCCACGTCACGTCGGTGGGTGAATACGAACAGGCCCGGCCGCTGATCGCCGCGCTGCGCGATCGTCCCCTGCGGGCGCCGCTGGTGGTCACGCATTTCTCGCCGTCGGGCCGCCACTTCGCCGAAAAGCGCCCCTGTGCCGACCTGCACGAGTACCTGCCATTGGACCGCGCCCCGGCCATGGAACGTCTGGTGCGGCTGTGGCGGCCGCGCCTGCTGGTTTTCGTCAAGTTCGACTGCTGGCCCAACCAGGTGCTCGCCGCGGCGCGCGCGGGCGTGCCGGTGGTGCTCATGGCCGGTTCGCTGCGACCCGGCAGCGCGCGCCTGCGTCCGTACGCCAAGCCCCTGTACCGGGACCTGTTCGACCGCTTCGCGCACCTCGGCGTCTGCACCGAAGAGGACCGCCGTCGCTTCGTGGAAGACCTGGGCGTGCACTGCCCGGTCAGCGTCACCGGCGACACGCGGGCCGAGCAGGTCATCCTGCGCTGGGAAGCCGCGCAGGCCGGCCCCACCGCCGCCGCGCTGAGGCGGCTGGGCGGGCGGCTGTTGATCCTGGGCAGCACCTGGCCCCCGGACGAGAAGCTGTGGCTGCCGGTGCTCGCGCGGCTGCGTGCCGGGCACCCCGACGTGCGCGTGGTGCTGACGCCGCACGAGCCGTCGCCGGCGCGCCTGGCGCAGCTCGAACGCGTGCTCGCAGCGGACGGCCTGCGCACCCGGCGGCTGTCCGAGGTCGTCGCGGCGGACACGGCGGGCGCGGACGCGGCGGATGTGGTCCTGACCGACTCGATCGGCCAACTGGCGGAAATCTACCGCGCGGGTCATCTTGCCTACGTCGGCGGCAGCTTCACCACCGGAGTTCACAACACGATGGAACCGGCCGTGGCGGGTCTGCCGGTCCTGTTCGGCCCCGTCATCGACAACGCCGAAGAGGCCGGCGAACTGGTGCGCCGCGGCGCCGGCCAGGTCGTGCGCACGCCCGAACAGGCGCTGAGCGCCGCCGACCGGCTGCTGGGCGACCCCGCGGCGATGGCCCTGGCCTCCGCAGCCGCGCGTGCGGTCGTGCTGGCCCAGCGCGGAGCCACGGCCCGCAGCCTGGCGGTTCTGGAACCGCTGTTGTCCGCGCCCTGACCCGGCGGCGATGCCGAGGATCCGGGAACCGAACCCCGCACCCGAAGGAAACCCATGCGTCCAGCCCAGGCTGACCAGTGGCAAGGCCACGCCAACGGACCGTCGTCGAACAGCGGCCCGCGGTGGCGGCTGCCGTACGCCGAACGCCCGCGTTTCATCCAGCTCGAGACCGTCACCAAGTGCAACGCCAAGTGCCCGTTCTGCCCGCAGAACGAGATCGTGCGCGACCCCGCGCGTATGCCCGACGCGATGTGGAAGAAGATCGTCGACGACACGCGCGGCTGGGGCCTCACCTACCGCCCGTTCCTGACGAACGAGCCGTTCGTCGACAAGCGGCAGCCGGAGATCGTGCGCTACATCAAGCAGAACGATCCGACGGCGCGTGTGGAATTCAACACGAACGCCGAACTTCTCACCGAGGACCTGGGCCGCGAACTGCTGGCTGCCGGCGTGGACATCATGCGGTTCTCGATCGACGGCTTCAGCGCCGCGACCTACGAGCCGTCGCGCGTGGGAATCCCCTACCAGAAGGTGCTCGAGCGCACGACGAGGTTCCTGGAGATCTGGGACCGCGAGGGCTGGCGCGACAAGGTGTTCACCGAACTGCGCATGATCGAGGTACCGGAGAACCGCCACGAGATCGCCGACTACCGCGCCTACTGGGAGCCGCGCTGCACCGAGGTGCTGGTCACGCAGCTCTACCAGTGGCCGTGGACCGGACAGAAGCCCGAAGATGTGGTGAAGAAGCCGTGCCTGAAGATCCTCGACGAGATGTTCTTCTACACCGACGGCAACGCCACCATCTGCTGCTGGGACGTGCACGAGAAGGCGGTCATCGGCAACGTGCTGGAGCAGTCGGTGCTCGAGATCTGGCAGGGCCACGCCGCCCGCTGCCTGCGCGAACTGCTGGACGACGGCCGCCGCGACCTGATCCACCTCTGCAGCCGCTGCAACGCGTACAAGGATTACGATTTCGGGCGCTTCGCGGTCGCGGGTTCAGGCGGCACGGAGATCAGCGGCGATACGGCAGCGGGTCGCTGACCCCGGCCGCGGCGAAACCGCGAAGGCGCAGGCGGCAGCTCTCGCAGATGCCGCAGGCCGAATCCTCGTCCGTGTAGCAGGACCAGGTCAGGTGCAGCGGGGCGCCCAGTTCCAGGCCGCGGCGCACGATCGCGCCCTTGTCCAGGCGGATCAGCGGCGTGACGATGGTCAGTTGGGTTTCGGGCCGCGTGCCGGCGTTGGCGGCGGCCTCGAAGCGGTCGTAGAATTCGCGCCGGCAGTCGGGATAGCCGCTGCCGTCCTCTTCCACGGCGCCGATGTAGAGCGCGCCGGCCCCGATCACCTCGGCCCACGACACGCCGACCGCCAGGATGTGCGCGTTACGGAACGGAACGTACGTCGAAGGCACGCCCTGTCCCGGTTCGGGCAGGCCCGTTTCGACCGTCTGCGTCGCGTCCACCAGCGACGAGCCGCCGATCGCCTTCAGGTACGAGATGTCCGCCACCAGCCGCCGGGTGACGCCGTAATGGTCGGCCAGTTCCCGGAAAGCGCGCAGTTCGCGCGCCTCGGTGCGCTGGCCGTAGTTGATGTGCAGCGCGGCGACTTCATGGTCGCGCACCGCCTCGGCCAGGCACACGCAGGAATCCATGCCACCGCTCAGCAGCACGATCGCCAGCGGCCTCGCGCCGGCCTTCGCGTGTCCGTCCGCCATCGTCACACCCCCCGCGCGACGCCGGGCCAGACCACCTTGTGCAACTGCAGCTGGAAGCGCACGTCCAGGGCATCGTCAAGAATCCAGCCGGCCAGCTCGGCCGGACTCAGTCCGTCCTGCACCGGGGAAAAACTGACCGGCACGCCGGCCGGCAACCGGCCCGGCGCGCGGACCAGATCCCGCGCCCACTCGTAGTCGCGGCGGTCGGCCAGGACCGCCTTCAGTTCGTCACCCGGGCCCAGCAGGGCGATGCCCTCCCAGTCCAGGACTTCATCCGCCAGCCCGCTGCCGGGCGCCTTCAGATCGACGATGCGGTGCACGCCCGCCGGCACGTCCCGCAGCGGCACCGCCGAGCGCGGTCCGATCGTGCCGCTCGTCTCCAGCAGCACGGTGAGCCCGTCGGCCAGCAGCGCCGAGAGCAGGCCGGTCACCGCCGGCTGGAGCAGCGGCTCGCCGCCGGTCACCAGGACCGTGCGCAGGCCTTGGGCCCGCACGCGCTCGCGCACCTCGTCCACGGCCAGCTTTTCGCCGCCGTTGAACGCGTGCGCCGAATCGCACCAACGGCAGCGCACGTGGCAGCCGCTGAGCCGCACAAGGGTGCAGGGCATGCCGCTGAACAGCGATTCGCCGCAAATGGCCGGATAGATTTCACTGATCAGCAGCATGGTGCGCTTCCAGGGAAAAGGCCGGGCCTGCGGCGACGGTTCGCCGCAGGCCCTCGATCGATTCGGGTCAATGGTCCCAGCGCGGGAACACCGGCGCGATGTCCACCGGGATATGGTCGAGCTTCGCGAGCGCGGCCGCCAGCACGTCGGGCATGCCGCCGTAGCGCTGGATGAACGCCTGGCTGGCCGCGTAGTCGCCCTCGGCCTGGATCGTGCAGATCTCGCCGACCAGCTCGGCGATGGCCTTCTCGAACACCGGCACGTCGATGCGGAAGCGCCCCGTGGCCGCCTCGGAGGTGATGGCGCCCTTTTCCACCAGATAGTTGAACTGGATGGCGTTGGCCTTGCCGTGCGCCTCGCCGATGCCGAACCGCACCGAACGGAAGATGCCGGCCAGGTAGGTCGCCGCCTGCTGGCGGAAGATGGTCTCCGGGAAGTAGCCCTTGTTCGCGCGCGTCAGCACGAAGATGTCCCACTCGCCCATGGCGTCGGCCTTGGCCTCTTCCAGCGTCGAATAGGTGTCCTTCAGTTCCAGACGCACTTCGGTCTCGCGGCCGTCGACCGTGATCTTGCCCGGCCCGATGCCGTGGCTCATCTCGTGCCACAGCGTGTGCAGGAAGAACGATTCGGCCGTCAGGTCGCCCAGCTGGTCCTCGGCCACCACGACCTGCGCGATGGGCGTCAGGATCTGCTCGAACTTGGCCTTCATGACGTTGCGCAGCAGGACCTTCTTGCTGCCCTTGGCTTCGCGGACCCGCTCGTCGTTGGGCAGGTTGAAGGCGATGGTCTGCACGCCCGCGCGCGTGTCGCCGGCCGAATAGACTTCGTCGACGACGCGGATGGGCGACTCGGAACCGCGGTTGGGATTCTTGTGACGGTCGTCCATCGGCAGCTGCATCTCGAGCCAGGGCAGCTCGTCCTTGAACTTCGCCAGCCGCTGGCTCTCGACCGGATCGGTCACGGTCACGAACGCCTCGAACGCCGCCTTGTAGCCGAACAGCCCGTCCTCGTACGTCTCGTAGGGACCGACGGTGATCTCGACCGTGCTGTCGAGATCCATCCACAGCATGTCCGACTCGTAGTAGTCGTCGCTCAGGAACGCCGTCGCGCGCGACTCCAGGAACGCCTTCAGGCTGGCGTTGGTCGTCAGCGCCGCCGCTTCGCGCATCAGGGCGGCCGCCTGCTGCAGTTCGGCCGCGAAGAACTGCGAATAGGGCACGGCCTTCAGCGCGCCGGCCTCGTCGCGGCGCACCATCGTGAACAGTCCGTCGAGGCCGTTGGCATGGTCGCTGATCATCGCCTTCTCGGCGTCGGTCAGGTCGACCGGATAATAGTTGGCGCCGGCCGGATGGGGCCAGGTTCCGAAAAACGGCTCGTAGTGGAAGCGCCGGTCCCAGGGCCCCTTGTTGATGGCGACGTAGCGACGGACCGAGTCCTGGCGATCGGCCGGCAGCTCGGCGATGCGCGCGGACAACGCCTGCGCGCAGGGCGTCGCCTGCTGGCCGAACAGGCCGTCCATGATGCGCGCGACCTCGACCAGCTTCGCCAGCACGGCCTGCTCGGTGGCGTCCAGATGGTCCAGGGCCGGGTCCAGGGTGGTCGGCACATAGGCAGCCAGGCGCGCGTCCAGGTCGGCCACCACCGGCAGGGGGCCGGTTCCGACCCAGCCGCAGTCGCTGTCGCGGTCGGCGGTCTTCGGTTGATCCTTCATCGCAGCCTCCGGAGCGGGTCGTTGCCGATCGCCGCATCCGGCCATCGCGGCAAACAGCAGGACGATGGCGGTGGCCATCACCGGAGCGGCGGCCCGGCGGCGCCGTGAACGGGGCTCGTGGTTCATCGTTCCAGCTCCTTGGCGTTGGCGGGAATGGTCGGCAGCGGTACGGCTGGTTCGCGGTCCTAAAGGTTCCCAAGGGCAACCAAAACAAAAAACCGCGACCTGGGCCGCGGTTGGCAGATGGCGGGAGCGACGAGACTCGAACTCGCGACCTCCGGCTTGACAGGCCGGCGTTCTAACCAACTGAACTACGCCCCCGCCTTGGGATTCAGCGAGGGGGGAATATAATCCCACCCCGCCGTTCAGTCAAAAGATTATTGAACAGGACCGCAGGATTCCGGTTCCAGGTCGGCGGCATCGCAATCGTAGACCTGGCCGACCTGCCAACCCTCTCCCAGGAAAGATCTTAGATCCGCCGCCAGGCTGGGGTGCCCCATGGCCACGGCGAACCCGCGGCGCGCCGCGGTCAGCCCTGCGAGGGCCTCGGCCGGCAGCGGGCGGTGCGAGGTGACCAGCAGTCGCGCGCCGGTGCGCCTTTCCCCGGGACCTGCGCCCAGACGCCGCACCGACGCGAAGAGGGTTTGCAGCTTCGCCGTGAAGGCTTCGCCCCCGCGCTGGTCGGCCGCGCCCCAGCGGTCGCCTTCGGTGAAATCGAGCCAGGCCAGTTCGGACCCGCCGTCCGCCCAACCGCTGGCCGCCTGCGTCCACAGGCGACTCCGTGCGGCACGCCAGGTCACCGGCTCGCCGACCGACCCGGTGTCCGCCGCCGTCCCTGTCGAGGCCGCCGGCGCCGCCTCCAGGGTGTTCTCCGCGAGCGGCAGCGCGCGCCAGGGGATGCCGCGGATCAGGAGCAGGCCGCAG
The DNA here is from genome assembly GCA_020049465.1 of bacterium. Classification (GTDB taxonomy): domain Bacteria; phylum Krumholzibacteriota; class Krumholzibacteriia; order LZORAL124-64-63; family LZORAL124-64-63; genus CAINDZ01. The sequence goes on along the minus strand of JAIFKS010000015.1, from coordinate 10,571 downwards.
CCCGCTTCCAGCAGGCGCCGCAGCCAGGCGTCGGGAACCACGCCGGGATCGACCAGCCCGCTGTCCAGATCGTCGGGCACCGGCACGCCCGCCGCGCGCATGGGAACCCGCAGCGCGCCCATCGTGATGTCGTCCGCCACCAGCAGCGGCGCCACGCCGTCGGCGGTCAGGCCCGCGCGCGTGGCCGCCAGGTAGTCGGCGTCGAGCGTCGCCAGGCACGGAACGCCTCCGCTGGTCAGCGCCACCGGCAGATGCCCCACCATGATCGCGTCGGCGCCAGCGGCAAGTCCGGCCAGGAACGGCTCGCGGCAGCCGGAGACCATCTGTAGTTCCAGCGAGAGATGGCTGTCGGTCGCGGTGCCGCCGTGGCCCGGCCAGTGCTTCACGCAGACGAGCAGCCCGGCTTCGCGGTAGCCGCGCACCGCGGCCGCGACATGGCGCGCGCACAGCGCCGGCGTGTCGCCGAACGCGCGGGCCCCGATGACCGGATTGCGCGCATACTCCAGGACATCGGCCACCGGTCCGAGCACGCGCGTGACGCCCAGCGCGGCCAGACGCGCGCCGGTTTCGCGGCACACCTCGCGCGTGAGTTCCGGGTCGTCCAGCGCGCCCAGCGCCCAGGCCGCGGGCGGGCGGCCCGCCGCCGCAGCCATCTGCGCGACGGGCCCGCCCTCGTGATCGACCATGATCTGCAGGCCGGGCACCGACGCGCGCAGGCGCCCGCACAGCGAGGCCGCCTGCGCCGGGCCCGTCACGTTGCGCCCGAACAGGATGACGCCCGCCGGACGGTGCTGCGACAGCCAGGCCCACTCGGCCGGCGTCGGCTCGGGGCCGGCCAGCCCCACGACCAGGCTGGAGGCCAGCCGCGGCGCCGTGCCGCCCGCCGAGGGAGTCGTCGGTCTGTCGCTCATCGCTCCCGCCTCCGCACTTCGTCGAGGCTCGCGCCCGGGTAGTAGTGGGCCAGGATCTCCCGCCACGATTTCCCGGCCGCCGCCATCCCCAGCGCGCCGGTCTGGCACAGTCCGATGCCGTGCCCGAACCCGCGGCCGCGCACGGCCACTTCGCGCAGGCGGTCGCCGTCGCGCACGAGTTCCAGTTCAAACAGGGCGCTGCGCAGGATGAACGGGCTGCCGCTGGCCGGCGTCAGCACCCAGCGCACGCGGTCGCCGCGCACGTGGTAGGTGCCGGCGTCGGTGACGATGGCCAGTTCGGCCACGCGGCCGCTGGGCGTGCGTCGACGGATCTCCAGGTCGCGCAGTGATCCCGGCCGCCCCGACACGCCGCCGCGCGCCGGCGTGAACGTCGGCGAAGCCCACCGCGCGCGCCCCTCCTGCGACATGTGCTCCACATATTCGGGCAACGTGCGCTGCAGGATCTTCTCCAGCGCGCCGAGGCTCCAGGTCTCCCGCCAGTGGAAATACGTCGAGCCGGCGCACCACGGCTGGCCATCGGCGCCCGGACCGTCGGAGCGCTTCTGCAGGTAGGGCAGATCCGACTTCGGCCAGACTTCACCGACGCTCGTGGTGGTGCCGCCGCAGCAGGCGCTGTAGTAGGCCTCGATCTCCTTGCCGCCGTGACGCAGCACCTGGTGCGCCGTCTCCGCGATCGCCTCGTTGCAGAGTTCGTCCTCGTCCGCGGCGCCTTTGTAGACCTGGTCCATGACCGAGGCGAAGACATCGAAGCCGCGGGCCTTGCGCGCGCCCAGGTGCGAGATGGTGTAGGTGCGGGCGGCCACGGCCTGCGCGCAGAGGGCGTCGAACTTGCCGGCGTCGTGACGGCCGATCTCCCACGGCACCACGCCCTTGAGGTAGTCCTCCAGTTCGACGTTGTTGACCAGGGTCAGGCCGCGGCCGCGCGGGGTGGGAAGAACCACGAACTCGCCGCGGTACGAACCGCCGGGCGCGCTAACCAGGAAACCGGGGTCGATCGGCTGCAGCGCCACCGAACCGACGCGTCCGTCGCGATCGCCCGCCTGCCAGGACACCTGATCACCGTCGCGCCCGCAGACCAGCGGCTGGCCGGCCTCCAGGGCGGCCAGCGTGCGGCCGGACTCGGCGTCGCGCACCCAGGTGGCGCCCTCGGACCGCAGTTCCAGCGTCATCTTGTCTTCGAGCAGCCCCACGCCCAGTCGAAGCAGAGGCTCGGCAGGTTCCAACCAGGGAATGCGCGGCGCTTCCGGGTGCACGACCGGCTCGTCCGCGACGACCGGCGGCGTCGGCGTGGTTTCCACCCCCGGCCCCGGCCGCGGCGACGTTTCGACCGTCGGCAGGCGCTTGGGTCCGCCGCAACCACTGCCCGCCAGCGCCAGAAAAAGCATGAGGGCCATTCCGAGGGCCAGAGCCCGCGGCAGCGGCGGCGCAACGGACCGGCCGCTGCCGGCTTCCCGGCCGCCGGCGGGGTGTGAGCTCCGTCCCATCCCCATCCTTCCGGGCCCCAACTTTCCAGGACCCAACTTTTCGGGGCCCAGGGCCCCTTGGCGCACGGCTCCTGCGGGCCACCCTAACGCATGATCACCAGGCGCTGCATGTCGCTGCGCACGGTGCCCAGCGGCCCGTCGATCTCCACGCGGTAGAGGTAGGTGCCGTTGGCCAGTTCGTCGCCCTGGGCATCGCGTCCGTCCCAGGTGATCGCCTGGTCTTCACCGCTGGCGGTGAACGCGAGGCGCGCCACCGGACTGCCCGCCACCGACCAGAGGCTGATGCGGCCGTTGCCCGTAACGCTCGATTCCACCAGGAAACGCGTGTCCTCGCCCATGGGATTGGGGAAATTGAGCACGCGACCGATGTCCAGCACGCCGCCGTCGTCGGGCGCCGCCTGCAGATCCAGTTCGGTCAGGTTCCCGTCGATGCCCAGCACCACGCTGTGCCCGGTTTCACTGCCCGCTTCGCCGGCGGTCGCGGTGAAGTCGACCGTCAGCCCGCGCCCCTTGCTGACGTTGAACTGAACGCCGGACAAGGCAAGCGTTGCGCTGGTCAACGTCAGTTCCATTTCGGAGGTCAACCAGGCCGCACTGGTCACCGTGCCGCTGAACGCCACCGGCACGCCGGTTTCGAAGGTGAACGTGCCGGGATCCAGTTCCTGGCCGTCGACCACGAAAACAGCCGTTTGCGGCATATCCAGCTGCAGCTCCCAGTGGCGGTCCGTCGGCAGCGCCGCCCCCGTGTCGTACACGCGCACGGTCAGCGTGTGGTCATACGGCAGCACCGGCACCGTCAGCGCGTAGTCCACCCGCTGATGCGTCTGCGCGCCGGCCGGCAGCGTCTCGATCACGATCTGCGAAGTCAGGTCGTTGCCCTGGTCGTCGATCACTTCCAGCCGGTCGATGCCCGCCTCGTCGCGCGCGTCGATCGAGAGCGTGCGCAGGTTCGTCCCGTCCAGCGCCACCAGTTCCACGGCGCCGCTGACTGCCTGATCCGCTTCGCCGTGCAGCACGGCCCCGACCACCGGTTCGCCACCGTCAAGTATCATCAGCGGATCGCCCAACAGCACGTACTGCGCCAGCATTTCGTCATAGGGATAGCTCAGCCCGCGCACGGCCATGAGATCGGATTCGGCGGCCCACAGCAGTTCGCCCAGCATCCAGCGGCTGCGTCCCTGCACGCTGGCGCCCGGTCCGACCGAGCGCACGGCGGGCGGCCGCCGGGTCCACCGTCGCGACAGGTACTCGCCGAAGACCCGGTTGGCGACGATGAACTCGTAACCGCTGCTGGCATACACCGCCGAGGCGCCCGCGCCCGGTCGCAGCAGGAACTTCTCGCCGATGCTCCGTTCCTGCGGCAACTCACTGTTCTTGACCGGATTCTGCGCCCAGTCGGCGATATGGCACCCCAGCCCGACGAAGAACCACGGCCGCCCCGTGTTGGACAGCAGCGTGGTGTCCACGCGCTGACCGGGGATGGTCGGCATGTCCTGCAGCCAGTATTCCGACGAGAGCACGTACTGGTTGGCGTGCCCCTGATAGCTGACGAAAAGTCCGCCCTGGTTGAGCGCCGCCAGCAGCGCCGGCGTGGCGGCAGCCGCCGTGTACTGCCGCACCGCGTTGAGATCACGGTCGGCCGGCGTCGGCGGCGGCCCGCTGTACGGGAATTGCGGATCGAGCAGCGCCTTCAACGAGACCAGCGAGGACTCCAGCGTCACACCCGTGCGCGAGGCCCAGTCCTGGGCCAGCGAATCGCGTTCGCTCTCCAGGAAGTCGGATTCGCCATAACTGTACACCAGGACCCGGAAAGCCTCGGATCCGTAGCCGTTGGACCATTCGTCGTCGGCGACGAAGATGCCGCGCCGGCGCCAGTCCTGTCCCGCCCGTGGCGTTTCCAGTTCGATGATCTTGTCGATCATCGTGTCCAGTTCGCCCACGCTGTTGCAGGGCAGCCGTCCGGTCAACATGTCGAAGGGAGTGGTCGAGGGACCGGGAAAATCCTCGAACGGATAGACGGTTCCGTACTGCAGCGACGCATACCACTTGTCGCTGGCCATCAGTTCCGGCTCGTACGACAGCGCGGTCTGGGTGTGGTAGTGCGTCGGCACCCAGTCGGTGGCCCAACTGTTCGCCTGCGACAGGACCCGCTTGCCCAGCGAGTTCTCGTTGGCGTCGCCGACAATGACCAGCGCCCAGCTCTCCCAGGCGGTCAGCGCCTGGTTGCAGAAGCGCTTGATGGCCCAGGGATCCCGCAGGCCGCCGCTGTACCAGTCGTACAGGTCGTCGACATCGACGACGTGCACCTTCAAGGTGCCGCCCGAGCGCGCGATGCGATGCTGCACCCAGCGGTCGGTCGCCGCACGGAAATCCGGGTGGGCGATCACGATCAGGTCGGGGTTGCCGCCGGCCAGCTGCGTCGGGTCCGAGACGTCGGCCGCCACAGTCGATTTCACGTAGTTGAATTCCAGCACGCCCGTCGTGCCGAAGGCGCCCAGCGCGTGGAACACGCGCCGCGTGCCCGATTGCGAAGGCATCACCGACAGTTTCCAGCCGGCGCCGTCCGCCACCACGTTGCCCGCCTGCATGGTCACGAACACCGGCGCCCTCGGGTCGGTGATTTCCAGCAGGCCCACGTCGCTGCCCGTGAATCCGGTCACTTCGAGCGGGCGCGCGCCCGATTCATCGCCCCCGTGGAAACGCAGTTCGTTGCCCACCGCGACGTAGAGCGCGTCGTAGGCGATCTGGACCCAGTTGAGGAAGGCCGACAGGTAGGGTCCGGCGCCCACGCCCCGCGACATGAGCAGCTTGGTCGTGGCCCCGTTGATGGCCGAAGCCGGTACTGTGTAGTTTCGGATCACCTGCGCCGAGGTTCTCAGGGGATAGTCCTCCAACAGCGTGATGTTGGAGGTATCGGTCACCAGTTCGAAACGCAGAGGCCGGGCCACGTTGTTGAAGCCGGCTACGGCCACGTTCAGGTCCACCGCAGCGCCGGCCGGATCCGGCCGCCAGAACGGCGTGACCGCGACCGACGCTTCGACATCCAGTGCCGTGTTCATGTACATGCGGTCGGTGGTGGTCTCCGGCAGGTTCTCGCGGAACGCCGACGGCTCCTCCAGATGGGCCTGATGGCGGAAGCTGCCCAACGGCGCGCCGACGGCCGGCGCCAGCGTCGTCGTGGCCATGCGGGCCCAGGGCTGCCCCACGGCCGGCTCGGCACAGGCCAGCCAGTAGATGTTCGCGTCGTTGTTCATCTCGAAGTTGTCGCCGCTGCCGGGAACGGACTCGGGGCCGGCGCCAAGATCTGCGGTGTAGCTGGTGTCGTCCCGCAACCGCAGCCCGTAGAACACGAAGAAGTCGTCGCCGTCGAAGGCGTCGCCCTCGCCCATCATGTGGATGGGCACCTCGATCTCCACATAGGGCGCGCCGGTCCCGGTGTCGATGCGCTCGAGGTACCGCCGCTGGTACAGCCGCACCTGCGATTCGGCGATGGGAACGTCGGGGACCAGGCCGCGCTGCCGCAGGCGGGCGTAGCTCACGCGCACCGGCCCGGTCCGCGAAACGGCCAGCCGCGTTTCCGCGCCCAGCGGCGTCGCCTTCAGGGCGGCCCGCGGCGCGGGCCATGCCGCCGCCTTCTCGAAGGACGCCTCGGCCCCCAGGGCCCGGCCTTCGGTCGGCAGCGTGGCCAGCAGCTCGCCGTTCAGGAACGAGGACGCGAAGCGCGCGTCGTTGGCACCCGAGCGCAGGCGCGCGTTGGCCGCCGGCACGGACGCCTTGGCGGCCGTGTCGGGCACGAACGCGATCTCCCAGCGGCCGCCGGTCAGCGTCTGCTCGGCGCGCCCGCGGCTGTCGTAGCGCACCGGCACGATGCGGCAGGCCGCCACGCGGCGCCCGCGCCACCAGCCGGGCTCGCCCACGGTGACGGCCGCGCCACTGTGGCCCGCCGCGGCGTCCCGCAGGGCGGGCACCAGTTCGGCGCCCGTCGGCAGGATGTCGCCGGGCTCGATCAGCATTTCGCGCAGCGAAGGGGGTTCATCGCCAACCGGCGGCAACTGCACCGGCATGGTCTCGAACGCGAGCTGCCGCCCGTCGGCCGGCTGCCAGTTCTCGGCCAGCACGCGGACCACCGGGCGCGTGCCCGGCGGCACGACGAGCCACGAACCGCTGGCCGGCACGCGCGGCGCGCCCGGAACGCCGCCGCTGTCGAAACCGTCGATGGTCAGCGTCCAGCGCGGCTGGCCGTCGGCGCCGGTGTAGGCTTGCGTCCATTGGGCCACCAGGCCGTCCAGCGACAGGCGCAGGCTCTCGGCCGTGCTGGCGGCCACCTGCACGCGCGGCGGCACGCCGGAGCCGGTCAGCGGCGGCGACGCGGCCGCCCGGGCGGGTGTCGCCGGCAGCGCGGTGAAAAGGGCCGAAGCGAGCCAGACCGAACACACGCTGAGGATGCGCCCTGAAACGAGGCATCGTGAAGCACGACCCATGAGGGACTCCTGGGGTTGCGGCAGAACTGTCGATCAGGGGCGGGCTTGGCCCGGAGGGCATCTTCAGAGTATAGATGCGAACGTCGTGCGGGTCAATAGCCGCCGCCCAGGCGGGCAGGCGTCCCGGGAGCGGGCAAAAAAGCGGCCGCCCCCGTTGCCGGGGGCGGCCCGCATCCGCGGAGGCGAGGTCCGTTACCGACTAGCGGAACAGGGCCTTCACGCCACCGAAGGTGTCGTATTCGGTCGGAATCGTGAGGTCGCCCAGGGCGAACACCGGCGTCACGCCGTCACCGGACGACGGGGTGCAGGGCACCAGCACCGAATTGTTGATGCCGATCGCCGGGTAATTGAACGCCAGGAAGCCCGGGAAGGCCGGAGCCGACGTCGGGTTCAGGTAGAAGTAGTACGGCACCGAAGTGTTGGTGACCATCAGGTTCCAGGTCATCAGCAACACCGCGCCGTTGGCCACCGGCTGCGGGATCGCGCCGCCGACCGCGTATTCCGCGTTGAACGGATTCGAATCGGTGCCGATGTTCAGGGAGCTGGGCCACAGCGTCTGGCTCAGCTTGAAGATACCGCTCGTGGCCGGTCCGATCGTCACTCTGAACTCGAAGGCGTCGACCTGGTCGACCGGCGAACCGTCGTCGAAGGTCGGGCTGGTCAGCACGAAATAGACGTTGAACGGAAAGTTCGCGGTCGGCGCGAAGACGTCGGCACGGCCGTCCACCGGATCGGGCGTCGTGTAGATGCCGATCCGGTTCTCCCAGTCCTGCGCAAAGCCGGCACTGGGAGCCAGCAGCGAGATCGCCGCCAGCGCGTAAACAACAAAGAGCAGTTTCTTCATGTTCTGATTCCCCTTTCTCGGAAATCGCACCCAACTCTGCAGGGCTTCCAGCGACCGCGCCGACCCGGCGCGTCTGCCGCCCGGTGCCGCCGAGCACGTACCGTGCCGTTTGGAACCGAACCCTTTCGCAGGCCGCAGGCTAAGCCCGGACTCCATTCCAGCGATTCGAACTCAGACCTCGAGCGAACTCGCACCGGCGCAACTTATCAGGCCATTTCTCCGACGACAAGTGAAGATTTGGCAACTCCCACCCACCGCGGACGGTCACCAGGAGCCGCCGCGGAGTGCGGCAAACCGTTGGAGACGATCCTGTGGGTGAATATCCGTCCGCTTCCCGGGGCTGTCAAGAGGGCGTCGGCGCGCGAGGCCGGCGGTGCCGGGTGGGCAGGAGTTGCCGCACCGGAGGACCTTTCGGGCGGGTGGTTCGCGTGAAAAAGCAAAAAAGAACCCGGCCGGTTACCCGGCCGGGCTCTCTCAGTGGCCGAAGCCACCGATTCTCAGAACCAGGTCCTAGCGGAACAGGCTCTTGACGGCGCCGAAGCTGTTGACTTCTTCGGACACCGGGGAGGTCGTGCCGTTGACGATGGCCACCGGCAGCGTAACGTCACCGGAAGCAACGCCGCACGCGCGCAGCACGCCGCCACCCGAAACCACCGGCACGCCGGAGCCCGGGATCGAGTTCAGCGTCGCCTGCGTGATGCGGAATTCCAGCGGAGCGGCAGCCTGCAGCATGAAGCTCCAGGTCACCAGCTTGATCGCGCCATCAGCGATCGGGTACGGCGACGCACGGCCCACGGCGAAACCGTTGGCGGAAGCGTCGATGTCCAGGGCCACGGGACCGAGGTCCGTGCCCAGGATGAAGTACGGCGCACCCGTCGGGGTGACCGTGCACTCGAACGCGTCGGTCAGCGTGCCGATCGGGTTCATGAGCAGCAGATACACGGGGAACGGTGTGAACAAGGGAGCGGCGACGGTGTTGGTGATGCCCGCCGCGTCGAAGTAGACGCCGAACGAGTCGGAGTTCGTGTCGAGACCGGCGAACGCAACCGTGGCCATCATGCTGACGAGCAGCAAAGCTACCAATTTCTTCATTGTAGTTGTCTCCTCAGACCGCAGGAGTTTTGTCGAACCAGACCGCTGGGCATCAAAACCAACGGGCGATTTTAACTGATGGCCCTGCCGCCTGCATCAGCAGGGCCATGGGAGTCCAGCAACCGGTGGATCGCCTTTCGGCTCTCCTCTCCGGCCGAAGCCGGAGATTTCACTGTACCATTCCAGCCAGCGGTTCCGTTGCACTCCAGCCGAAGACTACGGGCAAACCGCGCCGACGCCGGACACCAGACGAGGGATATCGCTCAGATTCACGAGACCATCGTACTGGAGGTCCGAACGGAAAGCGTACGAGCCGTAGAAGTCAGCCGCGAACAGCGGGATGTCCGCCAGGTTGGCAGCGCCGTCACCGTTGATGTCGGTGCTGTTGTGACGCAGCACCAGGCCGGTGTTGCTCGTGAGAGCGGCGCCGTTGATGATGATCTGCGTGTTGTTCGTCGACCAGCCACCCGCGCGCAGCGGAGCCGCCCAGGTGGTGACGCCCGAAGCGTTGGTGTTCAGGTCGGCAGTCGTGCCACCGGTGCAGGCGTTGAAGTTGCCCACGCCCGCGACGGGCTGCAGCCACATGTCATTGGCCGAGTAGTTGGCCACGGGCACCATACCACCATCAAGGACGGTCAGCGTGATCGTCGCGTTCACGACACCCGTGGTCGTACGAGCCTGGGCAAAGGTCGCGCCCAGTCCGTTCGGCAGGTTGTACATGACCGGCGTCACGCCCACGCCAGCAGCGGTGCTGGCCGTCGACTTGTCCAGATCCGGGACACCAGCGACGGCGAACGTCGCCGCGCCGATGACCAGAGCGATCGAGAAGACTCCCGTGAGTTTCCTAAGAACCATTAGGACACCTCCAAATAAGGCATGATCCTGCGAGGGTGGCTAGCCCAGGCGCACTCATTGACAACTGCGTCGAACTCTCCTTCCCACTTACGCGTCCATCACTTGACCAGATGAGATTACCACGGTGCCCCACCACACGCAAGCGAATATTTTCCGGTCTACTATGGAAAATTGACGTAACAGGGGGAAAAAACGTCGCGATGTCGTTTTTACGAGGCCGGACGGCTCCAAATGGCCGTTAAGCTCTTGAAAAAACAAAAGATGCGCGTTAAGCGCAGTCCACCACCCGCCCACACCCCACCGGATTGCCGGAACGGGGTGCGCGGTCGACTCGGCGGGATCCATCGCGAAACAGGTGGAAAGCTATCGCCATTAACGCTCCCGCAGCGTTCCGCGGAACGTCGGGAGCCCTCGAGGCCGGAGCGGGAAGTGGTGGGCGAAACAGGATTCGAACCTGTGACTTCCTGCGTGTAAAGCAGGCGTTCTAACCAGCTGAACTATTCGCCCACGCTCTTGCGGAAGGAACGCCACAGGAAAAACGGCAGCAGGATGCAGTAACCGGTCACCAGCATCAGCGGCCCCACGGACAGGCTGCCCGCCGACAGCAGCAGGAAACCCGTCCCGATGGCGGCCAGCGCCGCCCACAGCAACCAGAACCTGCGCAGGATGACCATCATCGTCCCTTTCGTGTGCCGGTGTCGCGGCGCCGGGCGACAACATAGTGCGCCCGGTCGGGGCCCGTCAACGACGGCTGCGGGCCGTAGTTCCATCGCTCGTCCAGCTAGCGCCCACCCGGCGGGCGGCCGCCCGGGCGCCGCGGGGCCACCGCGGTCGCCGCGTCGCGTCGCGCGCGGTAGCGCTGCACCGCGGCTTCGTGTTCGGT
>JAIFKS010000097.1 GCA_020049465.1 bacterium | reverse complement strand
AGCGCCGCGTGCACGCGCGTGGCGCGCTCCGCTTCGTTCTCCGCCCGCTTGTCCAGCTCGGCGCGGAACCGCGATTCCTGGGCCACTGCTTCCCGCAGGCGCGCGGCGGCTTCCGCGTCGTGCAGGACCACGTGGCCTTTCAGATCAGCGCCGAGCCCGCAGGCCTGTTTCAGGGCAGCGGCCTCGTTCTCGAGCGTGGCCAGACGGCCGGTGGCCCTTTCCCTGTCGTCGTGCAGCCGGTTGCGCCAGGCGTCGATGAGCTCGTGACGGGTCGCCTCGCGCCGCCAATGGTCGCGCGCCGCCGCGGCCGCGACGCGGTCGACGGCGGCCAGGGCGCGCTCGGCTTCGGTCAGGCCGGCCGCGGCGAGCGCGCGCCGCGCTTCCGCGGCCCGCGCCGAACGGGTTCGCTGCGCACGCCAGGCCCTGGCGGCGCCGGCGGCGCCGGCGGCGATCAGCAGGACCCCGAGGGCCATCGGCAACAGGGGCGTGCCGCCCGCGGGCTGACGGAGGATGGCCGGTACGGCCACCAGTGCGGCGCCGGCGGCAGCGGCCAGCAGCGGCCACGCCATCGACATGATCGGTGCGGCCAGCCAGCTTTCGAGCGCGGTGACGGCCAGGGCGGCGGGCTCGGTCGGCGCGGCCGGGCCGCTCTCGGCAAGCAGCCGCTCGGACAGCAGGGCGTCCGCCGCCTGTTGCCGCGCGCGGGCCTCTTCGGCATCCACGAACAGCTGCGCCAGTTTGACCAGCGCCGCGCGGTCGGGTGCTCCGGCCCAGACGCCGGCTTCGGCATCGCCCAGCGCCGCGGCGGCGAGCTCGTGCTGACGCAGCGCTCCGGCGAGCGCGACGGCGGCGGACTCGCGCGCCGTCTCCGCGTTGCGCCAGGCCTCGATCAGCGCGTCGACGGCGGCCGGCAACGGTGTGTCGGCGCGCCGGGACAGGCGCAGGTCGCCGATGCGGGTGTGCGTGTCCTCCAGCCGCCGCCGACCGGCGGCGATCTCGCCTTCGGCCTGTTGCAGCCGCTGGCTCATTTCGACCAGGGACTGCGGATCCTCGGCTCGGTACGTGGCCAGGCTGGCCGGGAACGTCGCCACACGCTGCTCCGCCGCGGCCATGGCGGCGCGCGCGTCCCCGACGGCCAGCGCCGCGCGCAAGGCTTCGGCGGCGCGGCCCTGCGCGGAGGCCTCGTCCCACGCGGCGCGCCAGGCGTCCAGTTGACGTTCGCGTTCATGCAGGTCCCGATGCCGGCGTTCGTGTTCCGCGCAGTTCAGGTTCGCCTGCCGCAGTTCGTTCAGACGCTTCGTCGTCTGGCCCGGCGTGCGCGGGAACAGGCGATCGCCGGTCAGATCCAGGTCGAAGCCGCCGGTCATCTGGCGGCGGATCTCGGCGGCGAACGCCCGGTCGCCGCCGGCGCCGGGACGTTCAGCCAGATCCAGCAGCCCCAGCTCGTAGCGATCGCGCAGATGGTCCGTCGGCAGGCGCGGGGGCGGCACCTCTCTGCCGTCGCGTGTCCAGACCAGCGCGCCGTCGGCGCGGCGCGAGACGGTGGCGTCGCCGCCGGCGTCGGCGAACCGGGCGGTCAGGATGTGGCGCGCGGCTCCGGGCGTGGAGGTGGGCCACAGCAGGCTGTCGATGGCGCGGACCAGCGACGACTTGCCGGACGTGTTCGGGCCGACGATGACGTTGATGCCGGGCCTCGGCTCCAGCGTGAAACGACCGGTCAGTCCGGGCAGGCTCTCGACGTCAAGCCGGGTCAGCCGCATGGCCGGCTCCCTTCGTCGCGAGCAGATGCTCGAGGACGGCCCGCGCGGCGGCCAGGGCCTCGCGGCGGACCGCCTCGTCGTCGGCGGCGGATTCCATGTTCCCGAAGGCGGGCATCGCGTCGATATCCGCCAGGCGTCGCCGCGCATCGCGCAGCAGTGCGGCGCGCCAGCCGGCAGGGTCCTCGACGCCCGGAACGGCGCCGGCGCCTTCCAGCGTCAGGACGCGCCGCGCCAACAGTCCCGCAGGGTCCGCGATGGCGGCCAGCGCCGCCAGATCCAGAGCGCCGCGGACCTCGTCGATGATCCCTTCCAGGAAACACATGACGCCGCGGGCGTTCAGACAGGTCGCGCCGGCGACCAGGGCTCCGGCCGCGCGCCTGACGCCGTTCGGGTCCGCCACGGTTCCGCGCAGAACGACGCGGATGCCGACGGCGCGCGCCGCGCCCAGATCGTCACCCAGCGCGGCGGCGGCGTCCGTCATCGCCCCCAGCACCAGCGACGGCAGATCGCGGGCGGCGTCCTCGGCAGGGCTCAGGTCCAGTTCGCAGCCGGTCCAGACCAGCGGAGCCAGCGCCAGTCGACGCATCGCCACGCGGCCGTCGCCGCCGATGCGCGCGAGCACGGGACCGTGACGTCCCGTCTCGGTGGGGTCCAGGCCGCTCAGGGAGCCGAGATAGAACGGTCGGCCGCCGTCGGCGGGCTCGTCCGGGCGGTGGATGTGTCCCAGCAGCCATCCAGCGTAGCCGGTGTTCGTCAGCGCCGCGCTGCTGACCGGCGCGTAGCGGCTGTCGGCCAGATCCAGGTCCGCGTGCAGCAGGCCGAACGTGACCAGACCTGTCTCGGGTGGCGGCGGCGGCGTGGCCAGCGGGCTGACCGACCAGTGGGGCTCGGGAAAGGACCAACCGACCAACCGCACGGTCGGGCCGCCGGGTGGCGTGATGTCGGCGGCGCTCCAGGTGCCGCCGGGGCCCAGCAGCGTGATGCCGCCGCGCCGCGCCAGATCCGGCAGGACGCGCGTGTCGTGGTTGCCGGCCACCGCCAGTACGGGGATGCCGGCCCGCGCCAGCGATTCCAGCCCGGCCGCCAGTTCGTTGGCGCCTTCGAACAGGTCGTTGGCCCCGTGGACGACGTCGCCGGCCAGCGCCACGGCGTCGACAGCCAGGCGCACCGCTTCGTCCGCCACGCGGCGCCACGCCGCGCCCGGGCCCAGCTCCGCCAGCGGCGGCAGGTCGTCGCCGTCGGGCACGCGCGTCGGCAGGCGACCCAGGTGCATGTCGCCCACGAACAGGATGGTGGTGTCGCGTTCGGACAAGGAAACCCCCGCCAGGGGTACGCGGACCGGGCCGGATCACGATCTGGGCGCCAGTATGGAGCGGGGAAGGGGCCAAGTAAAGGCCGGGCGGATGCGGAGCGGGCTACTCGACCAGCTTGAGGATCTCCAGGGAGGATTCGAGTTCGGTGCGGATCTGTTCGTGGCACTCGACGGTCTGTTCCTCGGTCAGTCCGAGCACCTTGAGCGCCGCCGACGAACATTCCGTGGGCGGGTAGCCGCCCGGCGCGCCCAGCCGCATCTGGTAGGACACGTAGTCCGCGACATGGACCAGCGCCGCCAGTTGCGGCACGGTGCCCGCCTTCTCCGGTTCGTGGTGGTAATGGATGGCGTCGACCACGTTCGCCGGGAAATCCCAGGCGCGGAACACGGCCTTGCCGATGATCGCGTGGTTGATCTGGAAGAGCAGTTGTTCGCCGCCGTACCACGTCAGATGCTGTTCCTGCGCCGCGCGGCACAGGTCGTCGAAATCGTTGGCGAAATAGCGCTTTTCGATCAGCTTGCCCACGTCGTGCAGCAGCCCCACGACAAAGGCCTCCTCCTGCTGCGTCAGCTTCGCCTTCTCGGCCAGCACCTTGCAGGTGGTGGCGACGGCGATCGAGTGGATCCAGAAGTCCTTCATGTTGATGCCGCTGCTCTCGCCCTCGTCCTTGAAGTAGTCGAAGACGCTGATCGCCAGGGCGGCGCTGCGCACGGCGCGGAAGCCCAGGATGACGACCGCGCGGCTGATCGTCTTGATCTGCTTGTTGTAGCCGTAGAAGGCGGAGTTCACCAGATGCAGGATCTTCGCCGACAGCGCCTGGTCCTGCGCCATCAGGTCCGAGACGTGGGGAACGGAGACCTCGGGATCCTGCATGAGCTGGAAAAGCTGCTGGTAGATGATGGGCAGCGTGGGGATGTCCCTGACCATGCCCGCGAGCTCGCGCGGGTGGACATCCATCAGCGACTTGTTCAGAAACACAGCCAACTCGGCCGCTCCCGTGTCGGTGTACGCCCGTTCCCGCGGTCGGGAGGGATATCGTCCTGGCGGGACTAGGATTTAGGGAATTCCGTATCGCGGCTCAGGGCCGGAAATCGAGCCAGGGGCCGTCCGCCCGATGCGCGCCCGCTTCGCCGATGACGGCGGCGGCCAGCGTGCCGGATCGGCCCAGGAAGGCCAGCAGCCCGTCCAGCCGGTCCGGCGGCACGGAAATCAGCAGGCCGCCGCTGGTCTGGGGGTCGTTCAGCAGCCCGAGCATGCCTTCGCCAAGCAGGAGATCGAAGCGGATCCCGCCCGCCGTGTGGCTGGCGTTGGCGCGGGTGCCGCCGCAGGTGAAGCCGGCGGCGCACAGCGCCTCGGCCCGCGGCAGCTGCGGCACGGCCGCGGCGCTGATCGTCAGGGTGACGCCCGAGCCCAGCGCCATCTCCAGGGCGTGCCCGGTCAGGCCGAAGCCCGTCACGTCGGTGCACGCGTTCACGCCCAGGGCATGCAGCCCGGTTCCGCAGCTGTTGAGCGCGGTCATGCAGCCGATCAGCGCTTCGAGTTCGCCCGGCAGCAGGGCGTCCTTCTTCATCGCCGCGACCAGCGCGCCGGTGCCCAGCGGCTTGGTCAGCACCAGCAGGTCGCCCGCGCGGGCGCCGCTGTTGCGCAGGATCCGGTCCGGGTGCACCAGGCCGGTGACGCTCAGCCCGAACTTCACCTCGTCGTCGCGTACCGAGTGCCCGCCGCCGACGGCGCAGCCGGCCTCGACGCAGATCTCGCCGGCGCCGACCAGGATCTCGCCCAGCACCGCGTTGGGCACGCCGGCGGGCGGATAGCCCAGCAGGTTGAGCGCGACCAGGGGCACGCCTCCCATCGCGTAGACATCGCTCAGCGAATTGGCGGCGGCCACGCGGCCGAACGTGCGCGGGTCGTCCACCACCGGGGTGATGAAGTCGGCCGTGCAGACCATGGCGCGCTCACTGTCCAGACGGTAGACGGCGGCGTCGTCCGACGTCTCGAAACCGACCAGCAGGTCGGGCGCGGCGGCGGCGCGGATGGGCGCGAGGATTTCGGCCAAGTCCCCCGGACTCAGTTTGGCCGCTCAGCCGCTGCTCTTGGCGAAGCGGGTCAGGAAGATCTTCTCGCCGAAACTCATTCGCTCACCCCCTTCCGGCTTCCGCCCGGCGGTCGCCATTCTATTCCGACTTGCCGCCCGCCTCGAGTTTGGCCCAGCTGTCCTTCAGCGTGGCGGTCCGGTTGAACACCGGCGCGCCGGGGCGCGAATCGATCGGATCGGCGAAGAAATACCCGTGCCGCATGAACTGGCAGCGGTAGCCCGGCGCGACCTGGCCCAGGGCCGGCTCGACCAGGGCGCCGGTGATGACCTCGAGCGAGTCCGGGTTCAGGTTGTCCAGGAAATCGGCGCCGCCCTCTTCGGGGAACGGGACGCGGAACAGGTTGTCGTACAGCCGCACTTCCACCTTCGCCGCGTGGGCGGCCGAAACCCACTGCAGCGTGCCCTGCACCTTGCGGCCGTCGGGGCTGGAACCGCCGCGCGATTCCGGGTCGTACGTGCAGCGGAGTTCGGTCACGGCGCCGACGGCGTCCTTGACGATCTCGTCGCAGCGGATGAAGTAGGCGTGCTTCAGGCGCACTTCGCCGCCCGGCTTCAGGCGGAAGTATTTGCGCGGGGCGTCCTCGCGGAAGTCGTCCTGTTCGATGTACAAGTCGCGCGTGAACGGCACTTCGCGCGTGCCGGCGTTGGGGTCCTCGGGATTGTTCTCGCAGACGATCTGCTCGACCTGGCCCTCGGGGTAGTTGGTGATGACCACCTTCAGCGGCCGCAGCACCGCCATGACGCGCGGGGCCTCGCGGTTCAGTTCCTCGCGGATCGACCACTTCAGCAGGTCCAGGTCGACCGTCGAGTCGCGCTTGGCCATGCCCACGCGCTCGGCGAAGCGGTTGATCGACGAGGCCGTGTAGCCCAGCCGCCGCAATCCGCAGAGCGTCGGCATGCGCGGGTCGTCCCAGCCGTTCACGTGGCCGTTCTTCACCAGCTGCAGCAGCTTGCGCTTGCTCATGACGGTGTAGGTCAGTTTCAGGCGCGCGAACTCGATCTGCCGCGGCCGGCAGGGCACCGGCAGGTTGTCGATGAACCACTCGTAGAGCGGCCGGTTCACTTCGAATTCGAGGCTGCACAGCGAATGGGTGATGCCCTCGATGGCGTCGCACTGCCCGTGCGCGAAATCGTACAGCGGGTAGATGTTCCACTTGTCGCCGGTGCGGTGGTGCGGGACGCGGCGGATGCGGTACAGCAGCGGGTCGCGCATCTTCATGTTCGGGTGCGCCATGTCGATCTTCGCGCGCAGCGTGTAGGTTCCTTCGGGGAACTCGCCGACGCGCATGCGCTCGAGCAGATCCAGGCTCTCGGGTGCCGGCCGGTCGCGGTCGGGGCTGGGCCGGCCCGCCTCGGTGACGGTTCCGCGGTACTGGCGGATCTTCTCCTCGTCCAGGCTGCAGATGTAGGCCTTGCCCTCGCGGATCAGGTGCTGCGCCCAGGCGTAGAGCTGGTCGAAGTAGTCCGAAGCGTGGAATTCGCGGTCTTCCCAGTCGGCGCCCAGCCAGCGGACATCCGTCTTGATGGACTCGACGTACTCGACGTCTTCCTTCTCCGGATTCGTGTCGTCGAACCGCAGGTTGAATTTTCCGCCGAACTCCTGCGCCACGGTCCAGCTCAGCAGGATGGCCTTGGCGTGCCCGATGTGCAGGTAGCCGTTGGGCTCGGGCGGGAACCGGGTGTGCACGCGTCCGCCGTTGCGGCCGGCGGCCACGTCCTCGCGCACGAAGGCGCGGATGAAGTCGTTGCGTTCGGCGTCGGCGTCGGCAGCGCCGGCCGGACCCGGGCCGGGAATGTCTTCGTTCATGCGGCGACGGCCTTTCGGGGTCGAAACAAGGGCGCGCGGGGCGCGAAGGCTCGGGCAGAAGCTAGCGGGAGCCAGCTGGATTGTCCACCCTGCGGCCGGGGGCAGGCGCCGTCCGGAACGCAATGATCAGCGCAAGTCCGATAAATGTGACCTTTTCATGTCGGATTGGAAGTGCTATGTAGTCTTTGCTGCCTTTCCGCGGACGGATCCGCACCCTGGGGGGGGGACGGACTCGAGGGAGATTCATGGAGACAAGGAACGATAAAGTCCACGCCGCCGTCCTGGCGGTGTTTTCGCTTGCCGTGACGCTCCTGGTCGGCTGGACCGTCTGGAACGGCTGGGACTATTTCACCACGGGAATGGCCGATCGGCCGCACCATCCGGACTTTCGCGATTTCCGCGCCGCCGGACAGGTCGGGCACGGGCTGGGCATCCTCGGCAGTTTCATGATCGTGCTGCTGCTGCTGTATTCGCTGCGCAAGCGAATGCGCGCGCTGCAGCGGGCCGGCGAGCTCCGCATCTGGCTGCGTTACCACATCTTCCTGGGCGTGGCGGGACCCATCCTGATCACCCTGCACACGGCGTTCAAGGTGGGTGGCCTGGTTTCGGTGAGCTACTGGTCGATGGTGGCGGTCGCGCTCAGCGGCTTCTTCGGCCGCTATCTGTACCAGCAGATCCCCCGCAACGTGCTCGGCGAGACACTCGATGTCGCGGAGATCGAGGCCCGCAACGAGTCCCTGCTTCTCGAGCTTTCGACCACGCACAACATGAACGATCGCGCCGCGACCATCCTCGAGGATCTCGCGCTGCGGAAGCTCGAGAATCGCGCGGCCCCGATGGCGCTTCTGATGCTGCCGTTCCTCAACGGCATGCTGGTCCGCCAATTGCAGAGGTGGTCGCTCCGGCATGTGGATGGCGACCGGGCGGCGGCCGTCGGATTGGCGAAGGACTGGGTGCTGCAGACCCGCAGGCTGCGGCTGTTCCACCTGATCCGCGACCTGTTCCACTACTGGCATGTGTTTCACAAGCCCTTTGCGTTCATCATGATTCTCGTGATGATCGTGCACGTGGCCGTGGCGTTGGCGCTCGGCTACGTCTGGAAATTCGGCTCCTGACAAGTGCAGGCCCATCGTGATTGATCACGATTCCGTGATTCGCAGATGGTGGACATCCGATGGAAAAAACCGACCATTTCGCTTGGTGATATTGCAAATCATGTTCGCTTGGTTCCTGTTCGCCTGGCTCATGTTCGCCGGGTCCGCCCTGGCCCAGCTTTCGCCCGGACCCCTCAGTCGGGCCCACACACAATTCGAGGGCCTCAAGAAATGCAGCGAGTGCCATGAGCTGGGCAACCGCGAGGTGCAAGAGCGCTGCCTCGGCTGTCATCAGGAGATCGCCTCGCAGCGCACCGCCGGCAAAGGTCTTCACAGCCGGAACGACTACGCGCGCTGCGTCGACTGCCACACGGAACACCACGGCGCCGACTATTCGTTGATCCACTGGCAGGGCGGCCAGGAGAGCTTCGACCACAAGCAGGCCGGCTGGGAGTTGACCGGTGGCCATGCGAAGCTGGACTGCCGCAAATGCCACAACGCGGACAAGGTCAGCGATCCCGAAGCACTGCGTGCCAAGCGCAAGGATCTCGACCGCACGTTCCTGGGACTGCCCACCGCGTGCCTCGAGTGCCACGGTGATCATCACCGAGGCCAGCTCAAGACCGGCGGGATCGTGCGCACCTGCACCGAATGCCACACCACCGCGGGCTGGAAACCGATGGTCGGCTTCGACCACGCGAAGACCGCATTCCCGCTCAGCGGCCGCCACCTGAAGGTGGACTGCGCGAAGTGCCATCCCGCGCTGCCGGTCATGGCCGAGGACGGCAAGCTGCCGCCGACGCCCCGATTCGCGCCGGTGGCGCACGCCTCGTGCACGGATTGCCACAAGGATCCGCACGTGGGGCAGCTGGGCCCCGACTGCACGAAGTGCCACGTCACCGATGGCTGGAAGACGATCACCGGAACCGGCTTCGACCACAGCCGAACGAAGTATCCGCTGCAGGGCAGGCATGCGAAGGTCGCCTGCGCGGAATGCCACGATGACGGCCGGAAGAAGCCCGCGTTCGCGGCCTGCAGGGATTGCCACCGTGACGCGCATCAGGCCGGCGCCCGCCAGCGTCCGGAATGGATGACCTGCGAGAACTGCCACACCGTCGACGCCTTCACGCCGGCGCGCTATGGGCTGGAAAAGCACGCGAAGTCGGCCTATCCGCTGCGTGGCGCGCACCAGGCCGTGCCGTGCCTGCTCTGCCACAAGCCGATCAAGGAAGCCGCGGAACGCAAGGCGCCCTACGCGCGCGCGGCCGACCTCAAGCCGGCGGCCGCCCGCTGCGTCGATTGCCATCGCGAACCGCATGACGGCCAGGGCGACCGGTTCGCGGTCGACGCCGCGGCGGGCGCGTGTGTCGTGTGCCACAACGAAATCAGTTGGCGCCAGGTCGCCTTCGACCACGACCGCGCCGAGTTCAAGCTCGACGGCCGGCACGACAAGGTCGCCTGTGTGGCCTGCCACAAGCCCGTGACGGCCGCCAGGACCAAGGAGCGGCCCGGTCAGAAGACACTGCCTTTCAAGGTGCAGGAAAAGCACTGCGCGGCCTGCCACAAGGACGTGCACCGGGACCAGTTCATCGACAGGCCGGTCGCCGGAACGAAGGCCGCCGATTGCGCGCGCTGCCATGTGACGACCGACTGGCTGGCCGAGAAGTTCGACCACGAGAAGGACAGCCGTTTCCCCTTGCGCGGCGGGCATGAAAAAGTCGCCTGCGCCAGGTGTCATCTGCCGGTGAGCGCGGACCAGCCGCGCCTGCTGCACTACAAGCCGCTTGAGATCGAATGTCGGGCCTGCCACGTGAACCCGCCGGCAGCCCAGAAAGGCCAGTCATGAACAGGCACTCCCCGGGGATCACGGTGCTCTGCGCTGCGTTGGCGCTCGCGGCGTCCCTCTCGGCGGTCACTGCCGAATCGGCGCCCGCGCCCGCGCCCGCACCGGCGCCCATGGCGGTCAACCCGCACGGCGACATCAAGCTGGACTGCCGTCTGTGCCATGCCGGGCAGGCCTGGGCCGCGGACGCGAAGTCCGTGCCTTTCGACCACGCCGCCACCGGGTTCAGCCTGGAGGGTCAGCACGCGCTGGTCGCCTGCCGCGACTGCCACAAGCAGCCGCAGTTCTCCCACATCGGCACGCGCTGCGCCGATTGCCACCTGGACGCGCACAAGAACCGCCTCGGGCCGGCCTGCGAGCAGTGCCACACGCCCGCCGGCTGGGTCGAGCGCACGCAGGCCATGCGCGCACACGACACCACGCGCCTGCCGCTGGTGGGCGCCCACGCCAAGGTCGACTGCGACGCCTGCCACGCCGGCGCGCAGAGCGGCGAATACCTGGGCACGCCGTCGGACTGCTACGCCTGCCACCAACCGGCGTACGAGTCGACGCGCAACCCGGACCATCGCGCGGCCGGGTTCGCCACCGATTGCGACCGGTGCCACGGGGTCTTCTCGGCCACCTGGGGTCGCGGCGACTTCATCCACTCGCTCCGTTTTCCGCTGACGGGCGCCCACGCCGCGGCCGCCTGCGCGTCGTGCCATTCCGAGACCTTCGCCGGCACACCGACCGACTGCTTCGCGTGCCACCAGCCGGACTACGACGCGTCGGCCAATCCGCCGCATGCCACGGCCGGCCTGGGCACCGCCTGCGCGACCTGCCACGGCACGACCGACTGGCGGCCGTCCACGTACGACCACGCCCTGGCGCCCGCCAACTACCCGCTGCAGGGCGGGCACCGCGGCGTCGATTGCGCCGCGTGCCACACGACCGGCTACGTGGCGACACCGACGGACTGCTACGCCTGCCACCGCCCCGACTACGAGTCGGCGGCCGACCCGAACCATGTGGCCGGCGGGTTCCC
Organism: bacterium; assembly: GCA_020049465.1. Lineage (GTDB taxonomy): Bacteria > Krumholzibacteriota > Krumholzibacteriia > LZORAL124-64-63 > LZORAL124-64-63 > CAINDZ01. The sequence continues at coordinate 5,908 of JAIFKS010000097.1, read as the reverse complement.
GACCGACTGCACCACCTGCCATGCCGTGACGGTTTGGAGCGAATCGAACTTCGACCACGCGCGCACGGCGTTCCCGCTCACCGGAGCGCACGCGGCGCAGAACTGCACGCAGTGTCATGCCACCGGCTACACCGGCACGCCGACCGACTGCTACGCGTGCCATCAGACCAATTACGCGGCGACGACGAACCCGAACCACGTCACGGCGAACATCCCGACGACCTGCGTCGTCTGCCACTCGACGACCGCCTGGACGCCGGCCCAGTTCGACCACAACACCACGGCGTTCCCGCTGACGGGCGCGCACCGCAATGCCGCCTGTGAGGCGTGTCACGCCGCGGGCTATTCGGGCACGCCTTCGGACTGCTACGCCTGCCACCAGGCCGACTACGCCCAGACGAGCGACCCGAGCCACAGCGCGGCGTCGTTCCCGACCACCTGCGCGACGTGCCACTCGACGACGGCCTGGGAGCCGTCGACCTGGGACCATGAGCCGTTGTTCCCGATCGCATCCGGCGCGCACAGCATCATCGCCTGCGCCGAGTGCCATGTGACGCCGAGCAACTACGCGCACTTCGAATGCATCCTGTGCCACGAGCACAACCAGACCGACATGGCCAATGATCACGTGGGCCGGACCGACTACCAGTGGGTGAGCACGGCCTGCTACACCTGCCATCCGGACGGGCGGAATTGAAAATGAAACCGCAGTCGGCAGCCATCATCGTGCTCATGGTCCTGGCGATCGGTCCGGGACTGCCGCGCCGCGCGGCGGCAACCGAGGCCGAATGCCACGTCCGCTTTATCTCGGCCGAGAGCGTCTATCTGGACGCGGGCAGCGCCGCCGGACTGGACGTGGGCGTCAAGGTGCGCATCGTGCGCGGCGGCAAGGCCGTGGCCGAACTGGAAGTGGCGTACGTCGCCGAACACTCGGCCTCCTGCCGCATCGTCAGCGGGGCCGGCGCCATCAACACGGGCGACCGGGCGGTTTACGAACCGGTGGCCGGGAGCGCCGCGGTGGCCGCTCCCGATTCGCTCGTCTCGCGCGTCCGGACCGTTGACGGGGCGGGCGGCGGCAAGCGGTCTGGGTGGCGCTGCAGTGGGACCACAACTCCGAATCGACGGACAGGGCCCTGAAGACCGATCTGCTGAGCCTGCCGTTCCGCGTGCGCGCGCGCGGACTGGGCAACGGTTTCGAGTTCCAGGGCCGCGGCAGCCTGCGGCGCATCACGCGCAGCGGCTTCGGCGAGAGCACGCCGGCGTCCGAGTGGCGCAACCGGGTGCTGGAGGCGGCCCTGGTGCGCGAAGGTCGTGAACTGGACTGGCAGTTCGCTTTCGGTCGGGTGGGCGGGCGGCGCACGGCTGCGGCCGGGCCGTTCGACGGACTGGCGGTCACCCGGCGGCTGGGCGCGTCGACGACCTTCGGCGTCTTCGGCGGCTTCGCCCCGGCCTGGGGGGATCTCGGCTTCAGCACCGACGACCATCTCGGCGGCGCCGTCTTCGAGTACGACCGCGCCGGGGCCAACGGTCGCTACCTGGACATCACCGTGGCCGCGGTGGGCCGTTACCGCGAGGGCGAGATCAGCCGCGAATACCTGTCGCTGGTCACCAGTTGGCGTGATGGGAACCGGCTCAGCCTGCTGCAGGCGGCCGAGGTCGACTTCTATCGGGGCTGGCGCAAGGACGAGGGCGGGCGCAGTGCCGCGCTGACCAGCACGGCGTTGACCGGTCGCTACCAGGTCACGAAGCCCCTGGCGATCACGCTCGGCTACGACGGACGGGAGCCGGTCCGCACCTGGGAGACGCGCTCGCTGCCGGACAGCCTGTTCACCGAAGCGGGACGCAACGGCTGGCGCGCGGGCGCGGCCTGGCGCGGGCCCGGCGGCGCCAGCCTGGACGTGTCGGGCGGACTGCGCCACGAGCAGCGCACCGGCGAGGACGTCACCTCGTGGCAGGTGATGGGCCGCGTTCCGGCCCGCACCCTGCGCGTGGCTGACGCCAGCCTGTTCGTGCGCGGCTTCGACGGGCCCTGGCTGTCGGGCTGGTCGCCCAGCCTGCGGCTGCTGCGCACGGTGCGCGGGACGCGCTGGACCCTGGAGGCGGGGCGGTTCTCCTACAACGGCGTCGTGCCCGACGTTTCGCGCCAGAACACCTGGGCCGAACTCGGGTTCACGCGCGATCTGTGGGCCGGCTGGGACATGGCGGCCTCGTATCGCCACGACTGGGGCGACGACATCACGGGCCGGCGGCTTTTCCTCGAACTGGCCAGGCGGTTCTAGGGCGGAAGGGTTGAACGTGGAAGCGGTCCTGATCTGGATGGTGATGTTCGGCTTCGCGGGGCTGAGCGTCTGGCTCTACCTGCGGCAGTTCCGGAAGCGCCGCGCGAGCGATTCCGTGCGCCTGAAGCAGAACCAGGACCTGGGCATGGACCGTCCGGTGGGGCAGTACCCGCTCATCGACGCGGGCGCCTGCATCGGCTGCGGCACCTGTGTCTCGGCGTGCCCCGAGCACGACGTGCTGGGCATCGTCATGGGCCGCGCCGTGGTGATCAACGGCGCCCGCTGCATCGGACACGGCAAGTGCGCCGAGGCCTGCCCGGTCGGGGCCATCAGGATCGGACTCGGCGACATCACCAAGCGCGACGACATCCCCGTGCTGACGCCCCGGGGTGAGACCACCGTGCCCGGCATCTGGATCGCCGGTGAATTGAGCGGCTACGCGCTCATCAACAACGCGGTGGCCCAGGGACAGGCCGTCATGGAGGCGATCGCCGGGGCGCGCGGGCCGAGGCTGGAGGGACCCTCTGAAATCGTGGACGTCGTCATCGTCGGCGCCGGGCCGGCGGGCATGAGCGCGGGCCTGGTCGCCGCCGAGCGCGGATTGACCTGCGTGATCCTGGACCAGCAGGGCGCCGGCGGCACGATCCTGCAGTACCCGCGCCGCAAACTGGTCATGGTGCAACCGGTGACGATCCCGCGCCTGGGCAGGCTGCCGAAGCACGAGTACATCAAGGAGGAACTGCTCGAGATCTGGGAACAGCTCCACCGGGACTACGGACTGGACATCCGCATCGGGCCGCGCGTGACCGGCGTCAAGGGCCCGAAGGGCGACTTCACCGTCGAGACCACCGCCGGCAACTGGCGCGCGCGTCACGTGCTGCTGGCGCTCGGAAGGCGGGGCTCGCCGCGGCGTCTGAACGTGCCGGGCGAGGACCTGCCCAAGGTCGCCTACAAGCTCATCGACGCCGAAGCCTACAAGGGGCGCCGCGTGCTCGTGGTGGGCGGCGGCGATTCGGCGGTCGAGGCGGCCATGGGCCTGGCCCACCAGGAGGGCTGCGTGGTCACCCTGTCGTACCGCAAACCGGAACTGATGCGCATCAAGCAGCGCAACGCCGAGCGCTTCGCCGAGCTTGTCGAGGCCGGACGCGCCGAATTCCGTGGCGATACCAACGTGAAGGCGATCCAGGCCGACCGCGTCGTCCTGGACGGCCCCACCGGCCCGATCGTGCTGCCGAACGACGAGGTCTTCATCCTGGCCGGCGGCGTGCCGCCGTTCGGGCTGCTGCGCGAGATCGGCGTCACCTTCGGCGGCGATCAGAACGACGCGGAACGGTTGGCGGTCGCCATGGTTGCCGGCGCACGATCGGCACCGGATGTGGTCGGCGGGCCGCACAGCGCTTGATCACGGCCGGGGCCGGCATATCATGGGGGCCGTCCCGACCGCGAAAGGCGCGCCATGACCGTCGAGATCCGTGACACCGGCCCTTGGACCGAACTCTGCCTGGACCGCCCGCCCCGCAACGTGCTGGACGTGCCGATGCTGACGGCCCTCCGCGACGCGCTGGACGAGCTGGCCGCAAGCGGCGCCCCACTGCTGCTGCTGCGGGCGCGCGGCCGGCACTTCTCCACGGGCTACGACATCGCCGACATCCCCGCCGAGATCTTCGATCCCGACCCCGGCGTGCGCGCCGCGCATCCGTTCGAGCAGGTCATGGCGCGGTTGGTGGGCTACCCGTCGCCGATCGTGGCCGCCGTGGGCGGCGACGCCTACGGGGGCGCGGTCGAACTGCTGGCCTGCGCGGATCTGCGGGTGGGCGTGGAGAACGTGCGCGTCGGACTGCCGCCCGTACGGCTGGGCCTGATCTACAGCCACACGGGCCTTCGCCGCCTGCTGCGCGCGTTCGGGCCGGCGCTGGCGCGCGAGATGCTGCTGACCGGTGAAGCGGTCGAGGCCGCACGGGCGCTCACGGCGGGGTTCTTCTGCCGCGTCGTGCCGGGCGCCGGGCTGGACGCCGCCGCCGACGCCCTGATGACGAGCCTGTCGCGCGGGGGGCCGCAGGCGCTGCGCGGGACGCGGCGGGTGCTGAACCTGCTGGAGGAGAACGAGTCGCTGCCGGCATCGGCGCTGGCCGAGATCGCGGCGCTCCGGCACGCGGCGCGGCAGTCGCAGGAGTTCGCGGCGGCGCAGGCGGCGTTCCTGGAACGCCGGCCCTCGCCGTTCGGCCTGTCGCCCTCCGACCCCGGCTACTAGAACGAGAAGCGATCGCCGAACTCGAAGTGCCAGTCGCCTGCTTCGTCCTGAGCCGCCTCGAACCGCAGTTGCCAGGTGTCCAGGTTCACATGAGCGCCGGCGCCCCAGGTGAAGACCGGGTCGCCCGGTTCGGCGCCTTCGTACCAGGCCTGGCCGCCGTCGGCGAACGCGTGCAGGCCCAGGCCCACCGACTCGCCGTTCGGCGCGATCGGCACCATCACCAGCGGCAGACGGTATTCGGCGGTCAGTAGCCAGCCTTCGTCGCCTTCGAGCGAGCCGAAGCCGGCGCCGCGGATCGTTTCGGGACCGCCCAGGAACAGCAGATGGTCCAGCGGCGCCGGTCCGCCGACGCGGCGGCCCCAGCCGCGCAGGGCCAGCAGATGCTTGCCCGCGGGCAGCGGCACGAAGGCGCGCGCGTCGAGGGTCGTTTCGCGGTAGTCGGCGAAGCCGTTGCTCTCCCACTGCGCCGTTTCGAGCAGCAGGCTGCCGCCGCGCTGCGGATAGTACACGTTGTCGCGCGTGTCGAAGCCGATGCCGGCCGCCAGGCGCCAATGGTCCTCGTCGCCGGCAGCGTATGCGGCGGGCTGGGCCGGCGCGTCGTCACCGCGCGCCGGCGCCGTCCACACATACGGGTCGCGCTGCGAGAAATTGCCGTAATGCGCGCCCGCCTGCACGAAAACGGGGCCGCGGAAGGTCCAGCGCACTCCCGCTCCGGCGTCCCACTTGCGGGTGCGCGTGGGGCGGAACACGAAGTCGGACTGTTCCCCCGCGACGGAGACGGTGCCGGTCAGTCCGCGCACGTTCGCCAGCCAGGGCACGCGCCACTCGAGGCCGGCGGACTGCAGACGCCACGCCGAGACTTCCAGCCTCAGCGATTGTCCGCGGCCGCCCAGGTTGCGCTCCTCGAGCCAGCCGCCCAGTTCGTACTTGTGGCGGCGGTTGTGGCGCACCAGCGGCCCGTAGTAGGTGGTCAGGTCCTCTTCGACGTCGACCGTCAGCACCAGGCCGCCGTCCGGTTCCTCTTCGGCCGCCATGTCCACATAGCGGAACCAACCGCAGTCCTCCAGCGCGTCCCAGGCTTCGTCCAGGCGATCGGCGTTGAGCGTGTCGCCCTCGGACAGGCGCATGACGCGGCGCAGGACGATCTCCTGCGTGCGCTCGTTGCCGGTGATGACGATGCGGTTGATGGGTCCCGTCTCGTCGGCACGCGCGCGCGCGGCGCCGGGCGCCAGCACGATGGCCAGCAGCAGGGCGACCGGCAGCAACGGTCGGAAACTGAATGCGGAACTGGGCATGGTTCTGGACACATCCCGGTTGCAGGGAAATCGCGGAGAACAGGCCGGACCTCACCGGTCAATTACGCCGCAAGTCCTCCGAA
>JAIFKS010000004.1 GCA_020049465.1 bacterium | reverse complement strand
TCGAGACCACGGCCACCGATATCACCGCGGCTCCGTCCACGGTCGGCCGGGACCGCTTCAGCGGCGCCGGGCGCATCGACATTCCGGCCGCGCTGGCGAACGTGCCGGCCGGCGCCGCGCTCGAGTTCACGATCCAGAATGCCGGCAACCTGCCGCTCGTGTTCACCGGCCTGAGCGCCGGCGCCGTCTGGGTCGCCGCCGACCAGCCGCCCGCCTATCTGGATCCCGGCGCCACGACGCGCCTGAGCGCACGCATCGACCCGGCCGGACTGACCGAGGGCGTGCACGAGACGTTCATCAGTGTTTCGAGCAACGCTCCGGGCTCGCCGCACCGGCTGAGCGTGCAGTTGATCTACGGCGACTACTCGACCGGCGTCGATCCGGACGTGCCGACGGCGGCGACCGCGGCGCTGGCCGGGTATCCCAACCCCTTCAACCCGCGCACCACGCTGCGCTTCGCGATGGCGAACGCCGGCCCCGTCACGCTGGAGATCCACGACCTGGCCGGCCGTCTGGTACGGCGGCTGGTCAGCGGTCCGCTGGCCGCCGGCGAGCATGCCGTCGTCTGGAACGGGTTGGACGACGCCGGCCGCGCGGTCGGCAGCGGGCAGTACCTGGCCCGGCTCAGGGCGGGCGAACAGTCGGCGGGTCGTCTGGAACGGGTTGGACGACGCCGGCCGCGCGGTCGGCAGCGGGCAGTACCTGGCCCGGCTCAGGGCGGGCGAACAGTCGGCGGTGACGCGGAAGTTGACGCTCGTGCGCTAGCCGGCGGGCTTCAGGAGGGGTTCCGGCCGGCGGCCTGCGCGAGCGTCCGGCGCACGCGCTCCACCAGTTCCTGCGACGAGAAGGGCTTCTGGATCAGATCGGTATCGGCCGGCACGCCGCCGTGCTCGGCCAGGAACTCGGCCGGGTAGCCGGAGGTCACCAGCACCGGCAGCAGGGGCAGCCGTTCGCGCACGCGGCGCACGAGTTCCGCGCCGTCCATCCCCGGCATCACCATGTCCGAGATCAACAGGTCGAACGGCACCTGCGTCTCGGCCAGCCGCGCCAGCGCCTCTTCGCCGCTGTCGGCCACTTCCGCGGCGAAACCGGCCCGTTCCAGCATGACGCGCACCAGCCGGCCGGTGGCGGCCTCGTCCTCGACCAGCAGGATCCTGGCCGTCACGGCCGCGGACGCGGCCGCCGGCGTCGTCGGCGCACCCTCGGCGGCTTCCGGCGCCGCGGCCAGGGGCAGATAGACCGTGAAGCGCGCACCCGACCCGGGGCAACTCTCCACCGCGACCGAGCCGCCCGACTGCCGCACGATGCCGTACACCGTGGCCAGGCCCAGTCCCGTTCCGCGTCCGGCGGCCTTCGTCGTGAAGAACGGATCGAAGATCCGGGGCAGGTCGGCCGCGGCGATGCCGTCGCCGTCGTCCTCGGCCACCAGCGCGACATAGGCGCCGGCCGGCAGCCCGTCGAGCAGACCGGGTGTGTGGTCCCCGACCTCGGCGTGTTCCACGCGCAGGCGGAGCCGGCCCCCGGGGTGCAGCGCGTCGCGGGCGTTGGCCGCCAGATTCAGCACGACCTGGGACATCTGGCCGGGATCGGCACGTACCCACAGCGGCCGCTCGCCGATCTCGATGTCGACCGTCACGCCCTCGCCCACCAGTCGGCGCAGCATGGCCGCCAGATCGGCCAGCGCATCGGCCAGGTCCATCGTCTGCGGCCGCAGCACCTGCTTGCGGCTGAAGGCCAGCAACTGTCCCACCAGATCGGCGGCCCGGCGGCCGGCCTTCAGGATCTCGGCGGCGCTCGACTGCTGGTCAGGTCGGTCGCCGAGATCCGACAGCAGCAGCTCCGAGTGGCCGATGATCGACACCAGCAGATTGTTGAAGTCGTGGGCGATGCCGCTGGAAAGCCTGCCGAGCGCTTCCATCTTGTGGGCCTGCACCAGTTCGGACTCCAGGCGACGGCGCTCGGTCAGGTCGCGCCACACCACGTGCAGGATGTTCTTGTCGCCCGCCCGTACGGCCGTCAGCAGGACCTCGACCGGGAACACCTCGCCGTCGGCGCGCTTGTGCTCCCACTCGAAGCGGTGGCTGCCGCGCTCCACCGCGACAGCCATCATCTCGTTGGCCTTCTCGAACGAACGGCTGCCGTCGGATTGGAATTCGGGCGACAAATCCGAGGGGTGGGTCTGCAGCAGGTCATCGCGCGTACGGTAGCGCAGCAGTTCCACCGTGGCCTGGTTGCAGTCGACGAACCGGTCATCCTCGATGATGAGGAAGGCATCGCCGGTACGTTCAAAGTACTGACGGTACAGATCCGCGTCAGAACCGCTCAGAGGCGTCAAGGTGGTACCTTCTTCCATCGGTGCCCCGAGGACGCGCGGACGGACGGCGCCCGGCCACGGCGAACCCTCCACGGCACCGGTGCCATTGCCGATGCTAGCGACGATCCGCCGCCGCGGCAACGCCTATCGTCGCCGCGCGGCCGCTGGAACGAAGATTTCGGCAGTGCGGGGCCGGCGCGCGGGAACTCGGCGGACCGGTTGATGTTCTGCCGCCCTTGCGCTACCGTGGCCTGCCCGGCCCCGGCGGCCGTCTGCCGTGTTCAAGCGGCAACATAAAGACAACCCCAACCCCTGAGGAGCTTTCGCGATGATCGAAGTTCGCGGTCTGTCCAAGAGCTTCGGGACCATGAAGGCGCTCGACGACGTGTCGTTCCGGATCAACCGGGGAGAGATCCTCGGCTTCCTGGGTCCCAATGGCGCGGGCAAGAGCACGACCATGAAGATCGTCACGACCTTCCTGGCGCCCGACGACGGCAGCGTGAAGGTCGACGGCGTCGACGTCCTGGAGCATCCCCTGGAAGTGCGGCGGCGCATCGGGTATCTGCCCGAGAACGTGCCGCTGTATCTCGACATGAACATCCACGAGTACCTGACCTTCGTGGGCCAGGCCCGGGGGCTGAGCGGCTCACGACTGCGCGAACGCCTGGACTGGTGCGTCGAGGCCTGCGGCCTGCGGTCCGAGTACCGCAAGAACATCGGGGAACTTTCCAAGGGCTACAAGCAGCGCACCGGCCTGGCGCAGGCGCTGATCCACGACCCGGACATCCTCATCCTGGACGAGCCCACCAGCGGCCTGGACCCGCTGCAGATCCTGGGCATCCGCGAACTGATCAAGTCGCTGGCCGGCCACAAGACGATCATCTTCTCCACGCACATCCTGCAGGAGGTCAGCCCGGTGACCGACCGCGTGGTGATCATCAACGAGGGCCGGATCATCGCCGACGGCGCGGTCGACGAGCTGTCGCGCGGGGCGATGGGCACCAACCGCGTCTTCGTGGGCGCCCGCCTCGACGGCGCCGCGGTCGAGACGGCCCTGCGCGGCCTGCCCGCCGTCTCGGAACTGAAGCCGCTGCCGGCGCCCGCCGGCTGCCGCTTCGAGGCCCGCGGGCCCTTCGACGACGACCTGCTCGGCTCGATCGAACGCCTGGCCCGCGAACGCGACTGGCGGCTGACCGAACTGCACGAGGCCCCCTACTCGCTCGAGGACACCTTCACCTCGCTGATCCGCCGCGCCCGCGGCCTGAAGGAGGTGGCGTGACATGCAAGGCAGCCTGACCATTTTCCGGCGCGAGTTCGCCGCCTACTTCAACAGCCCGATCGCGTACATCTTCATCATCCTCTTCCTGGTGGCGAACGCCGGGCTGTTCATGACGGGCTTTTTCCTGAACGGCGCCGCCGACCTGCGCGGTTTCTTCGGGAACCTGCCCATCGTGCTGATCCTGTTCATCCCCGCCGTCAGCATGCGTCTGTGGGCCGAGGACAAGCGCCTGGGCACCTTCGAACTGCTGATGACGCTGCCCATGCGGACGGTCGACGTGATGCTGGGCAAGTACCTGGCCGCGCTGGCCTTCTACCTGGTCGCGCTGGCGGGCACGTTGACCCTGCCGCTGATGGTGATCGCGCTGGGCAACCCCGACACCGGCGCCATGTTCAGCGGCTACGTGGGCGCGGTGCTGCTGGGCGCGTTGTACCTGGGCATCGGAACCTTCACCAGCGGCCTGATGCGCGACCAGATCTCGGCCGTGATCCTGGGCGTCATGGCCTGCTTCCTCCTCTTCATCCTGGGCGACGGCGCGGTGGCCTCGACGATCGACGGCTGGGCGCCGGGCCTGGGCTCGCTGCTGCAGAATTTCCTGGGACTGTCGGGGCACTACGAGATGATGCTGCGCGGCGTGATCGCGGCCGGTGACCTGGCCTACTTCGTGGGGCTGACGGTCGTCTTCCTGGCGCTCAACACCCTGTGGCTGGAAGGGAGGAAGTACTGATGAACAACAAGCGACGGAACTTCCGCCTGACCTTCGCCGCGGCGGCGGTGCTGCTGGCGGGAATCGCCTTCTTCGTGGTGTCGATCCTGGGCAACCTGCCGGGCGCCCGCGTGGACCTGACGAAGGACCGGCTGTTCTCCATGTCGCCGGCGGCGATCGAGGTGCTCAAGGGCCTCAAGGTGCCGGTGCAGGTGAAGCTGTACATCACGCCGGCGGACAAGATGCCCACGCAGCTGCGCACGCTGGAGCGCGACCTGACCGAAAGGATGCGGAACTTCGAGCAGGTCGCCGACGGCATGCTCGAATTCTCGGTCTACAATCCGCAGGACGACGAGGAGATGCAGAAATCCCTCGGCGCCAAGGGCATCCGGCCGTTCCAGGTGCAGTCCATCGAGAAGGACGAGATGGGCATCAAGCTGATCTGGAGCGCTCTGACCATCGCCTACAAGGACAAGCCCGAAGAGGTGCTGCCGCAGCTGCTGCCGCAGAGCCTGGCGTCGCTGGAGCAGGACATCATCGGGCCCGTCTACCGCCTGACGCGCGACAAGGCGCCGAAGGTGGCCGTGTTCGGTCCGAAGAAGGAGATCGACCGGCAGCTGGCGATGATGTACCTGCAGCAGGGCATGCAGCCCCCCGAGCCGCAGGAACAGTTCGCGCGGATACGCGAGGTGCTGCAGCAGGAGCACTACGAAGTGGTGCCGGTCGAACTGACGCCGATGTCGCCTCTGCCGACGGACATCGATCTGCTGGTGGTCATGGCCTCGACGCCGCTGAACGAGCGGCAGGTGTACGAGATCAACCGCGCGCTGACCTCGGGCGTGCCCGTCATCATGGGCGTGCAGGCGCACGAATACGGATACGCGCCGGCGCCGGGCGGCGGCTGGTCCATCAACGGGCAGGACATCGTGACGGGTGTCGAGCCGATGCTGGCCGGCTTCGGGCTGACCGTCAGCGAGGACCATTTCATGGACTCGGCGATGGAGGTCATCGACCTGCCGCGCGAAGTCAACCTGGGCGGACTGCGCATGCAGACGCGCGAGCCGGTGCGCGTGCCGTTCCAGATCCGCGTGACCGAGTCGCAGATGAACCCCGCCTCGCCCATGGTCAACCGCATCGCTTCGCTGTTCTACCTGTGGGGCACGCCGGTCGTGACCGACGCCGTGAAGATGTCGGCCGCGGGCCTGGCCGGCACGACGCTGATGAGCAGCAGCGACGACTGCTGGCAGCAGCCCTGGAGCGAGGGCCCGATCACCGGGCAGATGATCAATCCCGCCGGCCAGAAGATGCTCGGCGCCCAGCCGCTGGCGGTGCTGGTCGAGGGCGTGTTTCCGGACACCTGGGCCGGACGTGCGGTTCCGGCCTGGCCGGGCGCCGCCGAAGGTCAGCCGGCCGCGGGCGCCGCGCCGGTGACGCCGAAGCCGGGGCGCCTCATGCTCGTGGGCTGCGCGAAGATGTTCGACGACAGCGTGCTGGGAGCGATGCAGAACGGGCTCCTGCTGATGAACGGCGTCGACTACCTGGCCGGCTCGCAGGCACTGCTGAGCATCCGCGCCAAGTCGCTGACCGCGCGGGTCATCAAGCCCGTCGACGCCCAGGCCAAGATGTTCTGGCGTCTGTTCACGGTGCTGCTGGTGCCGGTCCTGATCGCCGTCTTCGGCATCGTCCGCGCCGGCATGCGCCGCAAGGAAGCGGCCCGTTACCGCGAAAGCCTGCGGCGCGCCGGCGCCGAGGCACGCTGAGGAGGAGGCGAAGGACATGATCTCAAAGCGCAATCTGGCGATTCTGGCGGCCGTCGTGGCGGTGCTGGTGCTGGTCAGCGTGCTGCAGAAGGCCAGCCATCGCCGCGCCACTTCGCGGCCGTCGACGGCGGTTCTGATCGAAGGCGTCCACACGGCCGAATCGCTGGGCCGTCTGGTGCTGGGCCGCGGGGCCGAGGCGCAGGCCGTGGTGCTGGCTGCCGGTCCCGACGGCTGGATCGTCGAATCCGCTTGGGGCGCCCGCGCCAGCCGGGAGCGGATCGACGCCCTGCTGACGACGCTGGACAATCTGTCCGGCGAGTACCGGTCCGACAGCCGCGACGTGCTGGCCGACTACGGTCTGGGTCCCGACGGCGCGGTGACCATCCGCGCCTTCGGCCGGGACGGGCAGCCCGTCTTCGCGCTTGATGTCGGCGTTCGTCCGGAAGGCGGAGCCGGCAACTTCGTGCGGCTGCCCGACCGCGACGAGGTGTACCTGACGCAGGCCGGAGTGCTGGCCCAGCTCGGCCTCTACGGTGAGCCACAGACGCCCGGACCGCGGTTCTTCCTGGAGCTGCAGGCGGTCCGGGAGGACCGGCAGGCGGTCCAGTCGATCCGCCTGCGGGACGCCGGCGGCACGCGCGGGTTCGTGAAGGTGTTCAGCGCCCCCGCGGCGGCGCCGGGCGATTCGGCGGCCGCGGCCGCGGCGCGCGCGACCTGGGAATGGACCCTGGAAGGCGGCGGCCGCGCCCAGCCGCTGGCGAAGTCGAAGGTTGACGCCGTCCTGAACAGTCTGGTCAGCGTCCGCGCCGCCGATCTGGACGATCCCGCCGCCCCGGCGGCGGCGTACGGACTGGACAGCCCGACGCGGGAAGCGGCGCTGACGCTGGCCGACGGCCGCCAGGTCGTGCTGGAGTTCGGCGCCGACCGCCCCACGGCCGGCGACCGCCCCGCCGGCACCTGGATGCGCGTGCGCGGGCAGCCGACCGTCTGGGTCGTCACCGAATACACGGTCAAAAACGTCTTCAAGACGACGGCGGAACTGAAACCGGACTAGGCTGTGGACCGGCTTCCGGAAGCACGGGGAGGGGCGCGGAAGCGTCCCTCCTTTTTTCGCACCCGACTGACCGGCGTTGGAAAATCGCCACCACTGCTCTATCATTGCCGCTGCACCCCGCGCGCGCGCGCGGCGCCCGCCGGCGCCGGCGTTCGCATGGGTCCATCCGCCGCAGGAGGCAATACCGTGGGCGGTCTGCTGCTCAAGAACGGAACCGTGCTGGATTATTTCCCGGCCGACCTCGCCGGCGCGGCGCGCCCCCTGGTCGCGCATGTCGATCTGAGGGTCGACGGTGAACGCATCGTCGAACGGGGACCGTCGCTGGTCGCCCGTGAAGGCGAGGAAGTGATCGACCTCAAGGGCCGCACGGTCATGCCCGGCAACGTGAACGCGCACGCGCACCTCTACGCTTCGCTGGCCGCCGGCATGCCTTTGCCGCGCGCGCAACTGACGACCTTCACCGACATCCTGACCGAGATCTGGTGGCCGCTGGACCGCGCGCTGGACGCCGAGGCGGTTTACCTGAGCGCCGTGGCCGGCGCCTGGGGCGCGGTGCGCTGCGGCACGACGATGGTCTTCGACCACCACGCCAGCCTGTCGAGCGTCGGCGGCTCTCTTGACCGCATCGAGCAGGGTCTGACCGAAGTCGGCCTGCGCGGCTGTCTGTCCTACGAGGTCACCGACCGCGGCGGCAAGGGCCAACGCGACATGACGCTCGAAGAGAACGAGCGCTATCTGCAGAAGCTGCGCGACCGCACCGCCGGCGGCGTGCCGCGATTCCGCGGCCTGGTCGGCGCGCACGCGTCGTTCACGCTGGAGGACCGCACCCTGCAGCTGCTCGAAGGCATCTGCAGCCGCCAGGGCGCCGGCCTGCACATCCATCTGGCCGAAGGCACGACCGACCGCGAGGTCAGCCACGACCGCGGCTGGCGCGATCCGCTGCAGCGCCTGCTCGACAACGGTCTGGTGCGTCCGGGAAGCGTGTTCGCGCACGGCGTGGACCTGTCGCCGCTCGACATGCAGACGCTCGAGGACAACGCTGTCTGGCTGATCCATTGCGGACGCTCGAACATGAACAACGGCGTCGGCCGCGCGCCGGTCGACCGCTTCCCCACCCGCAGCGGCATTGGCACCGACGGGCTGGACGACAACATGTGGGGCGAACTGCGGACGACCTTCTTCCGCGGCAACGAAGGCGGCCGCGGGCCGCTGGGCCACGCCGGCGCGGCGCGATTCTGGCTGGGCAACTACCGCCTGGCGCGCGAGATCTTCGGCGAACCGTTCGGCAGCCTCGACACGGGCGCACCGGCCGATTTCATCATCCTGCACAACTTCCAGAAGACGCCCCTGACCACCGACACCTGGCTGAGCCATCTGCTGTTCGACTTCCATCCCTGGGACATCGAGGCCGTCTTCGTGGGCGGCTCGCGCGTCTACGCGGCCGGCATGCGGCCCCCGGTGGAGAGCGAACGCCTGCAGCAGACGGCCGCCCGGTTGTGGCGGGCCATGGGCTGGCAATCCTAGAAAAGGACGGACATGAGCCGGGATTCGAAGGCAAACGACGAACAGGGCCGGCGGATCGCCGCCCGCGCCAGCGAACTCGAAGCGCCGATGATCGCTTTCCTGCGGGACATGGTCGCCGCCCGCGGCCTGTCCGGACAGGAGGAAGCCTGCGTGCGCCGCGTGGCGCGCGAGATGGATGCGGTCGGCTTCGATGAAGTGCGCATCGACCCGCTGGGCAACGTGCTGGGCCGCATCGGCAGCGGACCGCGGGTCTTCGCCTTCGACGCACACCTGGACACGGTCGACGTGGGTGACCTGACGCAGTGGGACTGCGACCCGTTCACCGGCAAGGTCGAGGACGGCAAGGTCTTCGGACGCGGCTCGGTCGACCAGAAGGCCGGCATGGCCGGCATGGTCTACGCCGGGAAGATCATGAAGGAGATGGGACTGCTCGACGGCTGCCAGGTCTGGATGACCGGCACCGTGATGGAAGAAGACTGCGACGGCCTGTGCTGGCACTACATCCTGAACGAGAAGCACCTGGCGCCCGAACTGGTCGTCTCGACCGAGCCGACCAACCTGCGCATCAACCGCGGCCAGCGCGGGCGCATGGAGATCCGCGTCAGGGTCAAGGGACGCTCGTGCCACGGCAGCATGCCGCATCTGGGCGACAACGCGATCTACAAGATCGCCCCGGCCATCACCGCCATCGAACAGTTGAACGACCGGCTGAAGGACGACGCCTTCCTGGGCAAGGGCACCTGCACCATCAGCTGGATCGGCTGCAAGACCCCCAGTCTGTGCGCGGTGCCGGCCGAAGCGGAATTCCACATCGACCGTCGCCTGACTGTAGGCGAAACCCGCGAGTCGGCGCTGGCCGAAGTCGAGGCGGCGCTGAAGGCCGCCGGCGTCGAGGCCGAGGTCTTCACGTTGACCTACCGCGAAAAGGCCTGGACCGGCCTGGAATACCCCATGGACAAGTACTACCCGACCTGGGTCCTGGACGAGGGCCATCCGGCGCTCAAGGCCGCCCAACGCGCGTTCGCGACCACCGCGGGCCGCGAGGCCGAGATCGCCCGCTGGAACTTCAGCACCAACGGCGTGGCGATCATGGGCCTGCACGGCGTATCGTGTCTGGGATTCGGGCCGGGCCGCGAGGAAATCGCCCACATGGCGAACGAATACGTGCCGATCGCCGATGTGGTGCAGGCCTGCGCGTTCTACGCCGCCCTGCCGGGGCAGCTCCTGGCTGGCTGAAAGCCGGGAAACGCTAAATGAAGACGCAGCCTCAAGATGGCGGGCCACGGTTCCGGGTTTGACAAGTTCGTCCTTCATTTGATATAATCTCAGGGTTGCGCGCTTCGGATTCCCGGGACGGCGCAACCCGAGTCGCCCACCCGGTCCCGCCGCGAGGAGCCCCATGAAATCCTTGTTCACGAAGCGCCTGCTGGCCGCCCTGACCCTGCTCGTTGTCTCGACAGCCGGCATCGCGTTCGCCCAGACCGCGGATCTGGTGATCAGCGAGTACGTCGAGGGGGCGGGCAACAACAGGGCCATCGAGATCTTCAACGGCACCGAGGATTCGGTGGGCCTCGGAGCCTACGCGCTGCTCCGGTATTCGAACGGCTCGACGGTCCCCTATTCGATCGCCCTGCCGTCGATCAATCTGGCCCCCGGCGCCGCGCACGTCCTGGTCTACAGCCTGGCCGACGCGTCCCTGCTGGCCTATGCCGACCAGACCGACGCCAACCTGAACTTCAACGGCAACGATGCCCTGGTGCTGGTCTTCGGCGGCTCCACCGTCGTGGACAGTTTCGGCCGGGTCGGCGAGGACCCCATCACGGCCTGGACCTGCACCGGCGGCAGCACCGTCAACCACACCATGCGGCGCCTGAGCAGCATCTGCACCGGTGATACCGATCCGACCGACGCGTTCAATCCCTGCGTGGGCTGGGTTTTCTTCGCCAGCGACACCTTCAGCGGTCTGGGCAACCACGTGACCGACTGCGGCACGGTGGCCGACGAGGGCACCAGCTGGAGCGAGCTGAAAGCCATCTTCCGCTGATCGCTTCGGGATGACGACCTGCGGCGCCCGCCCCCGACACGGGGCGGGCGCTTCTCTTTGCCGACGGCGGAATCGCGCCTGGCGCGGCGGATCGCGTTTGCATGCAGGCGCGGGCGCGGTGTATGTTCGACGTTTCAGGACGTGCCGGCGCGACCGGCGCCGGCAGGCAGGACCCAAGGAGAGACCACATGAGCAAGCCGCTGCAGGGACGCCACTTCATCGACACCCAGGAATGGACCCGCGACGAACTGGAACTCGTGCTCGAGACCAGTTCCGACCTCAAGCGCAAGTTCTACCGCGACGAACCGCACGCGCTGCTGCGCGACCGCACGCTGTTCATGCTGTTCTGGGAGCAGAGCACGCGCACGCGCAACTCGTTCGAGGCCGGCATGACCCAGCTGGGCGGACACGCGCACGACCTGAGCCCCGAAAAGCTGCAGGTCAGCCACGGCGAGACGGCCCAGGACACCGCGCGCGTCCTGAGCCGGATGGGCCACGGCATCGCCATCCGCAACTGCGACTGGGGCAAGGGCAACGCCTTCATCCGCAGCGTGGCCGCGCTCAGCCGCGTGCCGGTGCTGAACATGCAGTGCGACATCTTCCATCCCTGCCAGGCCGTGGCCGACCTGATGACCATCCGCGAGAAGTTCCCCGACGGGCTGCGCGGCCGCAAGATCGCCGTCAGCTGGACCTACGCCCCGTCGTACGTGCGCCCCATCTCGGTGCCGCAGTCGACGATCCTGATGATGTCGCGCTTCGGCCTGGACGTGACGCTGGCGCATCCGAAGGAATTCAAGCTGATGCCGGAGATCCTCGCGCAGGCGCAGGCCAACGCGGCCGCGAACGGGACGAAGTTCGAGATGGTCGACGACATGGACGCCGCCTTCGAAGGCGCGCACATCGTCTACCCGAAGAGCTGGGGCTGCCTCGTGACCGAGCCGGACCGGCAGGCTGCCGTGCAGCACATCAGCAGATACCCCGACTGGATCGCCAACGAGAAGCGCATGGCGATGGCTGCGAAAGACGCCATCTACATGCACCCGCTGCCGGCCAGCCGCGGCCAGGAAGTGACCGACGCGGTCATCGACGGGCCGCAGTCGGTCGTCTGGGACGAGGCCGAGAACCGGCTGCACACCGCCAAGGCCCTCATGGCCCTGACGATGTAGCGGCATGAACGAAGCTCTGCAGCAACTGCCGCCGGTCGCCGGCAACCCGCGTTGGACGGGTTGCCGGTGCGTGGTCTGCGATCGCGTGTACGACACCCGCTACGAGGGTTTCGTCTGCGCCGATTGCGGCATCGACGGCATCCTCGACGCCGAGTACGACCCGGCGCCGGATACCGCGGCCCGGGTGCGGGCCGAAGGCGGCGACACCGCGCGCGGCCTGTGGCGCTTCGGTCCCCTGCTGCCGGTCATGCCGGCGGCGATCCATCCGGCGTGGGCCGTCGGCGGCACGGCGCCGCTGCCGGCCCCGCGCCTGGCGGCCCACCTGGGGCTGGCCTCGCTGGTCATCAAGGACGACACCGGCCTGCCTTCGGCCAGCCTGAAGGACCGCGCCGCGGCCGTGGCCATGGCGCGCGCGCGGCAGCTGGGTCTGGACCATCTGGCCTGCGCCTCGACCGGCAACGCGGCGGCGAGCCTCGCGGTGCTGGCGTCACGCGGCGGCTTCAGCTGCACGATCTTCGTGCCGGCGGCGGCGCCGCGCGGCAAGCTGGCGCAGCTGCTCCTGCACGGCGCGCGCGTGATCCGCGTCGACGGCACCTACGACCAGGCGTTCGAGATGTCGCTCGGCGAGATCGAACGCCACCACTGGTACAGCCGCAACTGCGCGCACAATCCGCTGCTGGTCGAAGGCAAGAAGACCGCCGCGCTGGAACTGGCCTGGGACCTGACGAACGGCTTCACCGCGGACCCGGAGGCGCTGCCGGACGTCGTGTTCGTGCCGGTGGGCGACGGCTGCATCATCTCCTCCACGGCCAAGGCGTTCCTGGAACTGCGCGCGCTGGGTCTGACCGACCGCGTGCCGCGCGTGATCGGCGTGCAGGCCGCAGGCGCCGCGCCGCTGGCCCGCGCCTGGGCTGCCGCTGCCGGCGGCCACGCCGCGATGAACGGAGCCACGATCCGCGCGGCCGTCGCGCCGGTCGAGGCGAAGACGATCGCCGACTCGATCAGCGTCGGCATCCCCCGCAACCGCGTCAAGGCGTGGCGGTACGTCGCCGCGACCGGCGGAGCCTTCCTGGCGGTGCCGGACGAGACGATCATCACGACCATTGTCGAACTTGCCGCGAAGGCCGGCGTGTTCGCCGAGCCCTCGGGCGCGACCGGCATGGCGGGCGTGCGCGCCGCGCTGGACCAGGGACTGGTGCGGCCGGGCGAGCGCGTGGCGGTGCTGGTCACCGGCCACGGCCTGAAGGACCCGGGCGCCGCGCTCGGGGCGTGCCGGATGCCGGAACCGGTGCCGCCGCTGTCCTGACCGGCGTCACCTGCACGCACGCGGATCCCCGAACCCCGGAGCGGGTCGACTCATGTTCAGCGGATGGGACCTCCTGCTGGCCGGACTGGCCGCCGTCGCCGCGGGCGCCGTCAACGCGCTGGCCGGCGGCGGCACGCTGATCACGTTCCCCGCACTCATCGCCCTGGGCATTCCCGCGGTCGCCGCGAACGTGACCAACACGGTCGCGCTCTGTCCCGGCTACATCGGCGGCACGCTGGCGCAGCGGCAGGACCTGCGCGGGCAGGGCCGTCGCCTGTGGCGCCTGCTGCCGGCCGGCGCCCTCGGCGGCGTGGCCGGCGGACTGCTGCTCCTGGAGACGGGCGAGAAGTCGTTCCGCGCGCTGGTCCCCTGGCTGATCCTGGGCGCGTCGGTGCTGCTGGCCGTCCAGGGTCCGGTCCGCGCCTGGCTGGTGCGCCGCCTGGGCGAGCACCACGGTGCGCGACTGGAGCGCGTGGCCTGGCTGCCGGTCCTGCTCGCCTCGGTCTACGGCGGCTATTTCGGCGCGGGGCTGAGCGTGATCGTCCTGGCCGCGCTGGGTCTGACGCTGTCCGATTCGCTGACGCGGCTCAATGCGCTGAAGCAGACCATCTCGTTCGCCGTCAACGTGGCGGCGGCCGTGTTCTTCGTGTTCTCCGGTGAAGTGGTCTGGCCCGTGGCCCTGGTGATGGCGGTCGGCGCGCTGCTGGGCGGCACGCTCGGCGGCCGCTTTGCCGGCCGCATCCGGCCCGCCACGCTGCGCTGGACGGTGGTCGCGATCGGCATCTGCGTTTCCCTGGCCTATTTCGTGCGTGGCTGAGGGCTCTCGTCGTGACCGCCCGTCCCGTCTGCCAACCTCGCATCACCATGAATAACCATAGTTCAAAATATATTATATAATTAAAGAAAACCCGCGTCCGGACGAATCCACGGTTACCTCGGACCGCCCCGCATGGGCCGTCCGTCGGGCACGGGTTTCCGGGCGAAGGGCGAGGTATCGCGATGGGACGGACATTCTCGACTGTTTTCGCCACCTGCATGTGCGCGCTGACGGCCTCCGCGGCGGGCGCCATCACTGTCGCCGAAACCCCCTTCGAGATCACCGGCTTCATGGACCTCCAGTTCACGACCGACGACCGCGCGCCCGGCGAGCGCGACTTCCGTCTCGGACAGGCCGAACTCGACTTCTCGGCCTGCATGTCGGGCAACAGCTGCGCCTGCGTGGCGATCGCCTACGACCCGGCCACGCAGACCTTCGGCCTGGGCGCTGCCACCGTCGAGTTCCTGATCGCCGGCCGCGGCTCGGATTGCCGCCACCATTACGAGAAGTGGCAGCGCTCGGGCTTCGTGGTCGGGAAGTTCGACATCCCGTTCGGCATCGACTGGCTCGTCTGCCCGTCGGTGGACCGCCGCACGATCACGGCGCCGGACGTCGTGGCATCCACGCACGCGGGCTGGAACGAACTTGGTGTGGGCTTCTTCATCGAGGCGGATCGCTACACGCTGCGCGCCTGGCTGGCCAACGGAATGGACGGCGAACTGGCGAGCGGCACCGATGACGCTGTGCTGCTGGCGACCGAATCATCGGTGGGCGCGCGGATCAGCGCCCTGCCGATGACGGGTGTGGAGTGCGGAGTCTCGGCGGCGGGATTCTCGACCGTCGCGGACGACCAGGCGATGACGCTGGTGGGCGTGGACGCTCAGGCGAAGCGGGGGCCGTGGGCCGTGAAGGCCGAGTTCATCAGCCACCGCCTGGACTTCGGCGCCGAAGCCGATTTCACGAACCGCGGCTGGTACGCGCAGGGCACGCGCGATTTCGCGGGCTGGTACCTGTTCGGCCGCTACGACAACGTCGACTACGAGCAGACCGGGCTCGCCGACCTGGAAAGCGTCAGCGCCGGACTCGGGCTCGGCGTCGCCGCCCCGGCCGAACTGCGCCTGGAATACCGCGCGGCGCTGGACGAGGCGCAGCCGGACCTGTGGCTGGCGCAGCTGGTGGCCGCCTTCTGACGGCGAACCGGGCGCGGCTCAGGCGAAATCCCAGGTCGATCCCTCGGGGCCGTCATTGACCGTCAGGCCGAGGGCGGACATCTCGTCGCGGATGGCGTCGGCCCGCCCCCAGTCCTTCGCCGCACGCGCCTCGCGACGGGCCGTCAGCAGTTCCTCCACGCGCGCCAGGTCCAGCCGCATCTGCGCGGCGCGGCGGTCGCGCCGCCGGCGCAGCCATACCCCGGGCTCGGCCCCGAAGCAACCCAGAATGGCGGCCACCTGCTCCATGTCGGCCACGAACGCGGCCACCGCCGCCAGCCGGGCCGCCTTGTCCACGCCCTTGCCGGCGGACAGCAGCCCGTTGATGTCGGCCAACGGACGGCTGAGCGTGCCGAGGGCGCCGCCGGTGTTGAAGTCGTTGCGCATGTGCTCGCAGAACGCCTGCAGCAGCGCGCCCGGCGATGTGGCCGGCGCGGGCGACGCCGCACCCGCCTCGGCCAGCAGCTTCCGCGCACCGGCCAGGGTCGTGTAGACGTAGGCCAGGCGGTCTTCCGCTTCTTCCAGACCGGGGAATCGCACGCGCGTGCGCAGGGCCTCGGGGCCCGGCGTGGCGCCGCAGGCCGGGCACACGCCCTGGTCCTGGGCTTCGCGGCCCATCGCCGCGCCGCACTCGGGGCAATCGACCCTGACGTCGAAGTTGAGCCCGCTGCGGTAGTGCACCGTCAGCAGGAAGTAGCGCACGGTCTCGGCGTCGTGCAGCGCCAGCACCTCGCGCGTCGTGAAGAAGTTGCCCAGGCTCTTGGACATCTTCTCGCCCGCGAAATCGATGAAGCCGTTGTGCACCCAGTACTGCGCGAACGTGCCGGGGCCGAAGGCGCCCTGGCTCTGCGCGATCTCGTTCTCGTGGTGCGGGAAGATCAGGTCGCGCCCGCCGCAGTGGATGTCGAACGTCTCGCCCAGGTGCGCGCCGCACATCGCCGAGCACTCGATGTGCCAGCCCGGCCGGCCCGGGCCCCAGGGACTGTCCCAGGCGGGCTCGCCCGGCTTGGCCGCCTTCCACAGCGCGAAATCGAGCGGCGATTCCTTGCGCGTGTCCACTTCGACCCGGCTGCCGGCGCCTTCGAGCAGTTCTTCGGGCTTGCGCTTGCCCAGCTTTCCGTAATCGGCGAACGCGGCCACGCGGTAGTAGACGTCGCCCTGCGCGGCGTAGGCCAGGCCGCGGCCGACCAGCGTCGTGATGAGCGCGATGATGGGCTCGAGGTGCCCGCTCACGCGCGGTTCCACGTCGGGCTCCAGCATGCCGAGGGCCGCCATGTCCCGGTGGTACTCGTCGGCGAAGCGGGCGGCGACCTCGGCTGCCGGCACGCCGTCGGCCTGGCCGCGCGCGATGATCTTGTCGTCGATGTCGGTGATGTTGCGCACGTATTTGACCTGCAGTCCCTGCTGCCGCAGGAAGCGCACGATCACGTCCGGCACCAGCGCCGCGCGCGCGTTGCCGACGTGGCTCAGGTCATAGACGGTCGGCCCGCAGCAGTAGACGCCGCAGCGGCCGCTTTCCTGCAGCACCAGTTCGCGCTTGGCGGACGCCAGCGTGTCGAAGACCTGGATCAAAGGGGATGCGTTCGAGGCGCTCGGACCGGCCTGGCTCATATCGGCTCCCGGCGACCGTCCGCGCGGAGCGGCCGCCCGAGGGGGTTTGATCGGCACCGCACCATGATAGGCGGCGACGGCCGCGCGGACCAGCCCCGGAAATGCGATGGCGCAGCCCGCGCCCACGGCAGTCGGCCCATGGCTGTCCGCCGAGGGCAGCCCGCCCACGGACTTGCCAACCCGACGCACCCGTTCCATCATCGGGACACACCGCGCCTGCCCGCCCGCCGTCCGCAGACGCCACCGCAACCGAACCAGCACGGAGCCCAAGATGAACGACCCGCACGAATCCGCTGACGGCCAGGGAAGCGCACCCTTCACCACCGCGCCCACGTCGCGCAGGCGCCGCGGCACGCTGCGCCTGAGCCTGGTCCTGGGTGCGCTGGCGCTGGTTGCTGCCCTGTGGTGGTCCCTCGGCCGGGGGCCCGCATCCTTCGACGATCTGGTGAATCTGGACCCGCCGCCGTACACGGCGGTGGACATGCGCACAGCCGGCAGCCCGGCCATGGCCGCGATCTTCGGCCTCGGCATGACCCACTTCACGGACGAGGACTGGCCGGCGGCCGCTGAACAGCTTGCCCGGGCCGACCGCATGCTGCGGGCCGACCCGCTCGGCGGTCCGCCGAACCAACCGCTGTTCGCACCCATGCTGCGCATGTATCTGGGCATTGCCCGGCTGCGGGCCGGCCAGACCGCCGAATCGCTGGTGGTGTTCGACGAACTGGCGCAGCCGCAGGTCGCCCGGCCCCTGCGCGAACGCGGCCTGTGGTACGGCGCGCAGGCCCGGCTGCTGCTGGGCGACGGAGCCGGTGCGCTGCCGCAACTGGACGAACTGACCGGCAGTCCGGTGTACGGAGAGTTGGCGCCGGCACTGGCGGCCCGGGTGCGGGCACGGCTCGGTCGCTGAGGGATCACCAGGCGGGAATCAGGCCGGCGGCAAACGGAACAGATCGAGCAGCCGTTGCGCCGCCGTGGTCGCGGGCAGCCGCCCGGAAACGACGTCGTCCTCCAGCTCTTCCACATGGGCAGCCACACCGGCGTGGGCGCGGAACTGCGACTCGAGCCCTTCGCGCACCAGTTCGCGCACCCAGGACCGCTCCTGCTCGCCACGTCGCCGCAGCCAGGCGCCGCCGGGACGGGTCAGGCGCTCGAAAGCCTCCACCACCGACCACAACTCCTCCAGGCCCGCGCCCGTGGTCGCCGAGCAGGTGAAGGCGCGCGTCTGCCAGCCTTCGGTGGCCGGCCGCAGGTAGGGCAGCACGCCGGCGAAACCGGCGCGCGCCAGGTCGGCCGCCGCCGCGTTCGGCCCGTCGGCCTTGTTGATGGCGATCGCATCGGCCAGTTCGATGACCCCGCGCTTGAAACCCTGCAGTTCGTCGCCGGCCCCGGCCAGCAGGACGAGCAGGAAGAAATCGACCATCGAGCGGACCTGCGCCTCGCTCTGCCCCACGCCCACGGTCTCGACGATGATGACGTCGTAGCCGGCCGCCTCGAACAGGACGATCGTTTCGCGCGTCTTGCGCGCCACCCCGCCCAGCGTGCCGCCCGAAGGCGACGGCCGGATGAAGGCGTTGGGATCGACGGCCAGCTTCTCCATGCGTGTCTTGTCGCCCAGGATGCTGCCGCCGGTCAGGCTCGACGAAGGGTCGATGGCGGTGACGGCCACGCGCTTGCCGCGCGCCGTCAACCAGGTACCGAGAGTCTCGATGAGTGTGCTCTTGCCGGCGCCCGGCACGCCGGTGATGCCCAGCCGCACCGCCTGGCCGCGGCACGCCAGCAGTTCGGTCAGCACCGCCTGCGCCAGCTGCTGGTGCGCCGGGGCATTGGACTCGATGAGGGTGATGGCGCGCGCCAGCACGGCGCGGTCGCCGCCGACCACGCCGTCCACGTACTGCCGGGCGGTGAGCGACGCGCGCTTCATGCTAGGCGTACCTCATGCTAGGCATACCCGAGCCGGCGGCTCATCTCGACCAGCAGGCTCTTCGCCGCGTCGGGGATCACGGTGCCGGGGCCGAAAATGGCGGCGGCACCCTGCTCGCGCAGGTACTCGTAATCCTGCTGCGGGATGACGCCGCCGCAGACGACCAGGATGTCGCCCCGCCCCAGCGCCTTCAGTTCGCCCACCAGTTGCGGCAGCAGCGTCTTGTGGCCGCCGGCCAGACTGCTCAGGCCGACGATGTGCACATCGTTCTCGACGGCCTGCCGCGCCGTCTCGGCGGGAGTCTGGAACAGCGGGCCCACATCCACATCGAATCCCAGGTCGGCGAACGCCGTCGCCACGACCTTCGCACCGCGGTCGTGCCCGTCCTGGCCCATCTTGGCCACCAGCAGGCGCGGGCGCCGGCCCTCGTGCGCGGCGAACGCATCGACCAGTTTCCGGACTTCGCTCACGCTGTCGATGCCGTCCTCCCTCGCGAACGAGGCGGCGTACACGCCGCTGATGGTGCGGGTCTCGGCCTGGTGACGGCCGGCCACGCGCTCGAGCGCCGACGAGATCTCGCCCAGGCTGGCGCGGACCCTCGCCGCTTCGACCGCCAGCTCCAGCAGGTTGCCCGTGCCGTCGGCGGCGGCCTTTTCCAGGGCGGCCAGCGCGGCCTCCACGGCTTTGCCGTCGCGCCGCCGGCGCAATTCGGCCAGTTGGGCCACCTGCTGCCGGCGCACCTCGGTGTTGTCGACTTCGAGGATCTCCAGCGGATCCTCATGCGTCAAGCGCCAGCGGTTGACGCCCACGATCACGTCGCGCCCGGAGTCGAGCCGGGCCTGCCGCCTCGCCGCCGCTTCCTCGATGCGCAGCTTCGGCAGCCCGCGTTCGATGGCCGCGGCCATGCCGCCGTGCCCTTCCACTTCCTGGATGTGGGCCCAGGCCTTGCGCATGAGCGCGTCGGTCAGGCTTTCAAGATACCAGGAACCGCCCCAGGGGTCGACATTGCGGCAGATGCCCGTTTCGGCCTGCAGGTAGAGCTGCGTGTTGCGGGCGATGCGGGCCGAGAAATCGGTCGGCAGCGCGATCGCCTCGTCCAGCGCGTTGGTGTGCAGCGACTGCGTACCGCCCAGGACGGCGGCCATCGCCTCGACGCAGGTGCGGGCGACGTTGTTGAACGGATCCTGCTCGGCCAGCGACCAGCCGGAGGTCTGCGAATGCGTGCGCAGCATCAGCGAGCGCTCGTCCTTCGGGCCGAAGCCCTTGATCAGCTTCGCCCACAGCGCGCGCCCGGCCCGGAGCTTGGCGATCTCCATGAAGTAGTTGACGCCCTCGCCCCAGAAGAACGACAGCCGCGGCGCGAACTGGTCGATGCCCAGCCCCGTCTTCAGGCCGGTGCGCACGTACTCCAGGCCGTCGGCCAGCGTGTAGGCCAGTTCCAGATCGGCCGTCGCGCCGGCTTCGTGCATATGGTAGCCGCTGATCGAGATGCTGTTGAACTTCGGCATGTTGCGCGCCGTGTAGCCGAAGATGTCCGCGATCACCCGCATGCTGAACGCCGGCGGGTAGATGTACGTGTTGCGGACCATGTACTCCTTGAGGATGTCGTTCTGGATCGTGCCGGACATCTGCGCGGGCGTGGCGCCCTGCTCCAGTCCGGCCACGATGTAGAACGCCATGATCGGCAGCACGGCCCCGTTCATCGTCATCGACACCGACATCCTGTCCAGGGGGATGCCGTCGAACAGGATCTTCATGTCCTCGACCGAATCGATGGCCACGCCGGCCTTGCCGACGTCGCCTTCGACGCGCGGATGGTCGCTGTCGTAGCCGCGGTGCGTCGCCAGGTCGAAGGCCACCGACAGCCCCATCTGGCCGGCCGCGAGATTGCGCCGGTAGAAGGCGTTGCTCTCTTCGGCCGTCGAGAATCCGGCGTACTGGCGCACGGTCCAGGGGCGCGTCACGTACATCGTCGCGTACGGGCCACGATGGAACGGGGCCAGGCCGGGCAGGTAGTCCAGATGTTCGCAACCGGCGACGTCGGCCGCGGTGTAGATCGGGCTGACCGGAATCTGCTCGTGGGTCACGATCGGCGTCGCACCGGCCGGGGCCGGACCCGCGTCGGGGCCGGGCTTGCGGCAGGGCAGCGTGCTGAAGTCGGGCAGGCGGCTCATGACTCACCTCCGAGAGCGTCGACGACGCCGTTCAGTTCGGCCACCAGGTCGCTGCCCAGATGCAGGAAGCGGGTCACGCCGGCGAGGGTCAGCGGCTCGGTCGCGGCCGACGGCCGGCCCGCGGCCATCAGCAGCGGCGGTGTCGGCCCCTTCGCCAGCAGCACGGCCACGGCCGCGCCCAGTTCGGGATAGGTCTCGTCCAGGCCCACCAGCATGACGACGGCGGCGCCGGCGGCGCGCGCCTCGGCCGCGGCGGACGCGGCCTCCTGATGGAAGACGCCGGCGGTGACGGTGAACCCGCCGGCCGCCAGACTGCCGCGGGCGAAGTCCAGACGCGGGCCGGTGCGGCCGGCGTCGCCCAGGCACACGCAGTGCGCGCGGGCCGATGGCGGCGAACGCCTGCCCAGGCGGCCGACGCGGGCCACCAGCGCTTCGAAGGGTTCGGCGTCGCGACGGGCCGGCAGCGGCTCCCAGGGCGGCGCGGCCGGAACCGCGGCGTGGGCGCCGAGCGCGGCCGTCAGCGCACCCAGCGAGGCGCCGTCGCCGGCCGCGGCGATCAGCGAGCGCATCTGCGCGACCGCATCCGCGCGCGGGTCCGCCGGATCCACCGGCGCGGGCCGTGGCGCAACCTGCTTGCGTCGCTCCGCCAGCCAGCCGGGATCGGTCCCGGTCGCGGCGACCTCCGCGACCGAGGCAGCCACGAACTTGTTGACGCCGACCCTCGCGTCCTGAGCGCGGGCCAGACGCGCGGCGCGGCGATCGCCCGCGTCGCGCACCAGCGTCTGCACCAGACCCGACGTCAGCGCGGCACGCAGGCCGCCGACGCTTTCGATCCGCTGCATGACCGCCCAGGCGCCCTCGCCCACCTCGCGCGTCAGCGTCTCGACGTACCACGAGCC
Organism: bacterium; assembly: GCA_020049465.1. Taxonomy (GTDB): domain Bacteria; phylum Krumholzibacteriota; class Krumholzibacteriia; order LZORAL124-64-63; family LZORAL124-64-63; genus CAINDZ01. Next base: position 53,326 of record JAIFKS010000004.1, on the reverse strand, counting down.
GCCGGCCGGATCGACCACAGCGCCGAAGCGGCACTCGTGGCCGAGGATGAGCTGGAGATTGCGCGCCAGGCGCCTGCCGGCGGAGCCCGGAGCCGGCATCAGCGCGTCCCAGGGCGTGACATGCAGGCTGTCGGCGCCGCCGCAGACCGCCGCCATGGCGGCGGTCGTCGCGCGCAGCAGATTCGAATGCGGATCCAGCCTCGAGAGAAGACGGTCACCGGTGCGCGCGTGGATATAGGCCGCCGTCGCGGCGCCGGGACAGCCACAGGCCGTCAACACATCGGACCACAGCACGCGCAGCGCGCGCAGGCGCGCGATCTCCAGGAAGAAGTCGGTGTCCAGGCTCAGGTGGAACGCCAGACGCGGGGCGCAGGCCTCGGGCGCCAGGCCGCGCGCTTCCATTTCGCGCAGCGTCCCGACGGCGCCGGCCAGCATCAGCCCCAGCGAAAGGACGCCGTCGGCCCCGGCTTCGTGCCACGGCGCGTCGCTCACCGCAAGCGTGCGCAGCGACGGTGCGGACTCCGCGGCCCACGAGGTGAGCAGCGCGGCATGGTCGAACATCGTGTCGACCGTCAGGACGGAACTATCGCCGGCGGAAACCAGCGCCACCGGATCGCAGCCCCAGGCACCGCGCCACTCGCGCGGCGAACCGCCGTTTTCGACCGCCAGGGCTGTCAGCATGGCTGCCAATGGCAGCGTCGCGGCTCCAGCCTGCAGCAGCAGCGGCGCGGCCGTCAGGTCCACGTCGGCCAGCGCGCGCCGCAGATCGTCCAGTCCGGCCACCGAAGTGCCGCCCGTTCCCACCTGTTCCGGCAACGCCGTCGCCGGATCCAGCCCGTGGCGGCCGGCGGCATCGAGCCGCAGGTTGATCGCCGACTGGCCGCGCTCGAGATCGTGCAACAGCGCCCGGTTGAAATCGCCGGCGTCGGCTGTCGGCAGTTCCTGCGCCACGAGCCAGGGCACGGGCCCGACGGCGTCCGGATGCGATCCGCGCAGGAACGGCGCCCGCCCCGGCAGCGACGCGCCCCACAGGCCGTCGGCCAGATCCGCCGCCGTGTGCAACGGTTGAACGCGCAGGCCTTCGGGCAGGGTGGTGACCATCGTCTTGTCGTAGGGCGCACCCTTCAACAGTCGGTCGACCTCCCGGCGCCAGGCGGCCGGATCAACGGAGGGGAAATCGTCCCGCAGCAGGCTGGTGGGCTGCGGGTTGGAATCGTCGGCAGTTCTCATGTGTCACGCCCCGGGCTGGGCCGGCGTCGCCGGCCGGTTGCCGGGGCAAGATAATGCGCGGCGCGCTCCCGCAGTAGGACAATCGCGGACCACGAAGATGGGCCACCGCGCGGCCACCCGGTCGCAACACGAGTGATCAGACCTGTTTACAGGGCGCCCGGCGCCGCCACCTGCACCGTGCCGCCCTCCGGCGCGCCTGCCGATACGTGCGTCTGCAGTTCCAGCCGACGCTCCCCGCCGCCGACCAGCGGAGCCAGGGCCTCGACCACGTCGCGGCCGATCTGTCCGGCCTCGTCGATCGTCGCGGCGGTCGCGGTGACCACGAGCGGGCGATCGGGATCCGTGTGCAGGTTCAGCACGGTGGCCGCCTCGACGAGCAGGGACGAGACGCCGCTGCCGGCGAGGTCCGCAGCGCGCCACTGGGCGGCCGAGAACAGCAGGCAGGGACCGTTCGCTGTCTCCACGCGGTACGCCGGCAGTTCGAAGCTTTCGCCGACGAAGCGCCGCGTGTTGCCGGCCTTGTCGCGGGCGGTGAGCACGTGCGCATAGGCGATGCCGCAGGGCGCCGGCGTGCCGTCGGCGCGCAGACCATCCCAGGGAATCTCGCGCGGCAGCGCGCCTTCGCCATTACGCTGGCTCACCACCGCTCCGTGCGCATCGACGATCTCCAGTTGCCAGCGCGCCACGCCCTTGACGTCCTGTCGCAGGCGCGACAACGCGCCGACCGCGAAGCCGGTCAGCCACGGCCGCGGCGTGCGCACCGCGCGTTCATCCGCCGAGGCGCGCAGCAGCGGCAGCGCCAGGTCCGGCGTCCGGCGCTCCAGGATGGCCAGCGTCGATGCGCTCGCCAATCCGGGCGCCGCCAGCGGATCCAGGTCGATCTTCAGGGCCGGGCGCTCGAAGCGGATGCGCACCTGGCTCGCCCCCTCGACCGTCAGGCTGCCGAGCGAACCGCCACCCTGCGCCGGCAGCGACAGGGCCGCGGCGGGCGCCGGCGGCGGCGGCGACGCTTCGGGCCGGGCGCCGGCCGTGCCGGCGGCGGCCAGCCCCAGGACAAGGGCCGCCGGAGCAACCGGTCCGCGCAGGAAAGCAAGTGCGATGTCCATGTCGTCCTCCCCGTCGGGCGCGGCTCAGCCGTGCAGTCGGAAACGGAAGGTGATCGTGCCCCACTGCCCGCCGGCGTCGCCGTCGGGCAGAGCCGAGAAGCGCCACTGGCGCAGCGCCGCCACGGCGCGTTCGTCGAAATCGCGGAAGCCGCCGGTCTTGAGCACCTGCACGTCCTCACGCACACGCCCGTCCGGCAGCACGGAAAAATGCAGCGTCACGGCGGCTTCGACTGCCTGTCGCCGCGCCCAGTCCGGGTACTGCGGCAACTGCGAAGCCACGACGGGCCGATCGGCGGCCGGTCCTTCGAGCAGGATATCGCCGGGCGCGGCGCCCGACTCCCCGGACGCCACGGCCGGCTGCGCCGACACCGAGCCGCCTCCGCCGGCAGACGCCTCGGCCGCCAGCGGCAGGCCACCGCCGACCACCGCCGGCCCGCGGTTGAGCGCCAGGGCCGACGCCTTGACCTCCGGCCCGCGGGACAACGCCACCGGCCGGCCTTTCTCAGCCACCGGCATCATCGCCCCGGCGGCCATCCGCGTCAGATCCGCGCCACCGGTGGGTGCTGCCGCAAGCAACTGGCGTGTCGCCGACGAGGCCGGCGCCACATTCAGATCGCGGGCGACTTCATTGCGCGTGGCTTTCAACCCGGCCAGCTGCGCCTCACGGCGCGCCGAGGCGGCAGCGGCGGCGTCCACGCGCGGCCGCTCGGCTTCGAGCTTCGGTTCCGGCCGCGGACGCGGAGCCGCGACGGGCGGCGGTTCCTCCGGCAGCGTTCTGACCGGTTCACGGATCGGCTCGACCACCGTCTCGACCTCCGGCTCCAGCCAGGTGACTTCGATGATGCGCGGCACGACCGGACGGGCCTCGTGCAGCAGCGTCAAGGTCAGCGCCAGCAGCGCGTGCACGCCCACACTCACCGCCAGCGCGCGGTGGAAGCGGGCACGCATGGCGCGGAAGTCGTCGTTCAGCGTAATGGCCGTCATCGTGGTCATGGCCGACCGCCGGAGATCTGGCTGGTGGCGATGCCCAGATTCAGGGCGCCGCCTTCGCGGGCGGCGTCCAGCAGGCGCCTGACCGCCGCGTGCGGCAGCGACGCGTCGGCCCGCACCACGACCAGGCGGTTCGTGTCGCGGCGCGCCGCGAGTCGGTCGCGCAGGCGCGGCGCCACGTCGGCCAGACCGCCGAGCGGCGCCTCGTCCAGCGCCAGCCGGCCGTCGGCCGCCATCGTCAGGCTGATGAAGTCCGGTCGTTCGGTGTCGCGGGCGTGCGCGCCGGGCAGATCCACCGGCAGGTCCGACAGCGACATCATCGGCGCGGTCACCAGCAGGATGATCACCAGCACCAGCGCGACGTCGATGATCGGCGTCACGTTGATCTTCGCCATGGGAGGCGTCGTCGGGGCCTGCCTGAGTCTCATGTCACTTCTCCGCCACGGCGATGTTCGCCGCGCCATTGAGTTTGGCGATGTCGAGCACCCGCACGAACGCGCCGTGGCTGATCTGATCCGCGCACGACACCGCCACGTCCCGGCTCGCGCCGGACGCGAACAGGGGCTGCAGGGCGCCTGCCAGCTGTTCCACGGCCACGGAGCGTCCGTTCACTTCGACGCGATTCTCGCCGGTGATCGCCAGTTCGACGCGATCCTGCACGTCCTCGACCACGCCCGGCTTCGCGAGCCGGTCGCCCTGGCGCACGCCGAAGCTCGACTCGAAGGCCAGCGGCGTGGCCAGCAGCAGGATCACGACCAGCACCAGCGACACGTCGATCAGCGGCGTGGTGTTGACCTCGGCCAGCGGGCCCTCGTCCATCTCGAATCCGCGGCGCAGCTTCATCATCACCTGGCCGCCGCGTCGGGCGCGGGCGTGGAGATGCCGAGCGTCTCGCGCGCGGCCACGCACAGCAGCCGCGTGTGGTTCTCGGCCACCGACAGCATCGTCGCCAGCCGGCGGTTGAAATGGTTGTAGAGCATGACCGAAGGCACGGCGATGACCAGGCCCGCCGCCGTGGTCACCAGGGCCTCGGCCACGCCGCCGGCGACGATGGCCGGCGCCGCCGATCCCGCCGCGCTCATCGCCTGGAACGCACGCATGATCCCCCACACCGTACCCAGCAGCCCGATCAGCGGCGTGACGGCAGCCATGGTGCCGAGAAGGCCCGTGTTTCGTTCCAGCAGCAGCTTCTGCTGGTTGAGCATCACGTGCATGATCTCCTCGGCCTCGCCGGGCGCGCGCCGGAATCCGTCCAGCGTGTTGATGGCCACCGGCCCCAGCGGATGCGCCAGGTCCTGGAAGTGGTTGATCGCCTCGTCGAAGCGGCCGCCCTGGATCGCGCTCATGGCCTTGCGCATGGTCGTGTCGGTGTTGCCGTTCCGCTTGTGGTAGTAGTTGAGGCGTTCGATCGCGAAGCCCAGCGTCACCACGCTGCACAGGATCAGCACGATGAGGATCGGACTCTGGGCGAGCGCCGCGGTCCAGTCGAAGTCGACGAACATCCGTACTCCTTGCGTTGTGGACGGCCCCGGCCCGTCCGCGCTAGCGAACCACCGCCGCGAGTTGCGCGGCGCGATCGGTCGCCGCAGCCACCAGTTGGGGATCCGCGGCGTTCTTCATCAGGTCACGGTAGGCCGACAGGGCGGCGCGCAGGTCGCCGCTGTCCTCGCTCAGCACGGCGCCGCGGGCCAACGCCGACAAACGGAAGGGATCGTCCGGGTCGGCGCACGCCGCGGCCTGCCGGTAGGCCGCCAGCGCTCCGGACGTGTCGTTCAGCTTCTCGCGGCAGGCGCCCAGCCGATAGTGAACCTCGGTGCGCAGCGGCTCCTCGCAGGGAGCCGCGGCGGCGGCCGCCAGTTCGGATACCGCCTGCGGCAACCGGCCCGCCTGCTCGTGCAGGTCGCCCAGCTGGAAGGCCACGGCGGCGGCGCGTTCGTCGCCCGGGTACGTGCGCCGGTATTCCTGCAGACGGGTCGCCGCGGCCGCGGGCTGACCGTCCAGCCGCTGGCACAGGGCCAGGTTGTAGAGCGCGGCCTTGGCCATCTCGCCGCCGGGTGCCGCGGCCACCACTTCGGCGAAGCCCGTGGCCGCATCACGATAGGCGCCGGCCTCGAACCGGTTCATGCCCAGCCGGAACCGGGCGGAGACCTTGAGGTCGCTCTTGCCGAAGAAGCCGAGGAACTGTTCGTAGGCCTGCCGGGCGGACTCGCCGTCGCCCGCTTCGGCATACGATTCGGCCATCAGGTACTGCGCGCGGTCCGCCGCCGAGTAGCCGGGCCAACGGCTGACCACGCGGCGGAACTCGTCGGCGGCCTGCTCGAACTGGCGGTTCTCGTAGAGCCGGCTGGCGATGCGGAACTGCGCGTCGGCGGCGAACGGGCTGTCGGGGTGGTGCTCGACCAGGTCGGTCAACTGCTCGATGCCGTTGTCGGCCTGACCCAGCCGGTAGAGCGACTGCTCGATGCCGTGCTCGGCGTCCGCCCGCAGCGGCGAGCGCGGATTGCTCTCGATCAGCTGCCCGAATCCCGTGATGGCCTCCTGGTCGCGGCCCGCGTTGAAGTCGCACTGGGCCAGACGCAGCCGACCCAGCGCCGCGCCGTCGCCGTCGGCGAAGTGTGCCAGCAGTCCGCCGTAGCAGCGGCGGGCGTCATCGTAGCGCTCGGCCTGGAAGTACAGGTCGCCCGCGCGCGACCAGGCCTGTTCGGCCAGATCGCTGGCCGGATCCAGCGCGACGGCCGCTTCCCAGCGGTCGGCAGCGTCGCCGGCGCGGTCCAGCCGCAGATAGCACAGGCCCGCCTGGTACAGCACCAGCTGGCGGTCGGCGTGCTGCGCGTTGCGGCGCAGGAATTCCTCGTAGGCCGGCAGCGCGTCCGCGTGCCGTCCCTGGTTGAAGCGCACGTGCGCGATGTTCAGCAGCGCCTGATTGAACAGCTCGCGGTCGCCGCCGCCGGTGTCGCGGGCCAGCACGGCCTCGCTCGCGGCGACAGCCCGTTCCTGATCGCCTTCCTGCGCGTACGTCCAGGCCAGAAGCTGTCCTGCCGCCGGCAGCGCCGTGTGATCGGGAAACTCCGTCTGCAGACGCTCCAGGCTGGCGCGCGCGTCGGCATATAGGCCTTGTCCGGCCTGCGCGTCGGCGTCGATCAGCAGGGCCCACGCCCGCCACGGCGAGCGGCTGGGCGGCAGGCGCTGCAACAGCGCGTGCGCCGCGCCGCTCAGGCGACCCCGATCGCCGGTGCTCTGCCAGGCCACCTGCAGCATGCACAGCGCGGCGTCGACCAGCTCGCGGTGTTCCGGAGCCGCGAAGACGATGGTTCCATCGCTGTCCTCGTGTTGCGCGTAGCGGTCCAGCACCAGCTGGAAGTACGCGGCCGCCTCCGGCGCACGGTTGTTCTCGAGCAGCCCGCAGCCGGCCAGGTAGGCCGCTGCCGGCGCCTGCGGCGACAGCGGATAGCCGGTGACGACGGCCTGGCAGGCCGCTGTCGCGTCATCCACCTGTCCAAGCGCCGCGTAGCTCCGCGCGATGCGGTACTGCGCGCCCGCGGCCACGTCGCGGTCGTAGTAGACGCCCAGGACCTCATTGAGGGCGACGATGGCGCCGGCATGATCGCCGACGGCCGCCAGCACGTCGCCCAGCAGGAACTGCGCGCGCGCGGCCACCTCGGTGCCGCGCAAGCGGGAAGTCAGGTCGCGCAGCAGCGCCACCGCCGTCGGCGACGCGCCGTCCAGATGCCGGGCCACGGCCTGGCGTATGGTCGCCTCCGCGGCCAGTTCGGCGTCGGTGGTGCGAGCGGCCACGATCGCGAAATCCTCGGCCGCGCTTCGCCAGGCGCCGCCGGCCAGGAACGTGTTCGCCTTGGCGAACAGCGCCGGGTCGCGCAACGGCGAGTGCGGATAGCGCGCGGCCACGTCCTGGAACGCGGCGGCGGCCGCCAGCGGATCGCCCAGAGCCGCTTCGCACAACCCTTTCAGGTAGAGCGGAACCGCACCCTGCGGCGCGTCTCCCAGTTGGGCCAGAGCCTCGGCGGGACGGCCCTGCACGCAGTCGACCATCGCCTGCGCGCGCCGCCAGGCCGGATCGGTCCGCAGCCAGGGATGCGCTTCGGCCAGCGCCGTCACCGTGGCGGCGGCCTGGTCGTTCACGCCCGCGCGGAGCTGCAGCCACGCCAACCGGAGTCCAGCTTCGGTCGCCAGCCTTCCGTTCGGATGGTCTTCGCGCCAACGCGTCCAGGCCCTGCGCGCGGCTTCGTCGTCGCCGGCGGATTCGAGCGCCTGCGCGGCGAGATAGGAAGCGGCCTCTCGCTGATCCGCGTCCTGACCCTTATCCGCGCTCTGCTGGAACAGCTTCGCGGCTCCCCGGTGGTCACCCAGCAGGTCGGCCACGCTTCCGCGCAGCAGCAGCGACGCTCCCGGCGCCAGATCGTTCAGATCGTCGTCGTTCAGGGCGGCGGACAACAGGCGTGCCGGTGCCGTATCACCGGCCGCGGCCGCGCGCGCGGCGGCCTCGTAGCGCACGCCGGGCGGCGCCACGGACACCGCTGCCGCCGGCGGTTCGGTGGCGGCGGCATTCCACGCGCCCGCGCCCACGGCCAGCAGCGTCAGCGTCGCCAGCCGCGGCCGCAAAAGCCCGCTCCCCGCGAGGCGCCACCGGCGGCCCGTCATGGCGCCACCTCGATGGAGCCGCGAGGACCGCCGCTGCTGATCTCGACGGTGCCCGGCTGCGTCTGCAGCGATGTGCCCCCGCGCTCGCTGACGCGCAGCCGGTAGTTGTAGGTTCCGTCCGGCAGCGGCCGGCCGGCGGTGTCCTTGCCGTCCCAGACGATGTCCGCCGGCGGCGGACCCTGGCCGGCGTACGACCGCACGACCAGACCCGAGCCGTCGACGATCTCCAGCTGCCAGGCGGAGGCCTCGGCGCGCGTGCGCGCCTTCAGGGCGAAGCGCGTGACAGGCTCGCTCCCGGTCGGCGAGAACACGGCGGGGGTCGCTTCGGCCTCGGCGCTGAAGCCGCCGAAGCGCCAGGTCAACCCCACGCGGTGCACCATGCCCAGGTCGTGGTCGCTCATCGCGTAATCCAGCTGCAGCCCGTTCGGCAGGCTGTAGCTGAACCCGGCGGCGAAATTGTCGATGTCGTAGCCCAGGCTCAATTCCAGCGACTGCAGCCGGAAGCGGCCCCCCGCGTGCAACTGCGGATCGGCGCCGTCGCGCTGCACGGCATCGAGCGCCAGCAGGCCGGAGCCGCCGGAGACGGGCACCGCCACGCCCCCGCGCAGTTCGCGCAGGTAGGTCTCGTCGCGCATCCGCATGGCGATGGTGGGGCCGCCCAGATTCAGGGCCGAGACCCCGACCTGCACACCGCGGGGCAGCCGCCCCAGCAGACCGACGTCGAAGCCGATGCCCGAACCGTTGAACTCCTCCAGCGACTGGCGCGCCAGCTTGACCTGCACGCCGGCGGCCAGACGGGCCGACAGCGGATGGGCCACGGCCAGCCCGACCGCCAGGTTGCCTTCGTCGAAGGTGCCGAGCACCTCGTCGGAGTTCGCGCCGGTGCGTTCGAAATCGCCCGAGCCCAGGCTCAGCACGTTGAACGCCAGCGACGGCCGGCCGCTGGCCGGCAGGGCCACGCCGAAACTGTTGACCGCGGTGTCCTCGAACAGCCGGGTCGTGTTCACCTGCACGGCGCCCCGCTCCATCCAGGCCGCGGCCGCCGGATTGACCAGCGCCGAAAGCGGTTCGTCGGCCAGGGCCACGCGCGCCCCGCCGAGCGCCGCCGCGCGCGCGCTGGCGTGTCGGTTGAGCCATTCGCCGGGAAGGCCTTCGCCGCCGTCGGCCGCCGTCGCGTACCGCGCCGTCGCCAGCGACAGCGCCAGCAGCGCCGCGCCCAACAGGCGGATCGATGTATATGACTTCGTGTTCATGGTGCCTCCGGCCTACCAGACCACGCCGATTTTGCGGCGCATCACGTGTTCGGTGGATCCGCTGCCCTGCGCTTCGACGCGCAGCACGTAGCCGCCGCTGGCGACCTCTTTGCCGTCGCCGTTGATACCGTCCCAGTCGAACGAGTTCTCGCCGGCCTGTCCGCCCGGCTCGCCGGCGCCGAAGCGCCGGTCCAGGACCAGCCCGCCGCTCACGCTGTAGATGCGCAGCCGCACTTCCGACGGCGCGTCCAGTACCCAGGCGATGGTCGTCGGACCGTCGCCGGGATGGAACGGGTTGGGATAGTTCGTCAGATAGCCGGCCCCGGCCTCGGGGTTGATCTCGGCGGTGGCGATGTCCCAGCCGGCGCTCAGGCCGCCGCTGGCCACCGTCACGGTGAATTCCTGCGCGAAGTCCGGCGCCAGGTACTGCGCCGTCGCGCTGCCGGTCTGCCCCGTGGCCACCGACACGGCCTTGTCCAGGCCCGGCGCCAGAGCGCCGCTGTCGGCCTCGGCCACGATGAAGGTCAGGCTGTGCTGCGGAATGCCGTTGCCCCAGGCGTCGGTCAGGTGCGCGGTCAGGTCGACCGTGCGGCCCGGCCGCACCCAGTGCGGATCGCCGGTCAGGGTCAGCACGGCCGGATCGCCGGGCATCACCCGCAGGGCGCCGGTCACCGCCGGCGTCGAGCCCGCGTCGTCGCTCAGATGAAGGACGATGTCCTCGGCGTACGTGTAGGAAAGGTTGAGCGTGCGCCGTCCCTGCAGCAGCTGGAACGTCGTGACGCTGAGCGCACCGCGCCCGGGAACCTGGTCCTGCGCGCCGCGCACGGCCACGGTCACCTGGGCATTGAGTTCCTGGATCACGCTGCCGGCGTCGTTCAGGGCGCTGACTTCCAGTGTGAACGGCGCCCCGGCCTGGATCGCCTCCTGGGCAATGGTCGCCACCAGGTGCAGGCCGCTGGAGATGGCGCGCACCTGCGTGCTGCTGGCGCTCATGGCCGGCTGCGACAGGTTGGCCGCGGTCAGCATCTGGTAGCCGCCGGTCGCCAGGCGCACGGTGAAGGTCGCCGACCCCGCGTGCATCGACAGCGGGCCGTCGATCTGCGCCTGCGGATCGGTGCAGGTCAACCGGATCTGATCCGTTGCGTGCGGCAGCGGATTGAACCAGTCGTCGGTCGCCTGCACGGTTGCCGGGAACGAATAGGTGATGGACTGGTCGCCGGCCGCGCCGGACCGGCCGTCCGCCGCGCCCGGCAGCGTCGACTGCCCCGGCACCGTCAGCAGCAGCTTCGTGTACGGGCCCGCCGAAACGCCGAAGTCCGCGCTTTGCCCCGGCGCCACCCACGGCGCCGCGGGCACGGCGGCGGTGACGGACTGTTCGCCGGCCAGATACGGCGTGATCGTGATCGAAGCGGCGCCGCCGGCCAGCGCCGTCGGACCCGCGACGCCCAGACTCGGATCGCTGCCCGACAGCTGCAGCGTCGCCGCGACGTCCGGCACCTGATTGAACCAGTCGTCGACCGCGCGCACCGTCACCGGCAGCGGCTGCCCCGCGTTCTGCCACTCGGGCGTGCCGTTCGCGCCGGCTTCCGTGCCCGGCAGCGGCGACTGTCCGGGCAGCAGCACCTGCAAACCGGTCCACGCGCCCGGCGTCACCGTCACCGCGTCGCTCGAACCCTGATGCGGCGGCGTCGCGTAGTCCTGGCCGGTCACGATGATGTCCGCGCCCGCGCCGAAGAACGTGATCTCGCCCGTCCAGACGCCGTCGATGAACGTCGCGGACTCCGGCGCGATCGTGCCCGGCCCGCTGGTCGCGAACAGGCGCGCATTGCCGTCGAAGGTGGGGATGGTCGAGCCGCCGGCATCGACGGCGCGGATCGTCACGGCGATGGCCTGACCGGCCGTCACCGGGGACGGCAGGGTCGAGAACCGGAAGTGGCTGGCCGCGGCCGCGGTCACGCTGATCGCCGGCGTGACCATGGCGGTCACCCCGGCGTCGTCCAGATCGTAGACGGTCAACGTCTGGCCGCCGGTGGTGGCCAGCGCGACGTTCGTCTGCGCGAAGCCCGCCGCCAGCGTCATCGTCAACGGCGTGGTGGCCCAGCTGTCGCTCGAAACCAGATTCACATCGTGGTCCGCAGGCACAGGGTTCCAGTAGTCATCCGCCGCCTGCACCGAAACCGTGAAAGGCGTCGTTGCTGCCTGTCCGGCCGGCGCGCCGTCGTAGCCCGTGACGCTGCCCGGATGCGCGGTCATGCCGGGAGCCAGCAGCTGCAGGCGCCGCAGCGGCCCCGGATGCACGACGAACGGATCGCAGGTGCCGCTGCGCCCCGGGTCGCCGGGCAGATGCGCGTGCAGCCGCACGTTGCCGAGCTGCGGATTCGTTTCGTCGGCGCGGAACACCGTCAGATTGCCGCTCCAGACGCCGCTGGCCAACTGGATGACCGACGGTTCGACGCGGCCCAGCCCGAGGCTGGTCAACTGCTGCAGCTGCACCGGGCCGTGGTAGCCCAGCACGACGTTGCCGCTGCCGTCGATCGCGGTCAGCGACGTGACGAAGGCTGATCCGGCCTGGCGCTCATGCGGCGCGATGTCCTGGAAGCGGAAGCCGAGCAGGGCGACCGCCGTCAGGTTGGCCGAACTGCCGAGCGGGATCAGCAGGTTGGTCTGGTCCTGGGCCGTGAACCGCGAGGTCCCGGCCGTCGGCAGCAGGACCTCGAACGAGGCCTGGCCGCCGATGAGCACCGATGGCGCCGGCAGCACGGCCGAACCGGCGGTGCTGGTCAGCCGCACCACGTCGCTGGCCGAGCCCACCGTGTTCCAGTCGGCGTCGCAGGCGCGCACCACGACGGTGAACGGAACGCCCGTCACCTGGGCATGGGGACTGCCGGTCTTGCCTCCGGGCGAACCCGGGGCCGCCGTCTCGCCCGGCAGCAGCACCTGCAGCTGCGTGAGAGGTCCGGCCAGGGCCAGCCCTGCCCAGAAAACTGTCAATACCGCCCCGACTCGACCCAGGGTCGCGAGGCTGGTCGAATGTCGCTGAAACCGCACGGCGGCGCTCCTTGGCTTGGTCCTGCCCGCACTTAGGGGACTTCGACCCCTGTGACGGGCGGTGCGGGTCCGGTGGCAGTTGGCGCCCCGGAACAGTCCTGAATCTCAATTCGCGTGCCATGGAAGCCGGCGCGTCCGGCAGAGAGGACGGGGCCGTTCGAAATGGTGGGATCGAATGGTCAGGCGGTCGGGCGCAGCGCGCCCATCACGAAGCGGGTCACCGCGTCGCCGCGCGCGGCCAGGCGGGTGTTGCGGCGCGAGAGCACCCAGTCGGTGGCCATCTCGTCGAGCACGCCGAAGACGGCCTTGGCCAGGAACATCGGCTCGAGGTCGCGGCGCCAGACGCCGGCCGCCTGACCTTCGGCGATGACCCCGGCGATCGCCTGCAGATACCCGCCGACCCTGGCGCGCGAGAGCTGGTCCAGGAAGTGGAGACTGTGGCGCAGTTCGACCTGGGTGATGATGGCCAGATCGCGGTCGCCGCCCACCAGTTCGAGATGCAGATCGATGATGCGCATCAGGCGCGCGACCGGATCGTCCAGTCCGGCCAGTTCGTCCGTGCCCCGCTCGGTGAAACGGTCCATGGCGCGGTCGAACAGCGAGACCAGGATCTCTTCCTTGCCCGCGAAGTACAGATAGATGGTGCCGTCGGCCACCCCCGCGCGGCGGGCGATCATCGCCACCGTGGTGCCGTGGTAGCCATGGCTGGCAATCTCCACGACCGCGGCGTCGAGGATGGCTTCCTTCTTGCGACCGGTGGCCTGGCGAGGCATTGCTGCTGAACACCCATTCAGTGATGTGACGGGGCGGACCCCGCCGCCGCGGTCGTGAACCCGATTCGGAGCAACATTCTAGCACGACGGGTGCGCCAGACAAATGAAAACGGCGACCGCCGCCTGTTGACAGCCGCCGGAACCATTGCTAGAGTCACGGTGTTGATGAATGGTCATTCATTAATGACCACTCATCGATGAACACATCGCTCATTGAACACCTGGCGGCCGGGGCCGCCGGAATGAAACTGCCGCCGGAAAGGCTGGACCATGCGCAGGCAGATCAGAAACGTCGCCGTGCTCGGCTCGGGCGTCATGGGCAGCGCCATCGCCGCCCACTTCGCCAACGCCGGCGTCCGCTCGCTGGTGCTGGACATCGTTCCCCGCGAACTGAACGCCGCGGAGAAGGCCGCCGGGCTGGCCCTGACCGACCCGAAGGTCCGCGGGCGCCTGGCCGCCGAAGCGGTGGCCGCCATGCAGAAGAGCCGCCCCTCCCCGCTGCTGAGCAGCGAGCGCATGGCACTGATCGCCACCGGCAATCTCGAAGATGACCTGCCGCGCCTGCGCGAGGCCGACTGGGTCATCGAAGTGGTGAAGGAGGACCTGGCGGTCAAACTGAAGGTGCTGGCTTCGGTGGCGCCCCACCTGCGGTCGGACGCGCTGCTGACCAGCAACACGTCGGGCCTCTCGCTGGCCGCCATGGCCGAGGCTCTGCCCGCGGACATGCGCCCTCGCTTCCTGGGCACGCACTTCTTCAATCCGCCGCGCTACATGAAGCTGTTCGAGGTCATCCCCACCGGCGACACCGACCCCGGGGTGCTGGACGATGTCTGCGCCTTCGCGCGCGACCGTCTGGGCAAGGGCGTGGTCATCGCCCGCGACACGCCGAACTTCATTGCCAACCGGGTCGGCGTCCACGCGATGATGGCCACCTTCGCGGTGATGCAGGACCTGGGGCTGACGATCGAAGAGGTCGACGCCCTGACCGGGCCGGCCATCGGCCGCCCGAAGACCGCCACCTTCCAGCTGGCCGACTTGGTGGGCCTGGACACGTTCCTGCACGTGGCGGACAACATCTACCCGCTCATCCCCGACGACGAGGCGCGCGAGACCTTCAAGGCCCCCGACTTCGTGCGCCGCATGGTCGATCGCGGCCTGCTCGGCCGCAAGAGCGGCGGCGGCTTCTTCCGCATGCTGAAGGAACCGCAGAAGAAGCTGCTGGCGCTGGACCTGCAGACCCTCGAATACCGCGAACAGGTGAAGGGAAAATTCCCCGAGATCGAAGCCGCGCGCCCGATCGAGGACCTGTCCGCCCGCCTGCGCCAGCTCGCGTCCAGCCAGGGCCGCGCCGGTCAGGCCATCTGGCGCATGCTGGCCGCCAGCTTCTCCTACAGCGCCATGCGCGTCGGCGGGATCTGCGACAGCGCCGCGCAGATCGACCAGGCCGTGTGCTGGGGCTTCAACTGGAAGCTGGGTCCGTTCGAGACCTGGGACGCCCTGGGTTTCCGCGCCGTGACCGAGCGGATGCGGGCCGACAGGCTGCCGCTGCCCGCCTGGATCGACGCGCTCTACGACAGCGGCGCCGACAGCCTCTACCGCGAGGTGGACGGCCGGCGCCACAGCCCCACGGCCGTGATCGGCGTGTCGGCGCCCGTGCCGGGAGACGAGCGCATCTTCGACTTCGATGTGCTGCGCCGCGCCGGCCGCGAGGTGCGCCGCAACCCCGGCGCCAGCCTTCTGGACCTGGGCGACGGCGTCCTGGGCCTGGAATTCCACTCGAAGATGAACGCCATCGGACAGGACCATCTCAACATGGTCATGACCGCCTGCACCGAGGCGGAGAAGAACTGGCTGGCACTGGTCGTGACCAACCCGGCCGAGAACTTCTCGGCCGGCGCCAACCTGATGATGCTGATGATGGAGGCCGCCGAGGGCAACTGGGAGGACATCGACCTGATCGTCCGCGCCTTCCAGTCCGCGTGCGGACGGCTCGAGCACTGCGGCGTGCCGGTGGTCACCGGACCGGCGGGTCTGGCCCTGGGCGGCGGCTGCGAGATCACGATGGCCGGCAACGCCGTCCGCGCCGCGGCCGAAACCTACATCGGCCTGGTCGAACTCGGCGCCGGCGTGGTACCGGCCGGCGGCGGCTGCCTGCGGCTCTACCTGCGCAACCTCGCCCGGCAGACCGACCCGCGCGACCTGCAGCCCGCCTTCCGGCGCACCTTCGAGACGATCGGCACCGCCAAGGTGGCCACCAGCGCCGAAGAGGGCCGCGAGCTGGGCTTCCTGCGGCCGGGCGACACCTGGTCGATGCACCGCGAACACGTGGCGGCCGACGCCAAGGACCTGGCGCTGGCCATGGCGCGCAGCGGTTTCGAGCCGCCGGCCGAGCGTCTGGCCATCCCCGTGATGGGAACGGCCGGCATCGCGCTGGCCGAGTCCGTGCTCTACAACATGGAACAGGGCGGCTTCGCCACCGCGCACGACCGCAAGCTGGGCCTGGCCCTGGCCGGCGTGCTCAGCGGCGGCAATGTGCCGCCGGGTTCGACCATCACCGAGCAGGAGATGCTCACGCTGGAACGCGAGGCCTTCATGCGCCTGATCAGCGAGCCCAAGTCGCTCGCGCGCATGGAAAGCCTGATGAAGACCGGCAAGCCGCTGCGGAACTAGAGGTCCGGCTCAACTGGAGGGCATCGATGAAGGAAGTCGTCGTCATCTCCGCGCGCCGCACCGCGGTCGGCCGCGCGCTCAAGGGAACCCTGCGCCACACGCGTCCCGACGATCTGGGCGCCGCCGTGGTGAGACAGCTGGTCGCGCAATACCCGGATCTCGATCCGGAATTGCTGGGCGACGTGATCATGGGCTGCGCCATGCCCGAGGGCGAGCAGGGCATGAACGTCGGCCGCAACATCGCGCTGATGGCCGGACTGCCGGTGTCGGTGCCCGGCATGACCATCAACCGGTTCTGTTCGTCGGGACTCGAGACGGTCAACTACGCGGCGCTGAAGATCGCCTGCGGCCAGTCCGAGGCCGTGATCGCCGGCGGCGTCGAGACCATGACCATGGTGCCGATGGGAGGTTTGCGCTACCTGCCCAGCCCCGCCATGGCGCGCGAGCACCCCGAGTACCTGACCAACATGGGCATCACCGCCGAGAACCTGGTGGTGCGCGACGGCATCACCCGCGAGCAGCAGGACGAATTCGCCTTCCACAGCCACCGCAAGGCGATCGCGGCGATCGCGGCCGGACGCTTCGCCGACGAAATCGTGCCGGTGATGGCCGCGCTGCCCGGCCGCGACGCGAAGGGTCGCCCGACGCAGCACGACGTCGCGTTCACGGTCGACGAGGGCCCCCGCGCCGACACCACCGTCGAGGCGCTGGCGAAACTGAAGCCGGCCTTCAAGGTCGGCGGCACCGTCACCGCCGGCAACAGCAGCCAGATGAGCGACGGCGCCGCGGCCGCGCTGCTGGGCACGCCCGAATTCGCGGCCAGGATCGGCGCCACGCCGCTGGCCCGCTTCGTCGGCTACGCGGTGGCCGGCGTGGCTCCCGACCTGATGGGCATCGGCCCGGTCGAAGCGGTGCCGCGCGCGCTGGCCCGGGCCGGCCTGACGCTCGGGCAGATGGACGTCATCGAACTGAACGAGGCCTTCGCCGCCCAGAGTCTGGCCGTGTGCCGCGCCCTGGGTCTGGCGCCGGACGACCCGCGCCTGAACGCCAACGGCGGCGCCATCGCGCTGGGCCACCCGCTGGGCTGCACCGGGGCCAAACTGCTGGCCACGGCCCTGCACGAACTGAAGCGCCGGAACGGCCGCTATGCCCTGGTCACGATGTGCATCGGCACCGGCATGGGCGCCGCCGGGATCTTCGAAGCCATCTGAGCCTCGTCCGCCACCCGGGCCGGCAAGCGCCGGACCGACAAGGAGATGCCGAAATGAAGGACAGGACCTACCCCACCGGCGGCGAATTTCTCCTGCGCGAGACGGCGCCGGCGGACATCTTCACGCCCGAGGACTTCAACGACAACCAGCGCATGTTCATCGCCACGGTGGCCGACTTCGTCGAACGCCATATCGTGCCCGTACGCGAGGACCTCGAGAAGAACGGCAACACCAGCCTCGGCCGCGGCCTGCTGAAGGCCGCCGGTCCCCTGGGTCTGCTGATGGCCGACATCCCCGAGGCCTACGGCGGCATGGGCTCGGACAAGGCCACGGTCATGCTGGTTTCCGAGGGCGTCGCCTGGGGCGGCAGCTTCGCCGTCACGCACGGCGCGCAGTCCGGCATCGGCACGCTGCCCATCGTCTACTACGGCACGCCGGCGCAGAAGCAGGAATACCTGCCGCGCCTGGCCACCGGCGAACTTCTCAGCTGCTACGCGCTGACCGAGACCGGGAGCGGCTCCGACGCCCTGGCCGCGGCCACCACCGCCGTGCTGACGCCCGACGGCGCCCACTATGTCCTGAACGGCGCCAAGCAGTTCATCACCAACGCCGCCTACGCCGACATCTGCATCCTGTTCGCCAAGATCGACGGCCAGAAGTTCACCTGCTTCATCGTCGACCTGAAGGCGCCCGGCGTGACCATCGGGCCCGAAGAGCACAAGATGGGCATCAAGGGGTCGAGCACCTGCGCCATCATCCTCGAGAACGTGATGGTGCCCGTGGGCAACGTGCTGGGCGAGATCGGCAAGGGCCACCACATCGCCTTCAACATCCTGAACGTGGGCCGTTTCAAGCTGGGCGCCAGCACGCTCGGCGGCCTGAAGATGACACTGCGCGACGCCGTGCCGTACACGAAGCAGCGCCACCAGTTCGGGCAGCCGCTGTGCAGCTTCGGACTGATCCGCCGCAAGATCGCCGACGTGATGGCGCGCGGCTTCGTGGCCGAGTCGATGGTCTACCGCACGGCCGGGCTGCTGGACGGCGCCATCGCCACGCTGGACAAGAGCGCCGCCGACTATGACCTGCAGGGCATCAAGCAGGTCGAGGAGTTCTCGATCGAGTGCTCGATGATCAAGGTCTTCTCCTCCGAAGCCCTCGCCCTGGCGACCGAGGAGGGCGTGCAGATGCTGGGCGGCTACGGCTACTGCAGCGAGTACCGGCTGGAGCAGCACTACCGCGACGAGCGCATCAACCGCATCTTCGAGGGCACCAACGAGATCAACCGCATGCTGGTGCCTGGCATGATCATGAAGAAGGCGCTGAAGGGCGAACTGGCCTTCTTCGGCGCCGCCAAGACCGTGGCCGACGAGCTGATGGGCATGCCCTCGTTCGTCGAGCCGCACGAGCCGGGCTTCCTGGAAGCCGAGGCGCAGCACGTGGCGAACATGAAGAAGGTCGTCCTGGCCACCCTGGGCCTCGCGGCCCAGAAGTACGGTATGGGCCTGAAGGACCAGCAGGGCGTGCTCGCGGACATCGCCGACATCGTCATCGAGACCTACGCCTGCGAGAGCGGACTGCTGCGCGCGCAGAAGAAGGCCGCCGCTTCAGGCCAGGATGCGGCCGAGCCGATGGCCGACATGGTGCGCCTGTACACGCACGACGCCATGGAGAAGGTGGCCACCCTGGGCCGCAACGTGCTGGGCGCCGCCTGCGAGGGCGACGAACTGCGCGTGATGATGGCCGGCATGCGGCGGTTGGCCAAGCACGAGCCGCTGAACCGCGCGACGCTGCACGACCGGATCGCGCAGCGGGTGATCTACGCGGAGAGCTATACGGTCGCGTAGGCTCCGGCGACGAAGAAGAGTACGGATCGGGCCGGGCCGCCCGGCGCTGCGGACGTGAAGTCCGCAATGAACTGTGCGGTTTCGAATGTGCGGTTTCGAATGCGATGGTGATAATCCCTTTCATTGTCATCATCGCACCGTCCGTCGCTCCCGGGTTCGTCAAGGATGCGGATGATGACACGCGCGCGGGACCGGGGTCAATCCGGGCACCGGCCCGGACCCGGCGCGCGGGACCGGGATCGCCGATGATCGGCGCACCACGCCGCGCGTGATCACCCTTGAACTCGCGCGGAGATACCGTACTCTTGGCTGGTCCACATCAACTTGGCTTGCCCTCGCAGGAAGCTGGTCGATTGCGGCGTCGCAGTGGCGATCCTGACCCATGGCCCCGGGAGCTTCCGCACCATGGTCGTCGAACTCCTCCAGAACGTGGCGGTGCTGATCGCCCTGGCCGTGGGCCTGCAGATGATGGCCCGGCAGTGGACGCGCAGAACCGTGCCCTTCCAGCTTGCCGCTGGATTGGCCTACGGCGTCGCCGGGGTCGCCGGCATGATGACCCCCCTGGCCTTCGCGCCGGGCGTCATCTACGACGGGCGCTCCATCGTGCTGACTCTGGCCGGCCTGTTCGGCGGTCCGCTGGCCGCCGCGGTGGCCGCCCTGATGTGCGGCTCCTACCGCCTCCTGCTCGGGGGGCCCGGCGCCCTGCCCGGCGTGCTCGTCGTCATCGAAGCCGCCGCCCTGGGCTCGCTGCTGCATTTCCTTCGCCGGAAGGATGAACGCTGGCTGAGCGCGCTCCGCCTGTGGGTCGTCGGGCTGCTCGTCCACGTCTTCATGCTGGCTCTGCAGCTTCTGCTGCCGGAAGGCCGGGGCTGGCAGGTGATCCAGAGGATCGGACCCGCGGTCCTGGTCCTGTACCCGCTGGGATTCGTGCTGGTGGCCAAATTGTTCCTGCAGGCGGAGCGCACCGGCGTCGCGGAAGCGGAATTGAGGGAAGCACAGGCCCGGCAGCGCGCCATGATCGCCTGCTCGCCCATCGCCCTCTACAGCACGGACACCGAGGGACGGGTGCTCAGCTGGAACGAGTCCGCCGAACGGCTGTTCGGCTGGAGCGCCGCCGAGATCGTGGGCCAGCCCCTGCCGATCATTCCGCCGGGGCCGGGGGACGAATACGCCAGCCTTCGGCGACGGGTCCTCCAGGGAGAGACCTTCACCGGACTGGAACTGGTGCGCCGGCGCCGCGACGGCACCCTCTGCGATGTCAGCATGGCCGTGGCTCCGCTGCTCGACGCTTCGGGCCGGGTCATCGGCATTTTCTCCGGTGTCGAGGACATCAGTGCGCGCAAGGCGTCCGAAGTCCGGCTTCGCGAGAACGAGGAACGTTTCCGGGCCCTGGTCGAGGGCGCGCCCGACGCCATCTTCGTCCAGAGCGGCGGCTGCTTCGTCTACCTGAACGCGATGGCTCTCGCGCAGTTCGGCGCGACATCGCCCGAGCAGCTGCTGGGAACCGAGGTGCTCGATCGCTTCCACCCTGCGCATCGCGAGGGCATCCTCCAGCGGATCAGGCAGTTGAACGTCGACAAGCGCGCGGCACCGCCGCTGGAAGAGACCATCCTGAGGCTGGACGGCACCGAGGTCACGGTGGAAGTCTCCGCGGTGCCCGTGGTGTTCGAGGGGCGGGACGGCGCCATCGTCTTCGCCCGCGACATCGCCGCGCGCAAGGACCTCGAGCAGCGTCTGTTCCAGGCCCAGAAGATGGAGGCGGTCGGGCGGCTGGCCGGCGGCATCGCGCACGACTTCAACAACATGCTCCAGACCATCCTGGGCTATTCCGACATCCTGCTCGACGACATGAAACCGGGTGACGCCCACCAGCACGACCTGGTGCAGATCCGCAAGGCGGCCGCGCGCTCGGCCGACCTCACCCGCCAATTGCTGGGATTCGCCCGCAAGCAGATCATCAAGCCCGAACTGCTGGACCTGAACGAATGCGTTTTCGACCTGCTCAAGATGCTCGAACGCATGATCGGCGAGGACATCGAACTGCGATGGCAGCCGGGCGCCGGCAAGCACCCTGTCCTCATGGACACCTCACAGGTGGCCCAGATCCTGGCCAACCTGGTGGTCAATTCGCGCGACGCCATCCCAGGGGTCGGCTGCATCACGATCGAATCGTCGCATGCCGAATTCGACGAGGAATACTGCGCCGCACATCCCGGGGCACAGCCGGGCAGCTACGAGATGCTGGCCGTCAGCGACAACGGCTCGGGCATGGACCGCGAGACGCTGGCCCAGGCCTTCGAACCTTTTTTCACGACCAAGGATCGCGACAAGGGAACCGGCCTCGGACTGGCCACCGTGTTCGGCATCGTCAAGCAGAACGACGGCTTCATCAACATCTACAGCGAGCCGGGACAGGGCACCACCGTGCGTGTCTATCTGCGCACCGCCGTGGGCGAAGCGGATGCCGCTTCGTCATCACCGGAAGCCCGCGGGATGCTCCCGGGCTCGGAGACCATCCTGCTGGTCGAGGACGAGCCGGCCCTGCTGGAACTCAGCCGGCACATCCTCAAGAAGCTGGGCTACCGGGTGGTCTCCACGCAGGATCCCACCGAAGCCCTGGCCATGGTCCGCGACCGCGGCCTGAAGGTCGACCTGCTGCTGACCGACGTCATCATGCCCCAGCTCAGCGGCAGGGATCTGTACGCCGGGTTGCAGCGGCACCTTCCCGGACTCCCCTGTCTGTACATGTCGGGCTATACCAACAACGTGATCGCCCATCTCGGCGTGCTCGAGGAAGGCATCCATTTCCTGCAGAAGCCTTTTTCGAGCCAGGATCTGGCGGCAAAACTGAGGGACGTACTCGGGCGGGGGCCTGCGGCGGTCAACCCCCCGACCGCTTGACGATCCAGCCGCGCGCCTGCAGCAGCGTCACCAGGCGATCGCGGTGTTCGCCCTGGATCTCGATCACGCCGCCGCGCAGCGTGCCGCCCGAACCGCAGGCCTTCTTCAGTTCGCCCGCCAGCGTCTTCAGGCCCGCTTCGTCCAGGGGCACGCCACTGACGACCGTCACGCCCGCGCCCTTGCGCCCCTTGGTTTCACGGCCCACCCGCACCACGCCGTCGCCGGCCACCGCGCCGGCGGCCGTTCCGCAACGGCAATCAGCGACGGCCGAACCGCACGCCGGGCACAGGCGGCCGCCTTCGCTGGAGTAGACGAGGGAGCGGCCATTGTCCTTCTTCATGTTCCCTACCGGAGTTGGCTGGACGGAATACGCGCGACGCGGCCGACCGGTACATGCCCGGGCGGCCGCCCGAAAGTGGCACGCGGACGCGCCCGCCGTCAAACCGCACCGGGCGGAGATGGACGACCCCCGCCCGGCGCTCACGTCCGCGAAGGTCAGTGCGTGCCCGTGGCCACGACATCACGCCGGCAGAAACACGACACGGCCACCGGCGTGTCCGCGCGTACCCAGGCGGTCGTGAACCGCTCGCGGGCCTTGGCGGCTTCCTCCGCGCGGCCGCCTCGCTCCAGGCACTCGGCCAGGCCCGTCAACGCCCAACCGTTGTCCGGATGCCGGCGCAGGTCCTCGCGGTAGACGACCTCGGCTTCGTCGACGCGCCCCTGCTCCAGGAGCAGCGCACCGAGAGCGTGCCGCACCGGCTGCATCCAGCCCCACGGCTCATCGTAACGCAGCGTGTCGTCGCGGCGGACGGCCTCGCGCAGCAGCGCGAAAGCCCGCTCGTGGTTGCCTCGTCGGTACTCCAGCTCCCCCTCGGCCAGAGCCAACCCGACCGCCAGAATGTCGCGCGTCGGATTGTTGCCGAGTGTGCGGGATTCCGGCACCTCGCCGCAGGCCCGCTGCAACGCGGCGAACTCACGCTCGCCGTCGTCGACCCGGCCCAGCGACGAGCACGCCATGGTGCGCCCGTAGCGCCACATCGCCTGCATCACCGGCAGGTCGGCGGGCGGCTGCGGCTCGGCCAGCATGTCGTCCCACCGGCCGAAGCGGACCATCACGTGCCAGGGCACGGCCAGGAAACCGTCGAGCAGGTCCGGGAACGCGCGCACCACCTCCAGCGGCACCTCGACCACCATGTCGCGCGCCGCCTTCATCGCCACCGCCCTGCGCCCTTCGAACATCGCGGCGTAAGCCAGGAAATGGTAGTTGTGCGCCCGGTAGACCGTGTAGAAGCCGCCGCGGCCCGCCTTGTCGACGTAGTCGAGATCGACGGCGATCGCCTTCTCGTTGGCCGTGGCGGCCGCGGCGTAGCGCCCGAGGCGGATGTCGACGTGGGCCGGCATGTGGACCAGGTGGCCGGCCCAGGGCACCAGATCACGCAGGCGATCAGCGGCCGGCACCGCCATTTCGGGCTTGGGCGACGCCTCCCAGGTGTGGATCGTGAAGTGCAGCGCCGCCGGATGGTCCGGCTCCAGTTCGAGAACCTTCGCCAGCGCCGCGGTGATCTCGTCGGTGCCCGGCTGCATGGCGCCGTCCGGTGTCCACAGGTCCCACGGGCGCAGGTTCATCATCGACTCGGCGAACAGGGCGCCGACGTCAGGGTTCGTCGGGTAGGCCCGCCAGGCCTCGCGCATCGCCTCCGCATAGGCCTGGTCCAGCGGCGCGCGGTCCTCGGGCGCCGGCATCGCGTAGCGGCGGGACAGCGCCTCGACGAGCCTGCGCTCGAGCGGCGAGGCCCGCCCCAGCTTTCCGATCGCCGTCGTCAGGGCGGCATGCGCCTTCTCGTTGGCCTCGGTGTCCATCTCGGGGTTGTTGATGTGCGTGCCCCAGGCGTAGGCGATGCCCCACCACGCCATCGCGCAGTCGGGATCGGCCCGGGTCGCCTGTTCGAACGAGCGGATCGCCTCGGCGTGGTTGAAACCGTAGCAGAGCGTCAGCCCCTGGTCGAACCAGCGCTGCGCGTCCGCGGATGTCGTCGTGACTACGAAGTGGCGTGCGCCTTTTCCGCCGAACCAGAGCGGTGTGTCGGGTGCGGCGGATGAAAGGATCGGCGCCGTGATCATGGCGCCGAGGATCATGCCCAGAAGGAACGGCCGCATGACTGCCTCCTCGCTTTGGGTTGGCCGACAATTAAAGATTATCTAAGTCTTCTTGCGGACTGTGGCCAACCATTTTCGGACCTGCGAAAACGATGGTGCGGCCCGGCCCGATCGGGCCGTGCGGGCGCTCAGGAGAATATCATTCAAAAATGCTCTGATATCTGGTATCGTGGAAGGTCATGGCACGATCCGAAAAAGGAGGTTTCTCCATGCGATCTGCTAAAGCACATCGCCACAATGACATCGACCAGTCGGTGGGGCTTTCTCTGGTCCTCCTGCTGCTCTTTGTCGCACCCTCCGTCGCCGGCACGGTTTGCGGCCAAGTGCGCGATGCCGATACCGGCGGGCCGGTGGCCGGCGCCGGCATCTTCGTGCGCGAACCGGTCGGGCTGTACGCCGGCGCGCTGGCGGTCAGCGCCGTCGACGGGGCCTGGTGCATCGACGGGCTGGACCCGGGCACCTACACGCTCGAGTTCCGCGTCGACGGCTACCTGACGGCCTATGTGAACAATGTCGTGGTCACCGATGACCTGTCCGACGTGCCGGTCGCCCTGGCGCCGTCGGCCGTCGTGCTCGATCCCCCCTGGCCCAATCCGGCTTCGGGCAGCGTGAAGCTGCGCCTGCATCTGGCCAGCCCCGCGCCGGTGGATCTGCGCATCTACGATGCTCGCGGCCGTCTCGTCAGGGCCTGGCGGGCCGACGAAGTCGAGGCGGGCTCCCGCGAATATGCCTGGGACGGCCTCGACGGCAACGGCCGCGCGGCGCCCGCCGGCATCTATCTGGTCCGCGTCGACACGGGCCACACACGCACCAGCCGACCCTTGATCGTGGCCCGCTGACCGGGCGACAACGGAAGGATGCGACCCCATGGAAAACACGCGCACGAAGCACCGCCGGCGGCTATTCACGGCAGTGCTCCTCACCATCGTCGCGCTGGGCGGCTGTTCCGACCTCGACGGCCCCGGTCCGTTGCGGGATATCGAACTGTCGGACGGCGCCTTCGTGACCGGGACGGTCCGTGACACCGGCGGCGCCGCAGCCGAAGACGCCGTGGTGACCCTCGAGATGATGGTCGCCGGTCGCGCCGCTTCGATCGCCGCGCGCACCGGACAACGGGACGCCGAGGCCGCGGCCAAGAGTGCGCGCGTTCGCACGGCCGTGGCCGATGGCGAAGGCCGCTACCTGTTCGACGGCGTCGCGGCGGGCGACTACCTGCTGACGACCAGCCTGCGCGACCACGCAGGCTCCACCGACCGCCTGGCCGTCAGCCAGATGGCGGCGGACAAGGCCGACACCACCGTGGTGGACATCCAGCTCATGCCCACCGGCACCATCCTGGGCCAGGCGACGCGCGAGAACGCCGCCGAACACAGCGGCATCCTGGTGTTCGTGGACGGCACATCCTATGTGGCGGTCACCGACGCCGGCGGCGACTACAGCCTGACCGGCGTCCCCATCGGCACGCGGCCGGTGCACGCCGCCTATCCCGGCTACCTCGACGACACGACCTCGGCGACGCTGACGGCGGCCGGCGACTCGACCACCGCGAGCAGCCTCTTTCTGCGTCTGGGCTCGAACATCGCGCCGGTGATCGACAGCCTGGCCGCCACCATCGCCGTGCTGGGCATACCGACCTCGTTCTCCGCCGCCGCACACGATGTCGACGGAGCGGTCGCGCTGTGGGAATGGGACTTCCAGAACGACGGCGTCTTCGACTGGTCCTCGGGCGCAGGCGGGGCGACCTCGTTCACCTACGGCGCTTCGGGCCAGCACCTGGCGAAACTGCGTGTCACGGACAACCAGGGCGGCTTCGACCTGGCCGTCGTCACCGTGGACGTGCAGCCGGCTCCTACGGGCGCCATCTTCGTTTCGATGCTCGGCAGTGACACGAACAGCGGCTCGGCCGCGGCGCCTGTGCACACGATCACCATGGGACTGGCTCTGGCCCAGGCGGCCGGCATGGACTCGGTGCTGGTGGCCGTCGGCTCCTACTCGGGCACCTTCAATCTCATCGACGGGATCAGCATCTTCGGCGGCCGTGACGAACTGACCTGGGCCGACACGATCAACTATTCGCAACTGACGGGCCCCAGCCGCGTGCTGCGAGGCAACGGCATCGTCTCGGCCACCCACATCGAGGGCCTGGACGTGCAGGCCTTCAACGGCTTCGGCACAGGCGGCTCATCGATCGCCGCTCACCTGGTGGACTGCGGACCGCTCCTGGAGTTCGTCGACTGCCGGTTCTCCGCCGGCAACGGTGCCTTCGCGCTGGCCGGCTCCCCCGGCTCGAACGGGAGCCCCGGCAGTATCGGCGGCGCCGGTCTGGCCGGACTGTGTGACAGCACGCCGACGCGTTCGGGCGGCTCCGGTGGCGGAGGCGCGTCGGCCGGCGGCGCCGGCGGCTTCGGCGGCAACGCCGGCGGGAACGACAGCAATGGCGGCAGTGGAGCGTCCGGTGTCGGCGGCAGCGGCGGCGGCAGCGGCGGCGCCACCGGTGACCCCGGCGGTTCCGGTGCTCCCGGCGCCAATGGCGCGGCCGGTGCCGACGGCGCCGGCGGCGTCACCGCGACTTCGCACGGCAGCCTCGTCGGCGGCCTCTGGCAGGCGTCGACGTCCGGATCCGGCACCGCTGGCCAGGTCGGCCGCGGCGGCGGCGGCGGCGGCGGCGGCGGCGGCCAGAACGGGTTCTTCACCGTCGAGGGTGTCGGCGCCTCGGGCGGCGGCGGCGGCGGCGGCGGGTTCGCGGGCACCGGCGGCACCGGCGGTGTCGGCGGCGGCGCCTCGATCGGGATCCTGCTCGTCGACTCGACGCCCGTGATCAGCAACTGTGTCATCATGACCGGAACCGGCGGCAGCGGCGGCAGCGGCGGTCCGGGCGGCGCCGGTGGCGTCGGCGGCAACGGCGGCAACGGCGGCGGCCGCGACTGCAGCGACGTCGGACTCGGCGGCAAAGGCGGCCAGGGCGGCCAGGGCGGCGATGGCGGCGGCGGCGCCGGCGGGCCGGGGGGCCCCAGCATCGGCATCGCCTATTCCGCCGGTGGCGGCGTCAACACCTCGACGATCACGTTCATCATCGGCAACGGCGGCAGCGGCGGCCCGGGCGGCTCGCCGCCGACCGCTCAGGGCCAGACCGGCGCCGCGGGCATCGCGGCCCAGACCCTGGGAATCTGAGCGCTCCCGGTAAGGGACGAATGCACACGGGGCCGGCGGGTTGACCGCCGGCCCCGTTCCTTCATCCCGGCGCGACAACGCCTCCACGCCGCGCCCGACCTCAATCGCCGAGCAGGTGCTTCTTCCAGAACATCACCTGCGCCGCGCCGAAATAATCGGCGTTCGGCTTCTTGGCGAAGCCGTGGCCTTCGTCCCTGAACATCAGGTACCAGACGTCTCCGCCGTTGCTCCGCACCGCCGACACGATCTGTTCGGCTTCGGTGTACGGCACGCGGGGATCGTTGAAGCCCTGCGCCACGAACAGCGGCCGGGTGATGCGCCGCACGTTGTTCAGGGGCGCGATCTCCTCGTGGAACGCGCGCATCGCGGGATCGCGCTCGTCGCCGTATTCGACGCGGCGCAGGTCGCGGCGGTAGTCCTCGGTGTTGGCCAGGAAGGTGGAGAAACTGGAGATGCCCACGATGTCGACGCCGGCGCGGATGCGGTCGTTGTAGTCGACCATCGCGGCCAGGACCATGTAGCCGCCGTAGCTGCCGCCGGTCACGCCGACGCGATCGGTGTCCAGGCCGGGCTGCGCGGCGATCCAGTCGAGCAGGGCGCCGATATCCTTCACCGAATCCTTGCGCTGAAATCCGTTGTCCAGCTTCAGGAAGGTCTTCCCGTATCCGGACGAACCGCGCACGTTCGGCACGAGCACCGCCACCTTCAGTTCGCGCAGCAGGTACTGGATGGACGGATTGAACGTGGGCGCGGCCTGCGATTCCGGTCCGCCGTGGATGTTGATCAGCACCGGCACCTTCTCGTCCGCCTTCAGTCCGGCAGGACGGTAGTAGAAGGCGGGGATGCGACGGCCGTCGAAGCTCTCGAAATGCACGAGTGTCGGCGCGGTGAAGTCGCCCGTATCCAGTCCGCCGACTTCGCTCTGCGTCCAGCGCGTCAGGCTGCGCTGCCCGATATCGATCACGAACACGTCCGAGGGCGAAGTCGCGGTGTTGATGGACATCGCCAGCCTGCCGCCGTCGGGCGAGAACTCGAGGCCGCCGACCACGCCGATCGGCAGGAGCGGCAGTTCGAGCGGCCGGAACCCGTCGGTCTCGACCACCCGCAGGGTGGAGATGCCGTCTTCATTGGTGATGAAAGCCAGCCGGGCGCCGTCGCGGCTCTCCGCGAAAGCCGTCACGTCCCAGGGAATATCGCCGCTGATGACCGTGCTCCTGCCGGTGGCCGGATCGTGGTGCCGAAGCTGCAGGAACTCCGCGTTCTCGTCGGACACGAAGTAGACGCCCTTGCCGTTGCGCGCGTACTTGAAGCCGCCGAACGCGGCCTTGCCGCCGTCGATCGGGAACATCGTCAGCTTGCCCGTGGCCAGATCGACCTCGCCCGGCCGCGAGTCGTCGGCGGCGATGTACTGCGAAACCAACAGTGTCCTGCCGTCGGCCGAGAAATCGAGCGCGACCCAGAAGCCGCCGGCCTGCACCGCGAGCTTCGGCTCGCCGTCCAGTCCACGCACCCAGATGTCGGTGTCCTCGCCGTTGCGCAAGGTGCTGCTGTAGGCCAACTGGCTGCCGTCCTGCGACCACAGGGCGCCTTCGTTGCGCGACTTGCCGTCGGTCAGGCGGCTCACCTGCCGGCTGTCGATATCGTAGAAATGCAACTGATAGAACTCGCTGCCGCCCGCATCCTTCGAGAACACGAAACCGTTGCCGGCCGCGCCGGGCCGCACGGCCGCGCCCCTGACCGGCTCGCGGTAGAAGGTCAGCTGTTCGCGCGTTCCCAGCGGCCGGCTGACCCGGTGGACCTGCGCCGTGTCGCCGAAGCGGGTGCTGATCAAGAGGCTGCCGTCGTTCAGCCAGCCCTGGAAGCCGGCGCCCCGCGTGTTCTGGTACTGGTTGAGGCTCTCGACCAGTTCGGCCGGGATGTCCGGCAGGTTCTCGCTGACGCGGTTGCCGACCTCGACGCGCAGGGACGTGGAGGCCGGCTCCGCCGCGATGGCCGGCGCCGCGGCGATGACGGCGGCCAGTAGACTCAGGGCGAGCAGGGTGTTCCGCATGTGTGCTCCTTGTGCCGCACGGGCTCCGGGGTTGATCGTTTCGATTCCGCAAAGAAGGGCATACTAGCAGATCTCGTGAAAACGGCCGCCACCAAGTCCGCCCGGCGCCGCCAGCGCGCGCCAGCTGAGCACCGAGCCGGCCACGAGCGCCACGCAGCCGAGCCACAGCCGCGGTCCCGGCGTCACTCCGAGATACAGGCAAGCCGCCACCGTCGAGAGCAGCGGCGTCAGGTACGATGCCGCCGCGACCAGCCCGGCATCGCCGCGCCGCATCGCATGGTCCCACAGGCGATAGCCGCCGAAGGTGGCCAGTCCCAGGAACAGTGCCTCGCCGGCCGCCGCACGGCTCCACGGCCGGTGTTCGTCACCCAGCGCCGTCATCACGGCGAAGGCGCAGGCGGTCAGGATCAGGAACAGATCGACGGC
Source organism: bacterium (assembly GCA_020049465.1). GTDB lineage: Bacteria > Krumholzibacteriota > Krumholzibacteriia > LZORAL124-64-63 > LZORAL124-64-63 > CAINDZ01. Next base: position 23,837 of record JAIFKS010000004.1, on the reverse strand, counting down.
CCCGCTCTCGCGGCCTTTCGCCCACCGCTGCGTGAGATTCGAGTACAGCGCCCAGCACACCGCCGCGACCAGCGCCATCGCGTAGGCGCCGGGATTCCCGGCCACGTTGGCGGCGAACGCGGACCACGAGATCGCCGTCGCGTGCGTCAGCGCCAGCGCGACACCCGCCAGCGCCAGCGCGGTCGCGGGCCACAGGAACCAGCGCGCCCGCCGTCCCAGCAGCACGGTCGACAGCACCACGGTCAGCGCCGGCCACAGGTAGTTCACCAGGCCGATCTCCAGCACCTGCTGTCGGTCGACGGCCCTGCCGATCGCGAGATACAGCAGGACGGCGTAGGCGACGAACAGGGCGCCGCACACCGTGACGTACCGGCGCGGCGGCCTGCCCTGGCCGCTCCGCAGCCGCGACAGGAGCGCCAACCCGCCGCTGACGCCGTAGACCGCGGCCGCGCCGGTCACCGGGCCGACGTGCTCGGACAGTCCGCGCGCGAGCGGCACCGTGGCGCTCCACAGGATGATGGCGCCCAGTCCGGCCAGCGTCGATAGGCGGGATGACAAAGTGCGCGACTCCGGACATGCCTTGCGGTACCCATCTCGCCGCGGCCCGCCTCCAGCGCGGAGCCCCGCTTCAGCGGGCACCCTACCACGCCGCTGTCCCCCGGGAACAGGCCCATCCCGCCGCTTTCCGGCGCCACCGGCGGCCCGGTTGACCGTGACGCCGGGCACCGTCTATAATTGCACCTTCACGGATTGCTACGTCTCTACTTGCAGAGCGGGGGCGGCGGACGGGCCGGTGGACGGCTGAGCGGCCCCTGATCCGTCCCGTGCCGGGCGCGCCCCCGGGTGCCCGCGAGCCCGGACCGACGACCGGAGAGGTGCGCGCCTTGACGTTCCAGCGCACATGGCCGAGCAGGGACGGGTGTCCGGCACCGGGCGCGGGCCGCGCCGTGTCATCGGCGGCCCCTCGGACCCTGCTGGCGACCATGGTCCTGTGGGCGACGATGGCGCTGCTCGGCGCCTGCGGTCGCGTCGCGCCGCGCTTCGAGCCGGCCAGCCTGTCGGTGGAATCGACACCCGCCGGCGCCGGCATCATCCTGGACGGCCGGGATACCGGCGAGGTCACCCCCTTCACCTTCACGGGCCTGACCGCGGCACAGCACACGGTCAGCGTCAGCCTGGCCGAATGGCACGCCGACCCGGAGTCCATTCCGATCGATCTGCGCCCGCTCGACGACGCCCGGGTCAGCTTCGCGCTTTTCCAGACCGGACTGCGCGTGACCAGCGAACCACCCGGCGCCCGCATTATCGTCGACGGCCTGGACACCGGCCGGACCACCCCCGCGATCGTGGCGGGGCTCGATCCGGGTCCGGTCCGTCTCTCGCTGGCGCTGGACACCTGGCTGTGCGTGCCGGGCAGCGTCGAGGTCACGGTGGTCGAGGGCGTGGTCACCGAGGTGCCGGCCGGAAGTCTGCGGCTGCGATCCCGGCGCACCGTGCTGCTCGAGGGCTTTTCGAACGTCAACTGCCCGCCCTGTCCGCAATTGACGGCTAATCTGCTCGCCCTGACCGAGCGCGACGGCTACGGGCCCGACCGCGCGCTGTTCCTGGAATTCGCCGTCAGCTGGCCGAACCCGGTCGACCCTCTCTATCTGGCCAACCAGGCCGAGAACGCCGACCGCTACCTGTACTACTGGGTGCTGGGCGCACCGGCGCTGTACGTCGACGGCGCGGCCCAGACCGACCCCGTGGCTCTGGAGGCGGCCGCCGCGGCCGTCGGCGCGCAGTGGAGCGACGACCCCGGCTTCATCATCGACATCGCCGCCGAGCCTGTGGCCGGCGCCGCGGTGCCGGTGACCGTTACGCTGACCCCGTCGAGGGATGTCGATCTGGGCGGACACGTTCTGTACGTTGCGTTGTACGAGAACATCGTCACCTTCACCGCGCCGCCGGGAACCAACGGGCAGTCCGAGTTCCACCACGTGTTCCGTGATCGCGTCGAAGCGCCGCGGGCGCTCGGCACCCTGGTCGCGGGCGAGCCGGCCGTGTTCAACGAAACCCTCGACCGCGGCGCCGCCGCCCCGGACAACGTGACCGTGATCGCCTTCGTGCAGCGGACTGCCGACAAGGCGGTCAGGCAGGCGGGATCGACCGCCGCCGCCGCACCGGCGCGCAGCGCGTTCGCAGGTGCCGCCAGGACGAAAGGACATCCATGATGCGCCGTCAGACCCTTCCGCATCCCGTCCGCACGCGGGCGCGCGCCGTTGCGCTTTGCCTGGTGGTCCTGGCCGCCGCTTCGGGCGCCCTCGCACAGAGTTCGTTCTCCTGGGACATCGCCGACCGCGGCTCGATCAACCCGCTGAACGTGCTGTCGTCGTTCCACACCGACATCGTCAACACCGGCAGCGTGACCGACACCTATCGGATCACCCTGGCCGGCGACATGCCCGGCACGTGGCTCACCACTCTGTGCGACGTCAACCTGTGCTATCCGCCGTTCATCACCGTGCGGGAGTACACCGTGGCTCCGGGAGCTTCGGTGTACGTGGGCGTGAACATCACGCCGATGGTCGACGGCGGCAGCGGCATCTCGACCGTCACCGTCAGCAGCACCAACGTGCCGGCCCTCAGCGTCACGGCCGATTTCACGGTGCTGGCGACCGGGCCCGCGGTCCTCATCGTCGATGATGACGGCATCGCCGGCGCTCCCGACGCCGTGGCCCAGGCTGTCGCCGCCGCGGGCCGCACGGCGGGGCTGTGGGACCGCGGCGCGGCGGGCAAGCTCGCCGCCGCCGAACTCGGCAACTTCGCGACCGTGGTCTGGCACGCGGGCGACGACGCCTCCGGACTGGACGCTGACGACCGCACCGCCCTCGCCGCCTATGTGGGCAACGGCGGCCGCCTGCTGCTCAGCGGCGCCAACCTGGCCTACGCCGGCTGCGATCCGCTCAGCCCCGCCTACGATCCAGCCGCGGTGGCGTGGTTCGCCGCGACGCTGGGCGCCGGCTTCGCCGCCGGCAACAGCGGCGCGACCCAGGTCGACGGCGTGCCCGGCGACCCGATCGGCGGCGGGCTTTCGTTCGCGATCAACGGCGCCGGTGCCAACGTGCTTCCGGATGCGCTGTCGATCCAGGGCGGCGCCGCCTGCCTGCGCTACGCCGGCGGACAGATCGCCGCGGTCCGGTTCCAGGCCGGCGACGGCAAGACGGCGCTCTTCGGCTTCGGCTTCGGCGGCCTGACCGACGTTGCCGCGCGCAACGCGCTGATGGCTGCCGCTCTCGACTGGCTGGCCGTCGACGCCTCGCCGGTCCTGACGCCGCCGGCACGGCCGGCGCTGCGGATGACGGCCGCGCCCAACCCCTTCAACCCGCGCACGGTGTTGTCGCTGGAGATCAGCGAATCAGCGACGACCGCGGTCTCGCTCGACATCTACGACCTGCGCGGGCGCCTCGTGCGCTCGGTGCTGCGCGGCAGGGCGGCTTCCGGTTCGACGTCCCTGACCTGGGACGGACGCGATGATGCCGGCCGGTCGCTGCCCGGCGGAACCTATCTGGCCAGGCTGACCGGCGCCGACGCCGAGGCCGCCACGGTCAAGCTCACGCTGGCCAAGTGATCCGGACGTCGCGGCCGGGCGATCCGGACGCCCCAGGCCCGCTCCCAGGAGTCCCGATGCCCGCACCCCGCGTCACCGCCCGGCGGCCTGCCGCGCGCCCGGCCGCACTTCGTCTGGCGGTCGTGCTTGCGCTCCTGATGTCGATGCTGCCGCAGCGTGCCGGCGCGGCGCCCGACTGGTCGCTCGAGGATCCGTCGGGACGCCGCGTGTCGTTCGGCGACGAACTGGCGCGCGGTCCGGTGGTCGTCGCCTTCTGGGCCACGTGGTGCAAGCCGTGCCTGAAGGAACTGCCCCATCTGGACGATCTGGCGGTCCGCTACGCAGGCAGCGTGTCGTTCCTGGCCGTCAGCACGGACAACCCGAAGAGCGTGGCCAAGGTGGAACCGCTGGTGCGCGCGCGCGGCTGGTCCCATCTGACGGTGCTGCTGGACCCCGCCGCCGCGGTGCAGCAGCAACTGCAGGTCGACACCATGCCCTACCTGATCCTCTACGACCGCGACGGCAGCGAAGCCTACCGCCATTCGGGCTACGTCGAGGGCGGCGAAGACGAGTTGCAGCGCGCCATCGACAAGCTGCTCGGCGCCGCGACGCCCGTGGCCGTCGACGAACGCGGCCGGGAGACCGGCCTGTCGCTGCCCGGCGAACTGACCGCCACCGACCGCTTCGAATACTCGTACGCCACGGAGACACGTCGCGAGATCGTCGAGAACTGGCTGGACGTCAGCTGGCGCCAGGGCGGCCTGCGCGCCGGCGCGACGCTGAACTCGCAGGCGCCCGGCGAAGAAGGGGGCCGTCGCAACGAGATCACGCACCGGTGGTTCGAGTTCTCGCGCGGCGCGGCCGTCGTGCGCGCAGGGCACTTCCACGGCCTGTTCGGCCGCGGCCTGCTGTTCAACGCCTGGCAGGACCGCAATCTGCGCATCGACACGCGCCTCGACGGCATGCTGGCCACCGTGCGCCACGGCGGACTTTCCGTCACGGCCCTGACCGGCACTCCTTCGTTCCGCGAGACCGACGTCCGCGCGGCCGACGTGGAGTGGGCCGCGGGCAGGCAGATGGTCTGGGGAATCTCCGGTCTGACCTGGAGCAACTCGACCGACGCCGGCGCCGGGCCCGTCGATCGCGAGTGGGCCGCCGCCGTGCGCGCGCGCCAGAGCCTGGCGCACGCGGACTGGTACGTCGAACTCGGCGCGCGCAACCGCTTCTCGCTCGACGCGTTCGATTTCGACCCGACCGCCGACGACCCCCGACGGGGCTGGGCCCTGTACGGCAACCTGAACCTGTACCGCGGACCGGTGACCGTCTCCTGGGAGGGCAGCGACTACGAGGACTTCGAACTCATCGCCCGCGCCGACGGCATCACGTCGCTGAACCGCCCGCCGGCGCTGGCGCGCGAATCCACCTGGACCCTGCTGAACCGCGCGCCCCACGCCCTGAACGCGAACGACGAGAAGGGCCACAACCTGGACGTCTCCTGGGCGGGCCCTGCCGGCCTGACCGTGCTCGCCGGCGGCGCTCGCCTGCGCCGGCACGACGGCGGCACCGTCTACGAACTGGCCCAGTTGACGGTGGAGAAGGAACGCTGGGGCGATGTCGGGCTGACGGGCGCCTTCGGGTTCCAGGACAGCGAAGGCCTGCGACAGACCGTGGCGACGGAGATTTCGTGGTTCGGCTCGGGCCGCGGCACCTGGAGCCTGCAGGCCGAACACCAGCACGTGCGCATGGGCGGCGGCGCCGGGTTCGATCTGGGCGCCTACGACCAGCAGTGGTTCAAGCTGGAATGGGCCGCATCGCCCCGCTGGATCCTCGCCGCCATGGGCGAGACCAACAACAAGTACGCGATGCAGCGTTCACCGGGCGAGGATCCGGGACCCTGGCTGTCGGCACAGGCCACGCGCGCCCTGTCCGGCGGAGCCACACTCAATCTGTGGGCTGGCGAGCGCCAGGCGGGGTTCCTCTGCTCCGGAGGCGTTTGCAAGTTCGAGCCCGCGTTCGCCGGCCTGGAATTCTTCGGCACGCTTCGCTGGTAGCCGTGCACCGGTCGTCCAGCTTCAGCCCGGCAGGTTCATCCGCGTGAACGCCTCGTTCAGCGCGCCGACCGTGGCCGCGTCGCGCCCTTCCATGTAGTAGCGCAACACCGCGTCGGTACCCGACGCGCGCAGTTCGAACCACAGCCCGGCGAATTCGATCATGGTGCCGTCGCCGGCGCGGAAAGCGCGCTCGACCGGCGGCAACGCCACGTCCGCCGGCAGCCCGGCCCGCAGCGTCGCGGTGATCTCCTGGGCGCTGCGTCCCTCCAGCGACGCGAAGAACGCCACCGTCCTTTCCTTGCGTGCGTTGCCGGCGGCCTTGGCCGCCTCGCGCGCGTCGCCCTTCAGCGCTTCGTCGAACAGCGTCAGGTCACGGCGCTCGTAGAAGCGGTAGGTCGTGTCGTAGCGGTCGAGCGCGGCCAGGTAATAGCCGGCGAAGCTGTCGCCATCGACATGCAGCCGCGCACCCAGGCACAGCGCCAGCACGCCGATCTGCATCGCGTCCTTTTCCTTGGGTGCCAGGCTGCGGCGCGCGCCGTGCCGACTGGCGACCGGTTCGGCGAAGCCCATCGCCGCGCCGCCGCTCTCTTCGGCCATGATCAGCATCCGCGGCCGCGCGCCGAAGGTCACCGTACGTCCGGTCACGTCCCGCGCCGTCGCCTGCGCCACGCCCGCGGCCGTCTGTTTCTCCAGGCTGCCGACCAGTTCGGCGAAATACTTGAATCCCACCGGCACCTGGAAAGTGGGCAGCGTGAAGCCGCCGCGACGGCCGGTGACCTCGGCGATCTCGCCGATGCTGCGGCTGGTCGGGAAGGTCGTCGCCGTGATCCAGTCGTGCTCCGCCAGTGTTCCGGCGGCCGAGAGTCCCTCGAGCTTCAACGCCGTCAGCATGAAGTAGATCTGGTTCGGCTTGAAGAACACGAGGCAGCGCCCGTCGTCCAGCGGGTCGACTTCGAGACCGGCCGCCGCCGCCCTGTCCGCCAGCGAGGACGGCGCCACGGTGACCATGTTGAACCGGTCGCCGTCCGGATCCCAGATGAAGAACACGTCGCAGCGGCGTCCGCGCAGCAGTTCCTGCGCGCCGACGTGCTTGTAGACCTGCCATTTGCCGGGATCCACGCCGTGGTTCACGCCGTCCAGCTGCCCGATGCCGTGGTAGTCGTCGTGCTCGGCCTCGTGCGTGAAGAACACCGGACCGTCCGGCCCGCAATCGATGTCCAGCGCCGCGAAGACGCGTCGGGCCGTGGCTCCCATCGACCCGCCTTCGGTGCAGAAGGCGGCGTGGAATCCGGCGGCCGCCGCCGGGGCGATGCCCTGCAGCAGTTGCGCCGGCACGACCTGCCGCAGCACGTCGACGTAGGCGTCCAGCGGGTCGAAGTCGCGGAGGATCAGCGCGTCGTCCGCTGCCGCCAGCGGGATGGTGACGCCGCCGGCCACGGCTTCGGCCACCAGCGCGCGCACGCCGTCCTCGATCTCCGGCGCCATGGCGATCAGTTGCCCGCCGTCGCCGTCCATCGGCTTCCAGCCGCCCTTGTAGCTCTGGCTGTGCGACGCCGTGAAATTCTCGCCGCCGTCGAGTTCCTCGTGGAAGACGCCGAACGAAGACAGCCAGATCGGGGTCGTGCGCATCCCCCGCGGCCGCAGGTGGACGCTCAATCCGTGCGCGGCGTAGATGCGCGCGGCGAGGTCGATCAGTTCCTGCGTGTGCGGCCGCACCTCGCCGCCCACGTGCAGCGCCCGCAGGCCGTGCCGAACGGCCAGACGCGCGCGCGCCTCCAGGATGACCGCCGCCGTCAGCGCGTTGAAGGGCACGCCCGGATTGAAGAAATCGGCGGGGTCCAGCAGATCGCGGTATCCGGCGGTGCCCAGTTTGAACTGGGCGGCCCACGACGCCAGCTTCGCGTCGGCGCACAGCGCCGCGTCCAGGCGGATGGTCTCACGGTGCTCGGCGAACGGCGTGAACAGCTTCCGGCTGGCGGACATGGCTGGAACTCCCGGCTCGACTGGGGAACGGGCTCGCAACGGGGCCGCCCGAATATAACGGAGGTCGCGCGCGGCACCAAGGGTCGGCGTGGCCGGTCAGGCGGGCTGTTCCGCGGGCGCGCACCAGCGATGCAGCGCCAGCACCAGATCGCTGGGGCGCAGCGGCTTGGGCAGGTAGTCGTCCATGCCGGCCTTCAGGCAGGTCTCGCGGTCGCCCGGCATCGCGTTGGCGGTCACCGCGATGATCGGCACGCGCGGTCCGGACCCTTCCTGCCTGCGGATGGCGAGGGTGGCCTGCAGCCCGTCCATCACGGGCATCTGCAGGTCCATGAAGACGGCGGCATAGGTCCGCTCGCGCACCATCTGAACGGCAACGGCGCCGTTCTCGGCCACCTCCACGCGGCAGCCGGTCTTTTCCAGGATGCGCACGGCCAGCAGCCGATTGACCGGGTTGTCCTCGACCAGCAGCACCGGCAGAGCTTCGGAGCGGTGGCCGTCCCGGGCGATCCGCGGCACCGCCGGATCCAGCGGGGTGGCGCTCGCCAGCACGTCCGGCACGGCCGCGGGCACCGCATCGCGCACCGGCATTTCCACGCGGAAGATGAACGTCGCGCCGCGTCCGTAGACGCTGGAGACCCCCAGCGCGCCTCCCATCAATTGCGCCAGCCCATGGCTGACGGCCAGACCCAGGCCGGTGCCGCCGTAGGCACGTGACGCGCTGCCGTCGCCCTGCGCGAACATCCTGAAGATACGTTCGATGTCTTCCGGCCGGATGCCGATCCCGGTATCGCGCACGCACACGGTCAGGTCGCAGGTGCCGCCCGGCCGGTGCCGCGCATGCAGCGTGACCGCGACCGAGCCCTCGTCGGTGAACTTGATGGCGTTGCCGACCAGATGCCCGAGCACCTGGCTGAACCGCAGCGCGTCGCCCTCGACCGGCAGGGAGGCCAACTCGCCCGCTGCCAGGGTCAACTTCAGGCCCTTGCCCGACGCCGCGGGCGCGTAGCGGGCCACGGTGTCGGCCATCACCTTGTGCACGTCGAAGACCACCGGCTGCAGGGCCAGCTGGCCGGATTCAAGGCGGGAAATGTCCAGGATGCCGTTGAGCACGTCGAACAGCGCCAGCGAGGACCGGTGGATGAGATGGACGTACTCGCGCGCCTCGGCGGGAAGATGCAGCTGCAGCGCCAGTTCCGCCGCTCCGATGAGGCCGTTCAGAGGCGTGCGGAGTTCATGGCTCATGCTGGCCAGGAACTGCTGTTTGACCTCGGCCGCGGAACGGGCCTCCAGTTCGGCATCCTGCCGGCAGAGGCGTTCCATGGCCAGTTGGTCCTCGAGCTGCGCGATACGATCGCTCAGCACGGATTCGTTCGTCACGGCGGCCGTCCTTCTTGTCCCGGGCCCGCCTGGGCGCTCACGGGACGCCGAGACCGCAGTGGAGGCGCACGGAGGTTCCGGCGACCCGCTGCTGGCTCGACAAGGTATCGGCCGATCCCTATGATGATTTAAGGCATTCTTTAACCGGAGAACGACACATCCACCACCTGCCGCACGACCGCGCTTTCGACTTCGAAGAACTCGGCCGGCTTGACGCCGAACATGGCCGCCGCCAGGTTGCTCGGGAAGACCTCCACGCGGGTGTTCAGATCACGCACGTTGGCATTGAAGAAACGGCGCGCGGCCTGGATCCGGTCCTCGGTGTTGGCCAGTTCCGTCTGCAACTGCAGGAAATTCGCGCTGGCTTTCAGGTCCGGATACGCCTCGGCCACCGCGAGCAGCCGGCTGAGGCTGGTGACCAGCACCTGTTCGTCACGCGCCTGTGCACCGGGACTGCCGCCGGAGGCGGCGGCGCGCGCCCGGGCCTCGACCACGGCCTCCAGCGCCTGCCTCTCGTGCGAAGCGTAGCCCTTGACCGTGTCCACCAGATTGGGGATCAGGTCGTAGCGGCGCTTCAGCTCGGTGTCGATGCCCGCCCACGACTCGCCGAGGTGCTGCCGCAGCCGCACGAACGTGTTGTAGGTCAACACCAGCCACAGCAGGACCAGTGCCGGCGGAATCAGGAAGATCCAGGCGCTCATGCGATATCGCCCCTTTGCTGGCGGATCACGTACTCGGGGATCAGCGCCCGCACGCCCTTCAGCAGCATGATGGCGGCTTCGTAGTCCGCCTGCCGCGCATAGCCGCGCCGGAAGGCGACGATCTCATCGCTGCCGAATTCCAGCGCCCATCCCGGCGGCGCCTTCAGCAGGAATTCCATCATCCGCGTGTGGATGACGTCAAAGGCCCACTTGCGTTCGTCGGCGCTCACGTGGAAGCGCCGGCTGAATTCGGCGGACTCGAAGTTGATGTCTTCGGCGCCCAGGAACTCGCCCACCTTGTCGAAGGCGTTCTCGGGGCGGATGCGGAGCGGCCGCACCGGAAACGGCACATTCAGGATCGCCACGCCGCATCGGTGCGTCGTGCGGTTCTTGCCGTGGCCGGTCACGTACTGGTAGTCGAACAGTTGCAGCGGCTGCCCCTCCAGCTCGCCGGTGATCAGGCAACCGCTGCGCCGCGAGTGGCCGCGATCCAGCAGCGTGACCGCCGGATGCTCGTACAGGGGGCCGCCCGGCCCGCCGGGCCCCACCCGCCACCCGCGTTCGAAGGCCCAGACGCGCAGCGCATCCTGCCGCTGCATTTCCCGCCGCCACATCAGGACGGCGATCGTCCCCAGCACCGCGAGCAGCAGGATGAAGATCCACGGATTGGGCGACATCGACCCGGTCCTTTCCCGTGCGCACCGCAGTCGGCCCGCCTGCGATTCCGCACACAGCGAAAACTACCCCGCGGGCGCGGCGATTGTTCGGCCGGACACCCGGCAGGCGAACTGCCGGGACGACCTGCGGAACGCGCCTCTCAATCCAGCCCGCGCAGCAGCGACGACGGCACCTGGACCTCCATCTGCAGCAGCGCCTGGCTCAGCGTCTTGCCCTGGGGATCGACCAGCAGGCTGGTCGTGCCGCCGCCGCCGAGCGCGCCCTCGAGCAGGAAGTTCAGCCCTTCCAGGTTGTCCAGCCGATAGCGCGTCACCGGGCCCTTGACCATCGGCCCGAAGAACTTCTTCACGCGCGCGGCGGTCAGGTAGCCGGCCAGCCACTCGTAGATGCGCGGCGATCTCGCCAGCACGCCGATGTTCGAGGTGTCACCCTTGTCGCCGCTGCGCGCGTAGCACAGCCGGCGCAGCTCCACTTTGCGCAGTGTGCCGGCGGGCTTCGCGCGCGGCAGCCGGCGCGGGACGATGCCGCTGGTCACCGGCTCGCCGCTGTCGCCGCGAACGGGAAACTCGATGCGAAGGCGCGTCTCGCCGCCGTCGGCGGCCAGGGTCAGCACCTCGGCCGCCACGCGGTCGCGCCGGAGCAGCGCCGGCCAGTAGGCCATCACCTGCTGCGCCCGCGGCCGGCCGCGCGTGGACACGGCCATGCCCGACGGTCCGGCCAGGATCAGCGCCGGCAGCGCCTTGGCGAAATCCTCGAGCTTCGCCGGATCCGGGTCGCAGGCGCCGAAGCGCAGGTAGATCTCGTCGGGTTCGCTCGTCGCCAGATGGGCCGGCCAGATGCTGCCGGCCCCGACCAGCGACGTCGACGTCTTGGCGAACCTGTGCCCGGCCTTCCGCCAGAAGACGTCGGCGATGACCTTCGCCTTGTCGCGCACGCCGGGGCCGCAGACCAGCACCTCGCCGTCGGCCTTCCAGCCGTCCTCGTACGCCATCGACACCTTGAAGCGCTCCGGCGCCGGGCCGCCGCGCACGCCGCTGACGCCGACGCGGTTGGGCCCCAGTTCGCGCACCTCGATGGTGTCGAAGAACGCGACGCCGTCGGGCGAGATGTACTGGCCGGGATCGCCCATCTCGTAGACGAGCTGCTCCTTGACCGACTTGGCGCACACGAGCCCGCCGGTGCGCTTGTGCTTCGTCACGGTGAAGGTGCCGTCGGGTTTCATCTCGATGATGGGGTAGCCGATGTCGCGGAAGCTCGGCACCTGCCGCCAGTCCGTCAGGTTGCCGCCCGAGGCCTGCGCGCCGCACTCGATGATGTGCCCGGCGACAATGCCCGCGGCCAGCCGGTCCCAGTCGTCCATGGCCCAGCCGAATTCGTGGATCATCGGCGCCAGCGTGATGCCGGTGTCGGTCACGCGCCCGGTCACGATGATGTCGCAGCCGGCGGCCAGCGCAGCCACCACCGGCTCGGCGCCCAGATAGACGTTGGCCGCGATGACGCGGTCCTTGACCGGTCCGAACGCCGCGCCGTTCTCCATGTTCGTGAACCGCTCGCCGACGGCGGTCAGCTCGTCCAGCCGGCCGTTGATGTCGTCGCCGTAGACGACGCCCACCTTCAGCGACAGCCCGCGCTGCTTCACCATGGCCTGGATCTTCCGGCCCAGTCCCGCGGGGTTGATGCCGCCGGCGTTGGTGATGACCTTGACGCCGTTCTCGGCGATCAGCGGCAGGCACGTCTCCAGCTGCGTCACGAAGTCGCGCGCGTAGCCCAGCTCGGGGTTCTTCAGCTGCTGTTTGCGCAGGATGGACATCGTGAGCTCGGCCAGGAAGTCCATCGTGACGTAGTCCAGCGGGCCGCCGGAGAGCTGCCGGCGCAGGGCGTCCAGGTCGTCGCCCCAGTAGCCTCCGGCATTGCCGATGCGGATCATCTTCTTCAACGGTACTCCTAGGGGCCCCGGGCTTCGTTCCCGGGGCGTGTTGGGTCGCAGCCGGTCGGGTGCGCGCAGACCGCGCTTGTCATTTCGCGCCGTGGACTGATAATGGGAGAGGCAAACCGCCCGAGGCAAGCAGGAAAGGCCCCGTCGCATGGTATCCGTCCCCACGCCGCCCGACTACTTCGTGTTCGCGTTCCCCCTGTCGGCCGCGGCCTGGGACCGCTACGCGGTGGCCGCCCTGCTGCCGCCGGGCCTGGCCGCCGCACCGGCGGACCCGGCCTGGGAGATCCGCCGCCTGGCCGACCGGCTGACGCACGAGCGCGCCGACGGCCCGCCGGCCGAGGTCCTGCTGGCCCTGCGCACGCTGAACCAGGCGCTCCGCTTCCTGGCGGTGCGCTATTTCCAGGTGGACAACCCCGGCAGTCTTGAGCGCGGCCGCCGCTGGGCGGCCCGGCGGCTGGGCCCCGAGGGCGTGGATGGCGTTCTGAACGCGTTCGTCGACCTGTTTCCGCCGCTGGACGTGCGTGCCGGACGTCGCGACGGACCGGATTTCCTGCAGGACCGGCAAGGCCCCCTGGCGGGCGAAGATCGGGCCATCATCGAACTGCTGCTCCTGTTCCTGAACGTGGGCAACCCGGCCGCCGCCCCGGCCAGTCCGCTGTTCGACGATGATGCGCTTCGGCAGCGTGTCTCGTACGTGCCGTTCGTGACCATCTTCGAGGACTACCTGGACCAGCAGGAGGCGCCCGGCAGTGAAGGCGTGTCCATCCTGCGGTTGCTGCGCTCCCCGCTCCTGGCCAGCCCCGATTCGCTCTACGGGCAGCTCGCCTGGATCCGCGACCACTGGGCGCACCTGCTGCCGGACGAGATGATGCGTGGCCTTCAACGGGCGCTGGACGTGCTCAAGGAAATCGATCTGCGCCGCCCCGCCGGTCCCGGCGGCCCGGCCCCCGTTCTGGAATTCGGTCCGGGCCGCGCCGGCTGGCAGGACGGGCAGCCGGAGCCCGAGGCCTTCAGCCGCGACGCGGCCTGGATGAGCAACGTCGTCCTGATCGCCAAATCGGTGCATGTCTGGCTGGACCAGATCAGCCGTCGGCACGGGGCGAAACTGACGCGCCTGGACCAGATCCCCGACCAGGAACTGGACCGTCTGGCCGCCTGGGGCGTCAACGGACTGTGGTTGATCGGGCTGTGGGAGCGTTCGGACGCCTCGCGCCTCATCAAGCAGTACATGGGCAACCCCGAGGCGGCGGCCAGCGCCTACGCCCTGCACGACTACCGCATCGCCGACGAGCTGGGCGGCGAGAACGCCTGGCGCGACCTCAGCGAGCGCGCCGGCCGCCGCGGCATCCGCCTGGCCAGCGACATGGTGCCCAACCACATGGGCATCGACAGTACCTGGGTCGTCGAGCATCCTGAGTATTTCCTGCAGCTGCCCCAGCCGCCCTACCCGGCCTACCGCTTCACCGGCGGCGACCTGTGCGCCGCGCCGGGCGTGGGAGTGCGCATCGAAGAGGGATACTGGAACCACGCGGACGCGGCGGTCGTGTTCCAGCGCGTCGACGAACGCACGGGCGACACGCGCTACATCTACCACGGCAACGACGGCACGAGCATGCCGTGGAACGACACCGCGCAGCTCGACTTCCTGCAGGCCGAGGTGCGTGAAGCCGTCATCCGCGTCATCCTCGACGTGGCCCGCCGCTTCCCCATCATCCGCTTCGACGCGGCCATGACCCTGGCCAAAAAGCACTACCAGCGCCTGTGGTTCCCGGCGCCCGGCGACGCCGGCGCCATCCCCTCGCGCGCCGAGCACGGCCTGACCCGCGAGCAGTTCGACGCCGCCATGCCGCAGGAATTCTGGCGCGAAGTCGTTGATCGCGTGGCGAAGGAAGCGCCCGACACGCTGCTGCTCGCCGAAGCCTTCTGGCTGATGGAAGGTTACTTCGTGCGCACCCTGGGCATGCACCGCGTCTACAACAGCGCGTTCATGAACATGCTCAAGCTCGAGGACAACGCGAAGTACCGGCAGACGCTGAAGAACGTGCTGGAGTTCAGCCCGGCGGTGCTGCAGCGCTTCGTCAACTTCATGAACAACCCGGACGAACGCACCGCGATCGAACAGTTCGGCAAGGGCGACAAGTACATCGGCTGCATGCTGATGATGGTCACGCTGCCGGGCCTGCCGATGATCGGCCACGGCCAGATCGAGGGCTTCACCGAGAAGTACGGCATGGAGTACCGCCGTGCCTATTGGGACGAGCAGCCCGACGAGGACCTCGTGCGCCGCCACGAGCGCGACATCTTCCCCCTGATGCGACGACGCGGCATCTTCTCCGGCGCCGAGCACTTCGCGATCTTCGACTTCGAGTCCGACGGCGGCTGGGTCGACGAGAACGTCTTCGCCTACACGAACCGCGGCGACGGCGACAAGGCCCTGATCGTCTACAACAACGGGATGGAACGCACGGCCGGGCGCCTGCGCCTGTCGTCGGCGATCAACACCGGCAGCGCCGAACAGCCCTTCCTGGTGCGCCGCTCGCTGGCCGAGGCGCTGGACCTGGACACCTCGCCCGGCGTCTGGCACCTGTTCCGCGACCACCTCGAAGGCCGCGAATACCTGCGCTCCGGAGTCGAACTGGCCCAGTCCGGTCTGCATGCCCCGCTGGAGGGTTACCAGGCGAGGGCGCTCGTCGACTGGCGCGCGGTCCACGATGTCGACGGCACCTGGGCCCGCCTGGCGGACCTCCTGCGCGGCGGCGGTACGCCCGATCTGGGCCGTGCGCGGCGGCGACTGCAGCTGGAAGGCGAACTGGCCGAGGTGCGCCACTGGCTGTCGCCGGCCGTGCTGTCGTGGCTCGAATCGGCGGCGATCCCGACCCGGGTCCCCGCCGACGCCCCCGGCGAACTGCCGGCCCTGGCCGAACTGCCGCCCGGCCTGGCCGCCTGGGCGCGCGCGCTGCATCGCGTGCCGACTCTGGTGACCGCACTGGCGGCCGATCCGGCCCTGGGCGCCGGCACCCGCAAGGACCTGAAGGCCTGGCTGCAGGCCCTGCCCGGCAGCCGCGGCCTGGAAGTCGCGTATCTGGCGGCGGTCCTGCGCAGCGTGCGCCAGCCCGGCGCCGACCGCCGGTTGCCGCGGGCGCCGGTGCCCCCGGCGGACGCCGACCTGGTGGCTGAAGACCTGGCGACCCTGCTTCGGGAATGGTCCGGTCACGAGTTCCAGTCCACGCGCGACGCCTGTCTGGCCGAAGCGTTGGCTTACGGCGACACCGCGGTCCGGTCGCTGGCCGCCGGCCACGCCGACTGGCTCGCGGCGGCCCTGTCCCAGCCGGACATGGCCCGGGCCGCCGGCGTCAACACCCACGGCGGGCACCGGTGGCTGGGCAAGGAAGACCTCGAAGCGCTGCTCCAGGTGATGATGATCGAAGCCCTGGCGCGTGAGCCGGACACAGCATCGGCCGTCGCTCCAGTCCCGGAAGCCGCCGACCGGCCGACGACGCCCATGCCCGCCCCGGTTCCCGTGCCGGTCGCGGCGCGCCTGACGGCCCTGCTCGACGCCCGCGCCCTGATCCTGAAGTCCGCCGCCGAGGCCGGTTACCGGGTGGACAAGCTGATCACCGCCCTGATCGGACCCGATCCGTCCTGAACCACCGGACGGCGCTTGTCTCATTGAAGACGGCTCCTGTCTTGTCGGATGAGCCGATTTGTGGTATGATCAATCAAACATCCGAGAGCACGGCCCGGGCCTCCAACCATCCGGAAACCCTGTGAACCATCTTCGGTCCCCTGGTCAACAGCGCCGTCGCCGCGGTCTGCCCGTCCGTCGGCCGGTCGCCACGTCCGCGGCAGCTGCGGCGTTCGAAACCGCGCCGTTCGCGGCCTACCTGGCGGCGACCCTTCTGGCGGTGACTATTATTCTGGCCCTGGCGACCGGACCGGCCCACGCCGCGATCGGCATCGGGACGAGCCCGGCCGCCACCGTGGACACCGTGCGACCGGTGCTCAACCTGGACGCCCTGCCGGAACATCTGCTGGTGGCCGGCGGCCAGAACGTGACCTTCCATTGGACCTCGTCCGACGACCATCCGGGCACGACGGCCGCCGACTTCACCGCCCAGGTACGGGACGGCGCCACGCCCCTCGCGGCGATCGACTACCTGGCCACCGCCGACGACACGACCTGGGACTACCAGGTGCCGGACATCTCGTCGGGATATCTGAACGTCCTGGTCACCTGCCGTGACGCCTTCGGCAACACCACCACCGCGCAGAGCGCGGAGTTCTCGGTCGTCCTGTCGACCAGCGACGTGCCGGTGGCAGGGCTGCCCGACCGGCCGGTCCTGGAAGGCAACCAGCCCAACCCCTGCAATCCCGGAACGACAGTGCGTTTCAGCCTTCCCGAAGCGCAGACGGCGGTGCTGGAACTCTACGCGGCCAACGGTGCGCGGGTGCGCCGGCTGGTCGACGGCGGCTTCGAGGCGGGTCAGCACGAAGTGTTCTGGGATGGCCGCGACGACCACGGGCGCGCCGTCGCCTCGGGCACGTACCTGCTGCGCCTGACGGCCGGCAACGTGCAGCAGGCCCGCAAGCTCGCTCTCGTCAGGTAGCAGCGGCTGTATTCAGGCGCGTGGCCGCGCGGCGATCAGGATCTCCGTCGCCAGGAACGGCCACGGCGTCCGGTCCGGCCGGAACAAGGTGGCGCGCGCCAGATTTCGCAGCCATCCGGCCGGCAGCACATCCATCGGCGCCGTCAGCCGCAGACTCTCCACCGCTTCGAATCCGCATTCCCGCAGCAGCGCGAGGATCTCGCGCCGGCGATAGATGCGCGCCCGCGCCCAGCGGTCGTGCAGCCGCTTCGGCCACCAGCTGACCAGCGGCACGCGGTTCCACGGCAACAGCGGCAGGTCGGCGCCGTGCGTTTCGAACAGCCACCAGCGGTTGGGCACGGTGATGACCAGCAGCCCGTCGGCCCTGAGCAGGCGGCGCAGCTCGGCCAGCGCCAGCCGCTCGTCCGCCACGTGTTCGAGCACGGTGAACGACGTGACGACGTCCGCGCAGCCGTCGGTCAGCGGCAACGGACCGCCGTCCGACAGCACGGTCCGCACGCGCGCCTCGATCCCGAGGCGGCGGCACTCGGCCTCGAATGCCGCCAGTTCGCCGGCGACGACGTCGACGCCGGTCACCGATTCGAAGCGATCCAGGAAACGAAACGTCTGCGCGCCGTTGCCGCACCCGAAGTCCACCAGATGCCGCGCGTGCGCCGGCAGCAGCGGCCGCACCAGCCGGGCGCGCCGCTCGAGCACGAACTGGCCGGGGTCGGCGGGCTTGCCGGTGGCCAGATGGGGCGGCGTCGGCGCCGCGGGAGCCGGCCCGCGGCCGGGCTCAGCGGCCGGTGTCATCGCGCAGCCATCCCGGTTGCCGGGTCAGTGCGTCCACGAGCGAAGCCGCTTCGTCGGCGCCGGCGGTCGTGACGCCCGGATCGGTGATCAGCATCCCTTCGCGCCCCCTCGCCTCCCACGCCGCCGCATCGGTGTACAGCCGCGGCTTGACCAGGTACGGCGCCCCGCGCTCCGGGCAGAAGGTGACGCAGTTGCCGCACTCGTTGCACAGCTCGGCCAGCACCAGGTACTGCGAGCGTGACTTCAGCGGCGGCCGCACGCCGGTCGGCACGGCCAGGAACGCGTTGTTCGGGCACACCGTCACGCAGTTGCCGCAGGCCAGGCAGTCGAACATCTCCAGGTCGTGGTCCACTTCGCGCAGCGGCTCGCGCACGGCTTCGGCCGTGTAGCGCGCAAAGCCCCCGGCCGTGGCCAGCAACGCGGCCTGATGCGCCACCGCGTCATCGTGTCCGTCCGCCCGGGCCGCGCGCGCCGCCTGGGCCCGCCATGCGGCCAGGTCAGCCGCCCTGGACTTCTTCATCTGCCGCGACAACGACCGCAGCCCCTGCGCCAGCCGTCCGTAACCGCCGGGCCGCAACAGATCGCTGCACACGGTCACCGGCAGCAGGCCCAGCCCCACGGTGGAAGCCAGATTGTCCTTGTCGATGCCGGCGCTGAAGGCGACCGGAATACCCTTCGTCGCCTCGCCCAGCCGCAGGCGCCCCGGCAGCGCCGCGTTCAGGCGGTCCAGCAGCGTCACCGCCAGCACGTGCAGCGGCGGCCCGCTCAGGTACGCCTTGTCTCCCGGCATGACACCGCGGTGGTTCTCCACCACCAGGGTGTTCGTCAGCTTCAGGCCGAACTCGCGGCCTTCGCGGCGGGCAAACGATTCCAGCCGGTCGATCATCGCCAGCGCACGGTCCCATTGCAGATCGCCCGCGAACGCGGCCGCGTCCAGCGGAACCTGCCCGTAGCCCAGGCGATCGTGCAGGATGGCGGCCACCGTTTCCTGCCCCAGCAGCGTGGGATTCAGCTTCACCGTCACGTCCAGGCCGTGGCGCGTCATGAGATGTTCGACGATGGCCTCGATCTCGTCCGGCGGGCACCCGTGGAAGGTGCTGAGCGTGGCCGTGCTCACGATGACGGGATCGGCCGCGACGTCGCGCAGGTGCGCGAACGGCCCGCTGATCAATGCCCGCATCGCGTCGAGACGCGGCCCGGCCTGCCGCAGGCCGTCGATCAGCATCGCCATGCGGTCGCTGCGGATGCCCGCCAGATCGTAGCCCACCGACAGTTCGAAGGCGTGATCACCAGGCTCGCCGACGGACGCGCGCAACGGTTCCCAGGCGCGCAGCACGGCCAGCAGCAGCCAGCCCTTGACGTACTCGTCCAGCGATTGCTCGAGCGTCAGCTCCTGGCTCCACTCGACGTTGTAGCCCTCGTGCTCCATGTCGATGCACGGGCGCGGGATGTCCAGCTGGTCGAGGATCTGCACCGTCTTGAGTTCGAAGGTGCGCGCGCCGGCCAGCCAGCCCAGCGCCAGGTTCTGCGCCATCTGCGTGTGCGGCCCCGCGGCGGGCCCGACCGGCGTCGCCACGCGGCGGCCGCCGACGTCGCAGGACAGGTCCACCCCCGGCTCGGCTTTCCAGAAGCGGCGGCCGGCCAGGCTGAACACGGACTTGTCGCCGGCCCATTCCTGCGCGACGCGCGCCAGAAGGCGGTCCAGGGGCCAGGGCTGCAGCGGCGGCACGCGCGGGTTCATGGCTTCTCCTGCGATGGGCCGCGGTCGCGCGGCGCGTACAGCGCCGCCAGTTCGAGCGGCGCGTTGATGAGGTGGTCGGGCGCCAGGGCGCGGAGCACGGGCGCCGGCACGAGCCCCCACGTGCAGCCGACGGCCACGGCGCCCAGGGCGCGCGCGGCCAGGATGTCGTTCGGGCTGTCCCCCACGACCACGATCGTGCTCGTCTCCACGGTCAGTCCCTGCAGGCAGGCGCGCAGGTGTGCGGGATCCGGCTTGCGCGCCGGCACCTGGTCGCCGCCGACGACGCGCCGGAAATACGCATCCAGACCGAGCCCCGCGAGAATGGTCGAGCTGAACCCGCCCGGCTTGTTCGTGGCGACCATCAGAGGCACGCCGGACAGCACCCGCAGCAGCTCGGGCACACCGTCGTAGGGCCGGGTATGGTCCAGAAGATGGCGGCCGTAATGGTCCATGTACGCCGCATGCGCGGCCGGCAGCCGCGCGTCATCGGCCGGCAGGACCCCGGGGCTCTCCGCGGTCGCCGCCAGGTCGTGACCCAGCACGCGCCGCAGCAGCAGCATGACGCCGTCGCCCACGTAATCGCGGAGCGTCGGCTCGGCCAGGGGCGGCAGGCCCAGCACGGCGCGCGCCACGTTGGCCGCCGCCGCGATGTCGGTGCGGGAATCGACGAGGGTGCCGTCCAGGTCGAAAATGAACGCCCCGACAGGCCGGGACGCGGTGTCCTGATGATCCATGTTCCTGCCCCTGACGGCCGCCATGGCCGTTCCCGGGGAGCATACTGTCCGGGCCGGGTCACGGCAAGCGGCCCGCGCGCCGGCCCGCGGCCCTCCGAATGGTCCGCCCCTTGCAGCGTAATGGTTGATCCCGGGAGCGCCCGCCCCTAGTATGACCGCTGCCGCGCCCGCGGCGTCGCGGCCGCCACGGATCGGCGGCCCCCTGCTGGAGCGTGCCCCTAAAAGGATGTTGGTGGCATGATGACCGATTCGGACGAAAAAAAGCCTGCCGTTCGCCGCCGCCGTCGCGCCGGCAAGAGTGGCAAGGGCGGTATGCCCCGCATCATGTGGCTGGCCCTGCTGGTCTGCGTGGCCGGCGCCGTGGCGCTGTTCCGCTCCGGCGGCAGCGACCACATGCCGACGGGCCTGGGCGAGAACCGCACCGTGGTCACGGCGCCGGACCTCGGGTCCGAGCCCGTATCGGGCGATGTCGAAATCGACGCCGAGGTCAAGCCTTTGACGCCCGAGGTGCCCGTGGCCGGCGGCGATCTGGGACTGGCCGACAACGCGCCGCTCCAGATCGAGCTGGACCGGCCGCTGACCGAATCCGAGCCGGTCGAGGCCGAAGCCGCCCCCGTCCCGGCCCCCGCTGCCGACGACGCGAAGCCGGCGACCCAGACCCTGCCCGACGATGTGAAGCCCGAGGCCGCGCCCGCCGCGACGCCGGCCCCTCGGCTGGCCCCGCAAGCGCAGGGCCCGTACCTGGTGCAGGCCGGTTCGTTCGGCGACACCGAGAACGCGCAGAAGGAAGCCGACCGCCTGAAGAAGTTCGGTTGGGACGCGCCCGTGCGCGTGGGCAACAAGGCCGGCGGCGGACTCGTCTACCGCGTTCAGATCGGCTACTTCGCCACCCGCGAGGACGCGCAGGCGTTCATCGACCAGAACAGCCGCAGACTGCCCGGGGCCATCCCGGCCCACCGGTGACCGGGTGACGCGCGCCGCCATCACCGGCACCGGCTTCTGGGTGCCCGAACGCATCGTGACCAATGACGACCTGGCGGGGTGGATCGACACCTCCGACGCCTGGATCACCGAGCGCAGCGGCATCAGCGAGCGCCGCTGGCTCGAGCGCGACGACCAGGGCCGCACCCTGATCACCGGCGCCGAAATGGGCGCCCGCGCCGCCCGCGAAGCCATCGCGGCGGCGAACATCGACAAGAACACCATCGACCAGATCATCTACGCCACGCTGAATCCCGACGTGTTCTTCCCCGGCAACGGGGTGTTCCTGGAACACCTGCTGGAACTGAACACGGCCGGGGCGATGGACATCCGCAACCAGTGCACCGGCTTCGTCTACGGGCTGGCCGCCGCCGACGGCTTCATCCAGTCTGGCCTGGCGCGCACGGTGCTGGTGGTCGGCGGCGAGGTGCAGTCCACGGCGCTGGACCTGAGCGACCGCGGTCGCGACATCGCGGTGCTGTTCGGCGACGGCGCCGGCGCCGTGGTGGTGCAGGCCACCGACGAGGACCGCGGGATCCTGGCCAGCGTTCTGCACAGCCAGGGCCGCTACGCGCGCGAACTGTTCGCCGAGGCGCCGGTGGCCACCGAGACCGGACGCATCACCGCCGCCATGATCGACGAGGGCCGCCATTTCCCGCACATGAACGGCAAGCTGGTGTTCCAGCACGCGACACGGCGGTTCACCGAGGCGATCGAGGAAGTGCTGCGCAAGGGCGGCGTGGACATCGGCGACGTGGCCCTGCTGATTCCCCACCAGGCGAACCAGCGCATCACCGATGCGGTCGCCGCGCGGCTGGAACTGCCGGCCGAGCGTGTCTTCAGCAACATCGCCCGTTACGGCAACACGACGGCCGCCACGATCCCCATCGCGATGGCCGAAGCCGTGCGCGCGGGCCGCATCCACAGCGGCGACCTCATCGTGACCGTGGCCTTCGGCTCGGGCTTCACCTGGGGCGCCAACCTCATCCGCTGGTGACCTTCGTCACCCGCGAGCGAGCCTGACCAGCGCCGCCCGCAGTTTCACGTGCGCGTCGAACTTGGCGACGAAATCGCTCTCGCGCCGTCCGCCCTTGGCGCCGATCACGGCCGCCAGCGCGCGTTTCTCGGCGCGCGTCCAGCGATCCACACCGGGCAGGACGAGCACCAGCGGCGCCCAGCGCTCCCAGGCCAGCCTTTCGCCGGCCGCGCGCGGCAGCCGCGCCGGCTCACCCAGCCGCGCCCGCGCCTCGCGCGTGCACTCGGGTCCGGCCAGGTGCCGCGCCGACCCGAACCTCTTCGCCAGGAAAGCGCTGACTTTCAAACCTGCTTCAGCCAGAGCCAGCCGTCCGATGATCTCTTCGCGCGGCGCCGCCATGTCGTAGTAGACGTTGCCCTCGACGAGCTTCTTCAGCTCAGCCGGCCGCGAACGATGACCGGGCCGCCGCTTCATCCGCGCCAGTTCATCGCGCATCAACTTCAGGATGGCGCGATCGCGCGAACGGAAGCCGAGCTTCTGGTAGAACCACCAGGCGCCCGTGCGCAAGCCTTCGTCGTTGCCGTCGCCACCCAGTTGGTACGGATAGACGGTGAACGTGTCGGCCTCGAAGACACGCAACACCCCGGCCAGAAGGCGCGCATAGAGATGTCCGGCCTCCGCCCCGCGGAACGACTCGAACAGGTTGAAGGCCACTTCGATCGACCCGTACAGCGAACTGACCACGCCGTAGCCCACCGGCACGCCGCTGCGCAGGATCAGGTAGCCGTACACGGCTTCGAACACCAGGCGCCGCTCGGGCACGACGCCGATCAGGACGAAGACCAGCCCGTCGCCGTCATCGATCAGCGTCACGTCACGCGGATCCGCCCAGGCGAACGCGTCGAGGTCGCGGCTGCGCGTGATCATCGCCTCGCGCGCCAGGTCCACCAGACGACTGCCCGCCGCCGGACCGACCTGTCTCACGGCCTGCGGCGCGCGCGCCAGTTCGACCTTCAGGTCCGGACGCCGGCTGTCCGGCGCCGCGATCCGATACACGACCGGCACGCCGTCGAAGCGCGCGCCGGTGCGCGAAGGCCCGCCCGTCCCTCCGGCGAGCGTCATCCAGACATCCAGGTTCTCGTACAGATACTCGTGAGCGAAGCTGCCCAGCTCCAGCGCCCCCAGCCTCCGCGCCAGGAAGGCTCCGTCGCCCTCGCGGGGCCCCTTCATCTGTTCGAGCCACTCGCGCGCGCTGAAACCCAATTCATCGAGCGCCGGCGTCTCGCTGTGCGCCGCCAGCAATCCGAGCACACCTTCGACCTTCGTCGCGTCGGTGCTTTCCCAGTCGATGACCAGCCGCTCGGGCCACTTCGCCGCCGCCCAACGCGCCATCGTGGCGTAGAACCGGTAGTTGATATCGGTCCCGGCCATGCCGGAATCGGCCAGCGCCTCGCGGTGCCGCTGCAGGTCGGGGCGTTTGGCGAACCCCGCCAGCATCCGCTCGACCAGCTCCAGCAGCGCCGCGTCGTCGGGGTACGCGCGGCAGAAGCAGAGCAGCTCGTGCAGCCGCTCCACATCGGCCGCCCGCGGCAGTTCCGCGCGCACCAGCCCCCGCAACAGCCGACGGCGCCGCGCGGCGAATTCCGGCCCGAAGTCAAGGCGGATCGATTCCAACTCGGTGAGCAGGCGGC
>JAIFKS010000038.1:12448-18544 GCA_020049465.1 bacterium | reverse complement strand
CCAGCGGGATCGGATGCCAGGGCAGCGACGCCGTGAGCAACAGGTCGGTCAGCGAGCCGGAAGCCGGGTCCTCACCCAGTTCTTCGCCGCCGGCGCCCGGGAAGTAGCCCTCCAGGTAGCGCCCCGAACCCAGGCCCACGCGGGCGCCGAGGTCCAGGCTGGCGGCCGGCGACAGGGGCAGGCCGTGGCTCACGCCCGCTTCCCAGTACCAGCCTTCGACGGCGTCCAGGTCGCGGTACACCGTCAGCGACGGCGACAGCAACACGCTGGCGGTCACGCTGGCGTATCCCTCGATCGTGTTGAAGACGCTGGCGTCCGGGAACGAATAGTAGATGAAGCCCAGGTCCAGCGACACCGTCGGCAGGCTGACGCCGTAGCTCAGCGTCAGGTCGTACTCGTTGAAGCCGCTCGATCCGTCCTCGTCATCGGCGTCGAAGTTGCCCCAGAGGCCCAGACCGAACCCGCCGAGGGCCGCCGAGAGCTCCGGTTGCATGACCAGGTTGTCGTTCACCGTGAGGCCGCGCCAGACATAGCGGTCGAACAGGCCCACTTCGGCGGTCAGGTCGACCGGTCCCATGGCGGCGGCGGCAGTCGGACCCAGCAGCGCCAGGCCCAGAATTATCGTGATCAGCGACCTCATGTGGGTGTCTCCCGTTCGATCCGATGGGGGGTTGGGACCCGGCGCGCCGCGCGTGGCGGCGGCGGGGCCGTCGGCTGGACCATCGACATGCGTGTCGGCTGGGCCGGTGTTCGCGGAGGGATATCGGCATCGGCGCCGGCTCCTGAAGCCCCTGTCGCCACTTATCCGTGATTCCCTTACTCAAGATCCGTGCCCTGCCGTCGATCACCAATGGGCCGACCGAACCACCGTAACGGAGGATCCCGACGTGATCAAGGAATTGGACCTGCCCGGCCCCGAAGTGCCCGTCATCGACGAATCGCGTCTGCTGTCGGAGTTCGGCGGCGACCGCGAGATCCTGGCCGAACTGCGCGACCTGTTCCTGTCCCAGGCGCCGCCGCTGTACGCGACGATCCTGGAGTCGATGGACGGCGGCAACGTGCCGGACATGGTCAAGGACGCGCACAGCCTCAAGGGCGCCTGCGCCACCTACGGGGCGCCGCGGCTGACGACCGTGTGCAAGGAGATCGAACTGGCCGGAAAGGCCGGGGACCTGGAGACGGCCCGCGCCTGGCGCGCGGCGTTCGTCCTGGAGTTCGCGGCGCTCAAGGAAGGCATCACGAATATCGCACTGGGCTAGTCCGGCTCCTGCGGCCCCCGGGCAATCTCCTCGGCCATCCCGGCCAGCGCTTCATCCGACAATTCCGGTTCGCCGGGCAGCCCGTCGAACCGCGGCGCCCTCATCGCCACCGTGATCTTCCGCGCCAGGATGTGGTAGATGTGCGTCTCCCAGTTGACGATCCCCGCCCGCATATGCAGATGCCGCAGATACGTCAGGAATTTCAGGCGCTCGCGCGGCGTGTAGCCGATGACCGTCATCGCGTGGGCCAGATGTGCGTACATGTGGTCCAGTTCGCGTTGCGTCGGCAGGCGTGTACCGCGGTGCGGGTGGTTCGGCCTCGTGCCCGGTCCTTGTCCCCGCGGCGCCAGGCCGCGGCCGCGGGCGCCCAGAGCGTCGGGAGCGCCGGCCCGCTGCATCGCCTGGCGGATTTCCCAGCCATAGAGCGTGACCGCCTGCGCCAGGTTCAGCGACGGTTGTTCGGGCGCCGTGTCGACGGTTGACAGGTAACGGCAGAGGTCGGTCTCGTCGTTGGTCAGGCCGGTGCGTTCGGTCCCGAACATGATGACGACGCGGCCCTCGCGGGAATGGGCGGCGATGTGGTCGGCCAGTTCGGCCGGGGTCAGCAGCGCGCGCTTGCGCAGCTGCCGCTCGCGCGCGGTGGTGCCGGTGACCACCCCGGCGTCGCCGACGGCCTCCATGAGGTCGTCGACCACCAGCGCGTCGTCGAGGATGTCCTCGGCGCCGTGGGCCAGGGCCCGCGCGCTGCGGCCTTTGGGATTCAGGGGTGAAATCAGCCGCAGGTGCCGCAGGCCCATGGTCTTCATGGCGCGGCAGGCGGCGCCGATGTTCATCGGCTCGGTGGGCCGGCTCAGCACCACGACGACGTTGTCCAGCGTCGGCAGGGCGGGACCGGTCATCTCAGGGCGCGTTTCCGGAAGCGTCCTGCAGCCACAACAGCGATTCGATGTGGGCGCTCTGCGGGAACATTTCCAACGCCTGCAGGCGCCGCGGCACGTAGCCGGCCGCCGTGAAGGCGGCTGCGTCGCGGGCCTGTGTGGCCGGATCGCAACTCATGTAGAACAGGTGCGCCGGGCGCCGCGCGAGCACCGCCGCCACGCCATCCTTGCCCAGCCCCGTGCGCGGGGGGTCGACCACGCACACCGCGCCCGTCCACGATTCGTCCGCCAGCGGGCCATCGAGACGCAGCACTTCGGCCAGGTCGCCCTGGTGCACGACCGCGCGGCCGCGCGAGGCCTCGTCGCGCGCGATGTTGTTCTCGGCGTCGCGGCAGGCGCCGGCGTCCAGTTCGACCAGCGTTGCGCGTTCGAAACGGTCGGCCAGCGCCAGCGTGAACAGGCCCACGCCGCCGTAGAGGTCCAGCAGGTGGGGCAGCCGCTGACCGGGCGCGACGATCTCGTCGAGCCAGCCGCGCACCGTCGCCACGGCCGCCTCGGCCATCTCCGCGTTGTTCTGGAAGAACGCGCCCGCGCCCACGCGGTACGAGTGCCCCGCCACGCGATGCACCAGGTAATCGCGTCCCCACACCGGCCGCGCGTTGAACAGCAGGCCCTTGAGCCCCGGCGCCGGAGCGCTTCCGGCCTCCGCCGCGGCGACCATCTTCTTCAGGATCTTCAGCCGCCCCGGCACGCCGAACAGCGACAGCAACCAGCCGCCGCGGCCGTCCAGACGCACGACGACCTGCTCGACCGGGGGCAGGAACCGCACCCAGGGCAGGATCGTTTCGGCGAACGGGGCCGCCATCACCGGGCAACTCTCCAGCCGGATCACGTCGTGCGTGCCGCGCCGGTGCAGACCGTAGAAACCGGTCGGGTGCGCGTGCAGGCGCAGGCTGGTTCGCCACCCGAAGGGCGCGCCGGACAGCAGTGGCGCCATGATCCCGCTGACGTCGAGTTTGCCCTGGCGCTGGAAGCATTCGCTGACGATCGCCAGTTTGGCCGTCTGCTGCGCCGCCGTGGTCAGGTGCTGCAGATCGCAGCCGCCGCACTCTCCATAGTGGGGGCATTCGGCGGCCTGGCGATCCGGTCCCGACTCGAGGACCTCGCGCAGTTCCGCCCGCCGGTAACCGCTCCGCTGTTCGACGACGGCCGCGCGCACCAGATCGCCCGGCGCCGTGCGCGACACGAAACAGGCGCCCTGCTCGTCGCGGGCCAGCCCGTCACCGCCGGTGACCAGCTTTTCGATGCGCAGCTCCACCACCGGAAGCTCGACCGGGGGAAGTTTCACCCGGGCGGGATCCTTGGCGGGGCGGCGGTGTTGCGGTTCAGGCTTGTGTGATTTCATGGTGAGGCTAAACTAGTACCGGACCCCGGCGTCTTCCAAGTTGTGCCGCTGAAATTGTGTTCGGCGCCCGGGGCCCGGGATTTGCATCCTGGGAAATCAAGAATAGAAACAAAATGTCGTATTTCGGGCTGCAATCGGGCACGTCCGGAGGCCGGCAACAATTTCGGCGGCACCACGGGGATGATGCAGGGATCCATGCGGGTGGCATACTGGATCATGGCGGCGGCGCTTCTCAGCGTCACCGCCAGCGCCTGCGCCCCCAAGCGAATCGTCCAGCCCGCGAACACCGCTGCCGCTTTTCCCGAGGCAAAGCGAACGGCCGTTGCCCCGCCGCAGGGCAATGAGCCTGACCGCAAGGGGCGGCACGCCGAGCCTGCGGTCGATCTGGGCGCCCCGGATCAGGAGACCGCGGGACCCCCGGTGCCGGATGATCTCCCGCAGCCGTCGGCTGCGCTGCCGGCGGACGCCGAAGCGGGCGACCGGGTGGCCGAACTGGCGCGGACCCAGGTGGGCAAACCCTACGGCTGGGGCGGCACCGGCCCCGAGCGTTTCGACTGCAGTGGCCTGGCCACCTATGTGTACCGGCAGCTGGGCATTGCGCTGCCCCGGGTGAGCCTCGAACAGGCCTCGACCGGCACCCATGTCGAACGCTCGGAACTCAAGCCCGGCGATCTGGTGTTCTTCTCCCTCCGCAGCGCTTTTGACCACGTCGGTATCTTCTTGGGCAACAACAGGTTCGTTCATGCGCCGCGCCGCCAGGAGCCGGTCCGCGTGGACAATCTGGACGATGCCTGGTGGAACCGGGCCTACCGCGGCGCCCGCCGCGTTCTCGGCGGCGAGCCCTGACCGTTCCCGCGCCTGGCGCGGTTCTCCCCTTGATTCCGGCAGATGGCTGATGGCACGCATGTTGCCTTCCTCGTGGTGTCCGATTGTATCCCGAAATACCTAAAGATCTCCCGAGGGTGGGCGAAACCTCACGGGGATCACGGGGACAGAGCGCTTACGGCCCTGTCAGAACCCGGGATCGCAGCCGGTTGCCGGACAGGACCTGGCGGCAGCGGAGGGGTCGGCGGGCGCCGATGGCGATGCGCAGCGCATCGCGATCTGACGCCGGGCGACCAGAAATCTGTCGCCGCCTGCGGCGGAACCGATCCGAAGCCATTCGAGAACGAGGGTGCGTGCCACATGAGCAAGACCACGGTGCTTGAACTTCTCGAACAGATCGCCGAGACGGTCGTCTTCATGGACCTCGACTCGCCGGCGGGTTTTTCCACGGTCGCGGCCGACCTGACCACCCTGGCGGCGCGGCTGGCCGAAGAGCAGAGGCCGCAGGAAGCCGCGATCTGCACCAACGCCGCTCATCTCGCCGGCGGCCTGGCCGGCGGCCTGGGCCACGCCGAGAGCGCCATCAAGGTGCTCATCGCGGGGATCGACGCCCTGCGCGCCAGCCTGGGCAACGAATGCCATCCCGAAGACGCGGGCTTCCCGTCCGAACTTTCCACGGCGCCGACGGAAGACACCGCGGATGACGACCACAATGTCGATGCGCGGATGCAGTCGGACAATCGCACCGAAATGTCCACCGCCGCGCCGGTGAGCGCGACGGTCGCGCCTTCGACCAGCGAAGTGCTCAGCATGGTGGACGAGTCCATCATGAGCGAGTTCCTGGCGCGCCAGGCCGACATGCTCGAAGAGGTCGAGAAGGAGCTGCTCTCCATCGAGGACGGCAGCACCGAAGGCGACCTGACCGGTCTGCTGCGCTTCTTCCACACGCTGAAGGGCGAATCCGCGCTGCTGGGCATGACCCATGTCGCCGAGCTCTGCCACGCGACCGAGGACATGATGCAGAACGAGCCGCTCGCCGCCTGCGCCGAGCGTCTGCTCGAGGTCAAGGACTGGCTGATGACGGTCGTGCGGCAGTACGCCGGCGGCGGCCAGGACGCCGCGCCCGTCGCCTGCATCCTGGCCATGGTCAGGGAAAGCACCGCGGCACAGGCCGTCGAACCGGAGCCGGAGACCGAGGCGGCTCCCGTCGTCGAAGCCGCGGCAGTGATGTACGAAGTCGTCACCTACGCCGGCCACAACGTGCTCGACAGCGACACCGACCTGGTCCACGACTTCGTGGCCGAAGCCGTCGAACATCTCGACGCGTCCGAGGGCCATCTGCTGTCCATCGAAAAGGACCCGCACGAGACCGAGGCGCTCAACGCCGTCTTCCGCGCGTTCCACACGATCAAGGGCCTGGCCGGCTTCATCGAACTGGAGCACATCAAGGATCTGGCCCATAAGGCCGAGAACCTGCTGGACATGGCGCGTCGAGCCGAACTCGAACTGGTCGGCAACAACATGGACCTGGTTTTCGAGTCGGTCGACATGATGAAGCGCCTGATCGAGGGCATCGCCGCCGCGCTGGGCGGCGACGGCCGGTTGACCGAAGAACAGCATCTGCCCAGCCTGATGACCCGCCTGGTCGCGGCCACCGACCCGAACCGCGGCGTTGCGGCAGCCGCGCCCGTCGCCGCGCCGGCCGCGTCGGCTGCGCCGGCTTCGCCGG
>JAIFKS010000038.1:0-12392 GCA_020049465.1 bacterium | reverse complement strand
GCCGGCTTCGCCCGCCAAGCCGGCCAAACCCAAGAAACCCGGCACTGGTTTCATTCCCCTGAAGAATCTCAAGAAGGTTCCGCAGGCGACCGCGTCGTCCGCGCCGGTCACGTCGGCCAAGGCCTCTCCCGCCGCGCCGGCCGTCGTCGCCGAAGCGGAAGGCGATGCGCGCGCGGCCAAGACGCCGACCAAGGTGCGCGAGGCCATGCGGGTGGACGCGGAGCGCCTGGACCACCTGATCGAGACGATCGGCGAGCTGGTCATCGCCGAGTCCATGGTCAGCCAGTCGCCCGAGATCAAGAAGGCCGGCATGTCGGTCAAGCTGGCCAAGGATCTCGACCATCTCGACAAGATCTGCCGCGAGTTGCAGGAGATCGGAATGTCGCTGCGCATGGTGCCGGTGCGCCCCGTGTTCCAGAAGATGGCGCGGCTGGTGCGCGACCTGTCGAAGAAGCAGGAGCGCGAGGTCGAGTTCGTCGTCAGCGGCGAAGACACCGAGCTGGACAAGAACGTGGTCGACAAGATCGGCGATCCGCTGGTGCACATGGTCCGCAACGCGGTGGATCACGGCATCGAGGCCGACGTGGCCGATCGCGTCAGGCTGGGCAAACCCGCGCAGGGCCGCATCGAACTGCGCGCCTTCCACAAGGGCGGGAACATCTGCATCGAGATCGAGGACGACGGCAAGGGTCTCGACCGCGAGGCGATCCTGGCCAAGGCCATCAGCCGCGGGCTGCTGCGCGAAGGCGAGAATCCGAGCGACCGCGACCTGTTCGCCCTGATCTTCGAGCCCGGATTCTCGACCGCCAAGCAGGTCACCGACATCTCCGGCCGCGGCGTCGGCATGGACGTCGTGCGCCGCAACATCGAGGAGCTGCGCGGCACGGTCGACATCACCTCGGCGCCCGGCAAGGGATCGACCTTCAGCATCAAGCTGCCGCTGACGCTGGCCATCATCGAGGGCATGGTCATCCGCGTCGGCGCGGAGCACTACATCATCCCGACCCTCTCGGTTGTGCGCCTCATCCGCCCGCAGAGCCAGGATCTGACGCACGTCTTCGATCGCGGCGAAATGCTGGCCTTCGAGGGCAGTCATCTGCCTCTCTTCCGGCTGGCCGGTCTCTTCGATGTCGACGGCGCCAAGGCGCGCCCCGAAGAGGCGATGGTCGTCATCGTCGAGGACGAGGGGCGCAAGGTCGGCTTGATGGCCGACGAGCTCCTCGGCCAGCAGTCCATCGTGATCAAGAGCCTGGGCGAGACGATGCAGGGCACGGACGGGGTGGCCGGCGGCGCGATCATGTCGAACGGCAACGTCGCCCTGATTCTGGACATCGCCGGCATCGTGCGCGTCGCCCACCAGCTCGACATCACCTCGCACTGCCTGGTCGGCCGTGCGCAGGCTGCGGCGGCGGCGCTCGATCGCACGGTCATCGAGCAGGGCGCACTGCCCTCGGGAAACGATTTCGACGGCGCCGAAGCCGTCGTCGCGGCATTCGAATCGGCAACGCGTACGGTTTAGGAACGGGCCGGGCCGCGGCCCGGCACAACCGGGGCGGCGCCCCGTGACGGAGGTAGGAAATGGCACTGGAATCGACGGCAACCAGGATCGCGCAGGCGGGAAAATTCCTCTCGTTCATCCTGGGCGAAGAGGAGTACGGGCTGGAAATCCTGAAGGTCCAGGAGATCAACGGCATGATGGGCATCACCCGCGTGCCGCGGTCGTCGGACTACGTGCGCGGCGTCATCAACCTGCGCGGCCGCGTGATCCCGATCGTCAGCCTCCGCAAGAAGTTCAAGATGCCGGCCGTGGCCGACACCGAGAAGACGTGCATCATCGTGGTGCAGGTCAAGTACAGCGACCGCGAGATCACCATGGGCATCATCGTCGACGAGGTGTCCGAGGTGCTGAACATCGGCGACGGCCAGATCGAGCCGCCCCCGAGCTTCGGCGGCGGCATGGAGGAAGCCGATTTCATCACGGGCATGGGCAAGCTCGAGAACAAGGTCGTGATCCTGCTGGACATCGACCGCGTGATGAGCGGCACCGAGATCGAGGCCGTCCTGAAGGCCGCGGGCTGAGACCACCGGACCGACTGTTTCGACAAGCAGGGAAAGGCGCACGCGACGTCATGAGGCTGGGCAGGAGAGGCACGATGGAACTGGACGTACCCGCGGCCGCCGGCATGACCGCGGCCGAGTTGCGCGCGTTCCAGCGTCTGCTGTTCGACCAGACCGGCATCGTCCTTCAGGACAACAAGCAGGCCCTGGTCGAAGCCCGTGTGTCCATGCGCCTGCGCGCCCTGCGGATGAGCTCGTTCGGCGAGTATCTCGAACTGTTGCGCCGCGATCGTTCGGGAGACGAACTGACGCTGCTCATCGACGCCGTTTCGACCAACGTCACGCATTTCTACCGCGAGGACGAGCACTTCACCTTCCTGGCCGACGCCGTCGGCGGCTGGCTGGACAACGGCCTCGACCGGTTGCGGATCTGGTCGGCGGCCTGCTCGACGGGCGAGGAGCCCTACTCGATCGCGATGACCCTGGACGCGGTCCTGGGCCGGCGGAAGATCGACGCCCGCATCCTGGCGACGGACATCAGCACCCGCGTGCTGGCCGAGGCCAAGGCGGCGCGCTATGCCGAAGCCAAGCTGGGCACGGTGCCCGACGCGCGGCGCCGGGCCTGCTTCACGCGGGTCCAGGTGGACGGCGAGGTCCTGTACGAGGTGAAGCCGGAACTCCAGGCGATGGTCATGTTCCGTCGTCTGAACTTCAAGGCGATCCCCTATCCGATTCGCGGCATCTTCGACGTCATTTTCTGTCGTAACGCGATGATCTATTTCGATCGACCGCAGCGCGAGCGCATGATTCTCGAGTTCGCGCGGCTCCTGAAACCGGGCGGGTACCTGCTCGTGGGCCATTCGGAAACGCTGATCGGAATGTCCGGCAGCTTCCGGGTGATTCGCCCTTCGATCTACGAACGGCTCAAGGACGGGGTGAGATCTTGACACAAGTCATCGAGAGACCCACAAGGCTCGAACGCGTCAAGCGCGCCATCTGCGTTGACATCAGCGACATGAAGATGTCCCGCAACAGCGAAGACGTGCTGGTCACGTACTCGCTCGGCTCGTGTGTCGGTCTGACGCTTTTCGACCCGGTGGCCGGCATCGGCGCGATGATCCACTGCATGCTGCCCATGTCCAAGATCGATCCGGACAAGGCGCGGCTGAAGCCGTACATGTTCGTCGACACCGGCGTGGCGGCCATGTTGGGCGATCTGTACGCGGCGGGGGCGCAGAGGCACAACCTGATCGCGAAGGTGGCCGGGGCGGGCTCGCCCCTGGGTCGGGAACAGACCTTCCGGATCGGCGAGCGCAACTACACGATCCTGCGCAAATACCTCTGGAAGAACAACATCCTGATCGCGAAGGAGGACGTGGGCGGCACCAAGGCGCGCACGCTCTACCTGAACATGGCCGACGGCCGCACCACGGTCAAATCCGAGGGGCAGGAGGTGGAGCTGTGAGCGAGCGCGAAGCCATCCTGGCGCGGATCCAGACGGTCCCGTCGCTGCCATCGGTCGTCATCAAGCTGCGGCAGTACCTGAACGAGCCGGACGTCAACTTCGACGCCCTGGCGCGCATGATCGAATACGATCCGGGTCTGACCGCCAACGTACTGCAACTCTCGAACTCGGCCTACTTCGGCTGGTCGCGTTCGATCCGCACGGTCAAGGAGTCCATCGTCCGGCTCGGCACGAACCGGATCTTCCAGATGGTGCTGTGCATGTCCGTGGCGCCGCTGGTCCGCAAGCCGATCAAGGGCTACGACATGGATTCGGACGGCCTGTGGCGTCATTCCATCTCGACGGCGATCTGCGCCGAACTGGTGGCCGCCGAGCTGGAGCTCACCTGTCGCGGCGAGGCCTTCACCGCCGGCCTGCTGCACGACATGGGCAAGATCGTGCTGGGGACCTTCGTCGACATAGATGACGAGCCCATCAAGGAAATCATGCGGGCCGACCACCTGGCCTTCAACGAGGCCGAACAGATGGTGCTGGGCATCGATCACGCGGAGGTGGCGGCGGCGCTTCTGGCCGCCTGGAACCTGCCGGATGACGTCTCCGAGGCGGTGCGCTGGCACCACCAGCCGTCGAACGCCCCGGAGAACCGGCGCGAACTGGCCGATCTGGTGCATGTGGCCGACGTGTTGTGCCTGGAGTTCGGCTTCGGCGGCGGCGCCGACGGCCTCGGTTATCGCCTGGACAAGGGCGCCAGCGAGCGGCTGGGTCTGGGCATCGGCATCGCCGAAAAGGTGGGCGCGCAGGTCATGATCGCGGTGAACGAGCTCGATTCCATGTTCCAGACAGTCCGGGAAGGTGAAAGCAATGGCGTTCAACATCCTACTCGTTGACGACTCGGTCACCGTCAGGGCCGTGATCAGCAAGGCGCTGCACCTGGCCGGAGTCGACATCAATCTTCTGTACCAGGCCGGCAACGGGCAGGAAGCGCTGACCATCCTGGAAGCCGAGTGGATCGACCTGGTGCTCTGCGACATCAGCATGCCCGTCATGGACGGCGAAGCGCTGGTTGCCCACATGGTGGACAACGGCATGATCAAGTCGGTCCCCGTGGTCATCGTCTCGTCGGCGGGCAGCGAACCCCGCATCGTCCGGCTGCGCGAGATGGGTGTCCGCGACTACATCCAGAAGCCGTTCACGCCCGAGCGTATCCGCGAGGTCGTCGACAACGTGATGGGGGTGGGCAAGAATGCGTGACCAGGTCGTGGAATCCGTCAGCGCGACGTTCCTCGGAGTCGTCGAGCAGCTGACCTTCATGTTCGGCGAACCGGCGTCCAAGTCCGGCGTG
Organism: bacterium; assembly: GCA_020049465.1. Lineage (GTDB taxonomy): Bacteria > Krumholzibacteriota > Krumholzibacteriia > LZORAL124-64-63 > LZORAL124-64-63 > CAINDZ01. The sequence goes on along the minus strand of JAIFKS010000038.1, from coordinate 7,527 downwards.
CTGGCCACGGATGATGATTACGTGGTGGCGCACCTGGATTTCACGGGTGACGCGAAGGGCTGGCTGTCGCTGGCCGTGCCGACGGGCTGCGTGGCGGAGATCGCCGGCAACATCCTGGGACTCGAGCCGGACGAACTGGACCCCAGTTCACTGGCGCCCGATTCCCTGGGCGAAGTGCTCAACGTCATCTGTGGTCACGTGATCATGGCGATCGCGGGCAAGGGCGCCGACTTCCGCCTGGGGGGCCCGATCATCAGCGAGGCCTCGCCGGAGTTCCTGGCCGCCGCGGTGACCAGCGACGACTGGCTCGGGTTCATGCTCGAGGAGAACATGGTGTTGCTGGGCCTCTTCACGGAGTAGCGACTTGAAAACCATCCGCGTGCTCATCGTCGACGATTCGCCCACCGTCTGCGCGATCATCCGGCGCGGGCTCCAGGCCGCCGAGGGCATCGAGGTCATCGGCATGGCGCCGGATCCGTATGTGGCGCGCGACATGATCGTCAAGAATCCGCCCGATGTCGTGACCCTGGACATCGAGATGCCGCGCATGGACGGCCTCACGTTCCTCGGCAAGCTCATGAAGCACTTCCCGCTGCCGGTCGTCGTCGTCTCGACGCTGACCCGGGACGGCAGCAACAAGGCCCTGGAGGCCCTGGCCTGCGGCGCCGTCGAAGTCGTCGGCAAGAACGTGGGCGAGGACGGCCGCCAGGCGTTCATGATCGAACTGGTGGGCAAGGTGCGCGCGGCCTCCCGCGCCTCGGTGCGCGCGCGCCCGGCGCTTCCGGCCGGAATGCCGGCGGTGGCCCCGAGCGGGGCGTTGGGGGCCCTGCGTACGACGGGCCATCACCTGCTGGCCATCGGCGCCAGCACCGGCGGTACCGAGGCCCTGGCGCATATCCTGTCCCGCCTGCCGGCCAACACGCCGCCCACGGTCATGGTGCAGCACATGCCGCCGGTGTTCACGCGGCAGCTGGCCGAGCGCTTGAACCGCCTTTCGGAGATGACCGTCCGCGAGGCGACGAACGGCGAAATGGTGACGACCGGCGTGGCGCTGCTGGCGCCCGGCGATCAGCACATGCTCGTGCGGCGCAGCGGCGCGGGCTATCGCGTGGAATTGCGCGACGGCCCCAAGGTGAGCGGGCACAAGCCGTCGGTCGACGTGCTGTTCCGCACCGTGGCCGAAGCCGCGGGCGGCGACGCGGTGGGCGTCATCCTGACCGGCATGGGCTCCGACGGCGCGCAGGGTCTGCTGCAGATGCGCCAGGCCGGCGCCTGCACCATCGGCCAGGACGAGGCGTCATGCGTCGTCTACGGCATGCCCCGGGAGGCGGCCCTCATGGGTGCCGTCGGCACGGTATCCTCCCTCGAACGCATTCCCGAGCGCATCTGCCGCGCCTGCGAGAGCGTTCGCGCCTGATCCATCGGTGGTCCGCGTCGCGCGGCCGTGGTCGGCGTCATCGGCGCCCGGCGCGGCCGCGTTCCTCTGCCAGAGCGTCTGCAGCCAGTCGGCGCCGCCCGAAGTGGAACAGATGATCGCGACGATGCCCAGGACCACCACCGCGAGTACGGTCAAAGCCAACGGCACCAGATGAAGCGGCATCGGGATCTCTCCGGTTACGGGCGAAGGAAGCCGGGCGCGGGACAGGCGCAGGATGGGCGCAAGATAGGCGTGTTCAGCGGCGACCGCCCGCAGCAACGCGAACGCCCGGCCGGAGCCGGGCGTGGCTGTCGGACAGGCGGTGGCCGGGCTCAGGGCGCGATCAGGGTGATCGTGCCGTTGCCGTACGGCGTCTTGCCGATATAATCGACGCGCTTGCCGGGATCGAGGATCCAGGCCACGAAATCGTCCGCGGCCGGCACGCGGTAGAGGAACGTCTTCGTCGGCGCCACGTGGGGGTTCAATTCGATGGCGTTGAACAGCGTGCGCAGGTTGTTGATCACCTCGGTGACGGCTTCGACCACCGGTTCGTCGGCCTCGCCCGAGTTGAACTGGTTCTGCAGGCTGGCCGGCGGCAGCAGGATCAGCTTGCCGCCGATGTACAGGGTCGCGGCCAGGTCGGTGAGGACGGCGCCCTCGACCTCATTGTCCTTGCCCTGCAGGAACGTGATATAGGCGCCGTCTTCCGGCTTGCGCAGATCCCACCCCTCGCCGCGCTTGAACAGGGGCTTCTCCCCGAGCAGCATCTCGATCAGGTCGAAGATCTCCGCCTGCTTTGGGAATACCAGCGACACGGCGTTCAGCCTTCCTGCCAGATCAGGATGACATGGACCGACAGGCCGTCGTCACCGCGGACCGTCTGCGCCATGCCCTGGATCCCGCTGGCGAAGAACTCGAAGCAGCCCCGGCCTTCCATGAACAGGGGCAGGCCCAGCTGGACCTTCTGCCCGGCCGCGGCGCGGCTGGCCTTCAGGACGCCGGCGGCGACGTTGGCGATCTCGCCCAGGGCGTCGGCCATGTCGGCCATCGCGGGCATCTCGTCCGCTTCCATGGCGAACAGATTGCGTGTCAGGGCCTCGCAACTGCCGCGGCTGCCCATGACCGCCAGCTGCCAGCCGCCGGTTTCGGAGGTCAGGGCGATGCTGCTGCCGTGCTCGACATCGGCATCGCGCGGGTCCGAGGGATTCGGGTCGACCTCGAGCGCCAGGTTCATCTGGATCGCGCAGGTGTCGACCACGGCCCGCACGGCTTCCTGCAGGACCTGGGTGGGCACCGAACGTCCCGCAGTGGCGGTTCCATCGACGGTCTGGGTGGACATGAGCCGTGCGCCTCCAGCTTGTTGGCCATATTGCCAGATCAGGACCATCTGCAGGACGGTTCCGTCCGCAGCCCGCAGGGTCTGGCCTATGGCGTTCACATTCCGTGGAAAGTACCGGACCCAGCTGTTGCCTTTCAGGAAGATCGGCAGACCCAGCTGGTATTGTTCGCCGGCGCTGCGTTCGCGCATGGCTTTCCATACGCCGGCGGCGACGTTCGGGATCTCCCGCAGCCCGTCGCCCATGTCTTCGAGGCTCGCTTCCTCGTCGTCGTCCATCGCGAACAGGATCTTGGTCAGGGCGCGCGCCGTGTCCTCGGGGAAGCCGCAGGCGAACTGGTAGTTCACCTGGTCGTTGGCCACCGCGAGCGTGCTGCCGTAGGCGATCAGGTCGGGGTTGGGCGTGCCCGGCATGCCCACCAGTTCCAGTTCCATCTGGAACTGCACCTGGAAGGTCTGGCGCACCGCGGCCACCGCTTCCTGCAGCGCCTCGAGCTTCGACATCAGGTCGGTCGGATCCTCGATCCGACGCATGCGCGCCAGGGTGGTCACTGAACGAACGCTCCCAGAACCTGCGCCATGTCTTCGGTCGTGAACGGCTTGGCCAAGAGGAACATCGCGCCGCCCTCGGTGGCCTGATCGACCATTTCCTTGGTGCTTTCGGACGTCACGAAACCGAACGGGATCTCGAAGCCGCCCGCGTTCAACGCGGTCAGGAATTCGATCCCCGTCATCTCGGGCATGTGCCAGTCCGAGAGGATCAGGTCCGGCTTCTGCGCCTTGACCACTTCGAGCGCCTCGCGGCCGTTCTCGGCCTCGACGATCTCGTGCCCCTCGAAGCCCGCCTGGCGGATCGTGCGCGAGACGATACGGCGCATCGCGCGCGAGTCATCCACCACCAGAATCTTCATCGTGCAAGCCTCCTGCATGTCGTCAATCCTGCTGCGGCCGGCCTCGGATGCGGGTGCACCGACTCCAAGCCGGGACGAGCCATCCGCCGGACCGGGTGCGAGCCCGTTCCCGCTCAACGAGTTCATCGGATGGCGCGGGGACTTATTAAGGGTTTTTTAGCGGGGGGCTATAAGGGGGCGAAATCGCGCCGCACCGCAAGGTCCGCCGCCTCGCGGACGGCCTCTTCGAGGCCCATCTCCTCGGACATGCGCAGCAGGTCAATGGCCCGGGCGGTCAGGATGGGGCGGGGCGAGCGGATGGAGCAGCAGTCGCGGTAGGGTTTGATCGAGGTGTTGAACAGGCCCGTCCGGTGGGACCAGGCGGTGATCTCGTGCTTGTCCATGCCCACCAGGGGCCGCAGGATGGGCAGGCTGACGTCGGGGCTGATCGCCGCCAGATTGTGCAGCGTCTGGCTGGCCACCTGGCCCAGGCTGTCGCCCGTGACCAGGGCCAGGCACTTGTGCCGCCGCGCCAGGCGCGCCGCCGTCCGCACCATGAACCGCCGGAACATGACCATGTCGTAGCGGTCGGCGATCGTGCCGATGGCGCGCGTCTCGTAGGGCACGACCGGCACCAGGTGCAGGTGCAGCGGCACCGGGCTCCAGGTGGCCAGCAGCCGGACCAGCTCCTCGATCTTGGCGCAGTCCGCCTCGTCCGCGTTGCGGCCGCTGTGGAAGTGCACGAAGTCCGCGCGGCTGCCGCGGCGCATCATCATCCATGCGGCCACCGGCGAGTCGATGCCGCCGGAAAGCAGCACCATCGTGCGGCCGCTGGAGCAGGCGGGCAGGCCGCCGAAGGACTGCTCCTTCGTGGCGAAAACCAGCACGCTGGCGCGCAGCACCAGCACGTCGACCACGAAGTCGGGTTCGACCATGCGGCCGGGCAGGCCGTAGCGGTGGAACACGGCGGCGCCCACCACCGCGCCGATCTCCAGGCTGTTGAGCCCGAACGAGCGGTCGCTGCGCCGCGCGTTGATGCGGAAGTTCCGTGCATTGCCCGCGCTCTCGGCGGTCAGCTGGCAGGCCGCTTCGCAGAGCTGCGTCAGCCGCGGAACGTGCCCGGTTTCACGGTCCTCGGCCAGTTCCGCGTCCAGTTCGGCCCGGGGCACCTCGATGGCGGGTGAGACCCACTGCAGGCCGAAGACCCGGTGCAGGCGCGTGGCCGCCTCTGCGGTCTGTGTCTCGTCGTTCAGCCGCACGAGCAGACGGCTCTCGACATGGTAGATGGTGACCCCGCCCAGGCCGCGCAGCGCCGTCTGCATGTTGTTCAGCAGTTTGCGCAGGAACATCTTCCGGTTGCGCCCCTTCAGGGCGATCTCGGAATAGGTGCAGGCGATGACGGGGGTTGCGAAGGACATGGTACTCCCGCTTGATTCCGCGCCGGGCGGCTGTATTGTGGGCGCTGCCGACGTGCGGCGGACCTGTGCAGAATGTACCCGTCGCCGGGCGTGACGCAAGGCGACGGATCGCCGCCCCGGTTGATGACGCCTGATCGATCACGGAAGGACGCGTGCATGCTGGAAGCCGCCGGAGTCAGTCTCGACCTCACCGGAACCGGTTCGTTCCTGGAGCCTTCACACCTGGATGCCCTGGCTCCCCGCGTGGCCGCGGCCGCGCGCGGTCTGGCCGACGGCACCTGCGCCGGCCACGAGTTCCTGGGCTGGCTGGACCTGCCGTCGCGCATCGACGAGCCCGCGCTGGCGGCCTGCGAAGCCGCCGCCGTCCGTGCGCGCGCCGACGCCGAAGTCTGTGTCGTCGTCGGCATCGGCGGCTCCTATCTGGGCGCCCGCGCCATCCTGGACGCGCTGCCGCCGGCCAGGGGCGCCGGCCTCGAGGTGCTGTTCGCCGGCACGGGCCTGTGTTCGGCCGCTCTGGATCGTGTCCTGCGCCAGATCGCCAACCGCGATTTCCGCGTCTGCGTCGTCTCCAAGTCGGGCACCACGCTGGAGCCGGCCGTGGCCTTCCGCGCCCTGCGCGCGCAGTTGCGCAAGCGCTACGGCGACCGCGGCGCGGCCGCCCGCATCACCGCCGTCACCGACGCCCGCCGCGGCGCGCTGCGCCAGCTGGCCGACGCCGAGGGCTGGGAAACCTTCGTGATCCCCGACGATATCGGCGGTCGCTTCTCGGTGCTGACGCCGGTGGGCCTGGTGCCGCTGGCGATGGCGGGAGTCGATGTGCGCGGCCTGGTCGACGGCGCGCGCGCCATGCAGTCGGCCTGCGCCGGCGAGGGCCTGCGCGACAACCCGGCGCACCTGTACGCGGCCACGCGCTACCAGCTCTACACGCAGGGTTTCACCACGGAAGTGATGAGCTCTTTCCACAGCGGCCTGCACAACCTGCAGGAGTGGTGGAAGCAGCTGTTCGGCGAAAGCGAAGGCAAGCAGGGGCAGGGCATCTTCCCGGCCTCGACGGTCTTCACCACCGATCTGCACAGTCTGGGCCAGTACCTGCAGGACGGCCGCCGCTGCCTGCAGGAGACGTTCCTCTGCGCGCGGCAGGCGGTGCCCGGGCTGACCGTGCCGGCCGACGACGGGGCCGACGCCGACGGGCTGGGCTACCTGGCGGGGCGCTCGTTCGACGAGATCAACTGGCTGGCCTTCGAGGCCACGCGCCAGGCCCACATCCAGGGCGGCGTGCCCTGCCAGGCGATCTCCGTGGCCGAGGTCACCCCGCAAACGGTCGGGGCGCTGCTCTACATGTTCGAGAAAGCCGTCGGCGTCGGCGGGCTGCTGCTGGGCCTGAACCCGTTCGACCAGCCCGGGGTCGAAGCCTACAAGCTGGAAATGTTCCGCCGGCTGGGCCGGCCGGCCTGATCCCTTCGGGGCGGTTGCCCGGACGGGCCGAACGGCTTAGTTTTGGGCGGTCGGGGCGCTGCCGGTCCTGTGGGCCGGCGCCCGGGTCCGTGGCCCGCCACGAGTCCTTGCTTGCTACGAACCGAGGAGATTCCCGTGAAGAAGCTGCCGTTGCTGTCACCGTTGTTCGTGTTCGTGCTGGCCGTCGCCCTGACCGGTTGCGGCGACAAGGTGGGCGGCAACGCCCAGGCCACGGGCAACAGCCCGGCCACCCAGGCCGCGGCCCAGCCCGCCGCGCAGCCGGCCGCCATTCCCGGCGCCTGGCAGGGCACCGTCGCCGAGACGATGGATTCGGGCGGCTACACCTACGTCCTGCTCGACACCGGCACCGAGAAGAAGTGGTGCGCCACCAACCAGACGCCCGTCGCGGTCGGCGACAAGGTCACCATCCCCCAGGGCCAGATGATGGTCGATTTCCGCAGCGCGACCCTCGACCGCGTGTTCCCGGAGATCTGGTTCACCACCGCGATCTGGAAGGCCGGCAGCGAGCCCCAGGCCGAGATGGTGCCTCATGAGCATGCCGGGGCCATGGGCGGCTCCGAGCACCCCGCCGAGCACCCGGGCACTGCGGCCGGCGGCGATGAGATGGGCGCCGGCGTCAACGGCGGCACCGTCAGCGGCACCAAACTGGTCCTGGACGACCAGCACGTGGCGGGCGTGGCGAAGGCGGCCGGCGGCTACAAGGTGGAAGAGATCTACGCCAAGGGCGGCGAACTGGCCGGCAAGGCGGTCAAGGTTCGCGGCCGCGTCGTCAAGTTCACGCCGAACATCATGGGTACGAACTGGATGCACATCCAGGACGGCTCGGGCCAGGGCGACACGGTCGACCTGACCGTCACCACCAGCGCCGTCGTGGCGATCGGCGACATGGTCGTGGCCGAGGGCGTGCTGGCGGTCGACAAGGATTTCGGCGCTGGTTACCGCTACGCCGCCATCATTGAAAAGGCCGCGGTCACCAAGGAATAGCGTCGG
>JAIFKS010000147.1 GCA_020049465.1 bacterium | reverse complement strand
CCATGGCCGATTCCTCGCTGTAGCGGCCGCCCTGGTCCTTGGCCCAGGCCGCGCGGTAGGTCAACAGCCGCGCCGCTTCCAGCCTGGTGGCCATGTCGGCGATCTTCCACTGGACGGCCTGGAACTCGCAGATGGGCTTGCCGAACTGCTCGCGCTGCGTGCTGTAGACGCGGGCCGCCTCGTAGGCCGCCGCCGAGATGCCCAGGGCCTGGCTGGCGATGCCGATGCGCCCGCCGTCGAGCGTGCTCATGGCGATCCTGAAGCCCGACTCGGGCGGACCCAGCACCTGGTCGTCCGGCACGATCACGTTGTCGAAGGCCAGTTGGGCGGTGTCCGAGGCCCGGATGCCCATCTTCTCCTCTTTGCGGATGACCGAGAAGCCCTCGCTGGTCGCTTCGACGATGAAGGCGCGGATGCCCTTGTGCCTGATCGCCGGATCGGTCTGCGCGAACACGATCAGGATGTCGGCGTTGGCCCCGTTCGTGATGAAGTTCTTCATCCCGTTCAGAACCCAGTGGTCGCCTTCCTTCTTCGCGGTCGTGCGCTGGTTGGCGGCGTCCGTTCCGGCGCCGGGCTCGCTCAGGCAGTACGCTCCCAGCTTCTTCCCGGTCGCGAGCGGCTTGAGGAACCGCGTCTTCTGATCCTCGTTGCCGTAGGTCTCCAGCGGCCAGCAGACGAGGCTGTTGTTGACCGACATGATGACCCCGCACGAGGCGCAGCCACGGCTGATCTCTTCCATCGCCGCCACGTAGCAGACCGTGTCCAGTCCGGCGCCGCCGTACTGCTCCTCGACGTTCATGCCGAGCAGGCCGAGCTCGCCCATCTGCCTGACGATTTCCTTCGGGAAGGTCTCGGTCGCGTCGAGCTCCGCGGCCACCGGGACGATCACGCTGTTCGCGAAATCGCGCGCCATGTCGCGGATCATGCGCTGCTGTTCGTTGAACTGGAACTGCACGTCGGACTCCTGTCGCCGGGTTCGCGGCCCGCGGGGCTATTTGGGTTCGTATTCGTAGAAGCCGCGGCCGCTCTTGCGACCGAGGTAGCCGGCGTCCACCATCCGCCGCAGCAACGGGCAGGGCCGGTACTTGCTGTCTCCGAAGCCGTCGTACAGCACGTTCATGATGTCCAGGCAGACGTCCAGGCCGATGAAGTCGGCCAGCGTCAGCGGACCCATCGGGTGGGCCATGCCCAGCTTCATGACGCTGTCGATGGCGTCGCGCTCGGCGACGCCCTCCATCAGGCAGTACACCGCTTCGTTGATCATGGGCATCAGCACACGGTTGCTGATGAAACCGGGATAGTCCTGCACCGTGACCGGGATCTTGCCCAGGTCCTGCGACATCTTCGTCACGGCCGCGAGCGTCTGCGGACTGGTGGCCTGGCCGCAGATGATCTCCACCAGCTTCATCACCGGCACCGGATTCATGAAGTGCATGCCGATGACGCGGTCGGCACGCTTCGTGGTCGCGGCGATCTTCGTGATCGAGATGCTCGAGGTGTTCGTGGCCAGGATGGTCTCCGGGCCGCAGGCCTGGTCCAGAGCGGTGAAAATCTCCTTCTTGACCGCGAAGCTCTCGAACACCGCCTCCACCACCAGGGCGCTGCCCGCCGCCGCCGCCGGCGACGTGGCCGTCTTCAGGCGACCGAGCGTGGCCTTCATGTCGGCCTCGCTCAGGGTCTCCTTCTTGACCTGGCGCATGAGGTTGCCCTCGATGGTCTTGAGCGCCTTGTCCAGATATTCCGGCTTAACGTCGATCAGGGTCACTTCGTGCCCGTGCTGCGCGAACACGTGGGCGATGCCGTTGCCCATGGTGCCGCCGCCGATGACCGCCATCTTCATGTCCGGTTCCTTTCGGGCCCTCAGGCCAGGGTGATCGCCATGGACACCGCGTCGCCGCCGCCCAGGCACAGGCTGGCCAGACCGCGGGGCGTCTGCCGATCCTCCATCGCGTGCAGCAGCGTGACCAGGATGCGGGCGCCCGAGCAGCCGATCGGATGACCCAGGCTGACGCCGCCGCCGTGAACGTTGACCTTCGCCGGATCCAGTTCGAGTTGGCCGATCACGGCCAGGCTCTGCGCGGCGAACGCTTCGTTGAATTCGAAAAGTCCGAAGTCGGAAATCTTGCTGGCGGTCTTCCGCAGCAGGTTCTTCACGCTGGTGACCGGGGCCATCATCACTTCGTGCGGTTCCACGGCGCCGGTGGCCGCGCCCTCGATGACCGCGCGCACCTTCAGGCCGTGCTTCTTCGCGAAGGCCTCGCTGCAGATGAGCAGCGCGGCGGCGCCGTCGTTGATCGACGAGGCGTTGCCGGCGGTCACGGTGCCGCCGTCGCGCTTGAAGGCCGGCTTCAGCTTCGCCAGGGATTCGAAGGTGACGTCGGCGCGCGGGCCCTCGTCCTTCGCCATCAGCACGGGGTCGCCCTTCCGTTGCGGGATGCTGACGGGAGCCACCTCGCGCGTGAACTTGCCGGCGTCCCAGGCCGCCACCGCGCGGCGGTGGCTCTCGACGGCGAAACGATCCTGGTCCTCGCGGCTGACCTTGTAGGTGTCGACCACCCACTCGGCCGTCATGCCCATGTGGAAGTTGTTGTAGATGTCCCACAGGCCGTCGTGCACGAGCAGGTCGGTGATGGTGCCGTCGCCCAGACGCAGCCCGTCGCGCGCGCCGAGCAGGGCATACGGGATGCGGCTCATGTTCTCGAAGCCGCCGGCGATGACGCAATCCCGGTCGCCCGCGCGGATGGCCTGGTCGGCCAGCGCGACGGACTTGAGCCCGGAGCCGCAGACCTTGTTGATGGTCATGGCGCTGACCGACGACGGCACACCGCCGAAAATGGAGGCCTGCCGCGCCGGGTTCTGCTGCAATCCGGCCTGGCAGACGTTGCCCATGATGACTTCGCCGACGAGCATCGGGTCGAGACCGGTTCGCGCCAGGACGGTCTTGACGCAGTGCGCGCCCAGTTCGGGCGCGCGGACGCCGGCCAGCCCGCCCTGGAATCTGCCGATGGGCGTGCGGACGGCTTCGCAGATAACGGATCGCTTGCTCATGAAATGACTCCCTTGCCGATGGGCCGTCGGCGCTATTCGCCCAGGGCGTGGCGGCCGATGACGATTCTCTGGATCTCGCTGGTGCCTTCGCCGATCGTGCACAGCTTCGCGTCGCGGTACATGCGTTCGACGGGGTACTCGGTGGTGTAGCCGTAGCCGCCCAGGATCTGGATGGCCCGGTCGGTGACGAACATCGCGGTCTCGCTGGCGTGCAGCTTCGCCATCGCCGACATGTGGCCGAACTCCTGGCCGCTGTCCTTCAACCGGCAGGCTTCGTAGGTCAGCAGGCGCGAGGCCTGGATCTGCGTGGCCATGTCCGCCAGCATGAACTGGATGGCCTGGAACCGCGCGATGGGCTTGCCGAACTGCTCGCGCTGCTTCGCGTAGTCGCGCGCGGTGGCGAACGCGCCTTCGGCCAGGCCCAGGGCCACGGCCGCGATCGAGATGCGCCCGCCGTCGAGCGTCTTCATGAAGTGCTTGAAGCCGTCGCCCTCGGTGCCCAGCAGGTTGGCGTGCGGCACGCGGACATCGACCAGCGTCAGCGGCGCCGTGTCGGAGGCGCGCATGCCGAGCTTGTTCTCCTTCTTCTCGACGGTGAAGCCCGGCGTGTCGGTCTCGACGATGAAGGCGGTGATGCCGCGGGGCCCGGTGGCGTTCGGATCGCTCCGCGCGGTGATGATCAGGGCCTTGGCGTAGTGCGAATTCGTGATCCACATCTTGCTGCCGTTCAGGACCCAGTGGTCGCCGTCCCGGACGGCGGTCGTCCGGGTCCCGCCCGAATCGCTGCCGGCGCCGGCCTCGGTCAGCCCGAAGCTGAGCAGGGTGGAACCGGTCGCCGCCGGCGGCAGGTACTTCTGCTTCTGCTCCTCGGTGCCGTAGTGGGCGATGGGCCAGCAGCCGAGGCTGTTGTGCGCCGCCACCGTCAGGCCATGGCTGCCGCAGGCGCGGGAAATCTCCTCGACCACCAGCGCGTAGGAGGTGATGTCCGCCCCCACGCCGCCATAGGCCTCGGGCACCGTCAGGCCCAGAAACCCGAGTTCTCCCATCTCGCGCACGGTCGCTTCGGGGAAGGTGGCGTGCTTGTCGATTTCGTGGGCAATGGGAGCGATCTTCGCCGTCGCGAAATCACGCGCCATCTGGCGGATCATGCTCTGGTTCTCGGTCAACTGCATGGTGTCTCCTGGGACGGAAGGCGCGCCCGGACCGGGGGCGCGCGACGGGGCAATGCCGACCGTCGGCAGCATAGCGGATGGGCTCCACCCAGGAAAGCCCAAACAGTGGAATACGGCCAGTTTACCGTTGTTTCGGGCCCTACGGGCCCCTGCGGGGCCAAGCCCGGAAAGACGACGGCCCGGGACTCCATTCCCGGGCCGCCGGGCGACCTCGAACCGCCGGAAGGGGGATCAGCGGTAGGTCGCCTTGACCTGGCCGAAACTGGCGGCTTCGGTGGCCACCTCACCGCCGCAGAGATTCTCCGCCCCCGGGCTGGGCACGCACCCGGTGCCGACCGGCTCCTGGGCGCCCGGATAGGGGAACATGGCGTCGAAGAGCAGCCATTCGATGTGGTCGAGGTCGAATCCGCAGGAACGGTCGTCCTCGGCCGCGTGGTCGTAGATGCTGACGGCGAACATCAGTTCCAGCTGGCGGGGATCGGTACCCGGGATCGTCCGCAGCAGCTGCACCAGATCGCCGGTGTTGTTGAGAGCGAAGCCCGCCGCCACCAGGCCGTTGGCCGTCTGCCAGGCAGCCGAATCCGAACCGTAGAACACGGCGTGTTCGCCCGGGTCCAGAACGCCGGACAGGCGCAGATCCGGCGTGTCGCCCGAACTGTCGCGGAGCCAGTAGTCGGACAGGTCGATGGGAACGGTGTCGATGTTCCTGACTTCGATCCACTCGTCGTTCTTGGCGTCGACGGCGCCGTCGCCGTTCCAGTCGGTGGCCGGGTCGGCCAGCACTTCGTTGATGATGATTCCCGGATCCAGTTCGGCGCGGGCGCTGGCCGCCGGCAGGGCCCAGGCTGCCAGCGCGAGCAGGGCTGCCAGCGCGATCCAGCCGGCCGCGGTTTGTCGTGTGCCACAGGTCATGGTAGGCTCCATCCACGGGAGGATGTTCCAGGGAGGGTGCTCCGCCGCGAGGCGGCGCCGCCGGACAGCCAGAAGCGAGCCACAGGGATGGATTTCAGGATCGGCATCATCGGCGCCGGCGCGCACGGCGAGCGCTATGTGCGCCACGGGCTGCGCGACGTGCCCGGTCTGACGGTGACCGCGCTGTGCCGGCGCAGCGAGGAACCGGGCCGGACGCTGGCCGCGGCCCACGGCGTCCGTTACCTCCGGGAGGCGGCCGAACTGATCGCGGATACCGCCGTTGACGGGGTCGTGGTCTGCACGCCGCCCTCGTCGCACTTCGAACTGGCCGCCGCCGTACTGGCCGCCGGCAAGCCGCTGCTGCTGGAAAAGCCGATGTGCGGCACGCTTCCCGAGGCCGGGCAGTTGGCCGCCCGGGACGCCGGCGCGCGCCACCGGTTGTTCCTGGGCCAGTCCCTGCGCTGGAACCCGGTGATCCTGAAGGCCCGCGAGCTGTGGCCGCGCCTGGGGCGGGTCCATCACGTGCGCCTGGCCCAGCGCCTGGCGCCCACCACGCTGGACTGGCAGCGTGACACGGCGCAGACCGTGGGCGGCTCGGTGCTGTTGACGGGGGTCCATATCTTCGATCTGACGCGCTTCCTGACGGGGCGCGAATTCACGGCTGTCGATTCGTGGCAGACCCGGGTGCTCAATCCGGCGGTCGAGGATTTCTTCCTGGCGCGCGCGGCCCTGGACGACGGCTGCCGGGTGTCGCTGGAAGTCAGCAAGTACACGCAGTCGCGGGCCGCCTGGCTGGAAGCCGTCGGCGAGGACGGCCAGCTGTGGGCGGACTATCTGGACGGCGGCCTGGTGCTGCGCTGCGGGCGGGACGAGGAGCGGTTCGCCGTATCGGCGACCGTGCCGACGCTGCCGCTGGTGCTGGCCGACTGGCTGCGCTGCGTGCGCACGGGCGCGACGCCGCCGGTGGGCGCGCACGACGGGCTGGCCACGTTGAGGATGGTCGAGGCGTGCTACCGGTCGTCGGCGAGCGGGAAGTCGGAGATGGTGCCCGCCTGAGCTGTCGCCTGCGGCTGCCCGGGCTGACCCGCACGGTCGGTACGTGCCACGGCGTGCTGCACCACCAGCCCCGCCAGCATCATCCCGAAGATGGCCGTCATGTGCCCGGCCGTGCCGTTGATGACCTTCTTCTCGCTGCACCAGTCGCGGTGTTCGGCCTCCGCGTCTTCGGACGGCACGAACTTCGGGCAGTAGCAGGTGTGCGTGCCGCAGGCCACGCTGGTCGACTCGATCGGCTCCAGGAACTCGGGCGACCACACCACCTGGAAGTCCCCCTGGAAACCCGACTCGCGCAGCCGGCGCCGGATCCACTTCGCCAGCGGACAGCCGTTCGACTCCCAGATCGAGGTGATGCGGATCTGGGTGGGGTCCAGCTTGGCGGCCGCTCCCATCGCCGAGAACAGCGTGCAGCCGCCGGCCACCGCGGCGCGGATCAGGGCCACCTTGCAGGTGATCGAATCGATGCAGTCCAAGACGTAGGTGTACTGCCCGACTTCGAAGGTGTCGACGGTGGCGGGCTCGCAGGCGCGCATGACCGGCGTGATTTCGCAGCGCGGGTTCAGCAGGCGCAGGCGCGCGGCCAGCTCCTCCACCTTGGGTTTGCCCACATTCTTCGTCGTCGCCTGCAACTGTCTGTTAACATTGGTGATGCAGATCACGTCGTTGTCGACAAGGGTGACCGCGCCGATGCCCGAACGCACCAGCGATTCGGCGGCCCAGCTGCCGACGCCGCCGATGCCGAAGACCGCCGCGGAGGACGCACCGAGATGGTCCAGGGCCGGGGTGCCGGTCAACAGTTGGAGGCGTTGGAAAATGGGGTTCGTCGGCATGTTTGTTCCGGGCCGGCAAGGCGGGCTGGCGTGGCGCGCGGTGACTCCCGGGGTGGGAGCCGCCGGGCTTCAAGATAACACGGGTCGGCAGCGGGGCCAGAGGCGCCTGGCGCACACCGGGACGGGCTGTTGACTCCAGCGATGGTGCTGATCAACCCGTCGGAAGTCTCCCCGACCCCCACTTCGCCGGCACTCATGGCAGCCTTGTCACCGTCGCCCGGCCCAGCAGCTCCTGCACCACACCCAGCCTGGCGATCTCGGTGCCGTCCGTCGTGGCGGTCGCCGCCCCGGCCGCCGTGCCCCAGCGCAGCGCTTCGGGCCAATCATGACCGGCCGCGAAGGCTGCCAGCAGTCCGCCGAGCAGCGAATCGCCGCTGCCGATGGTGCTGCGCGCATGGACCGGGACCGCAGGAGCGAACCACGCGCCGCTCCCGGCCACGCAGACGGCGCCTTCAGCTCCCATCGAGATGATCACTGCCGGGTCCGCTGCGCCTCGCGCCGCCAGCATGCTCCGCAGTTCCGCGGCGGCCGTGGCCACCTGATCCAGACCGTCCAGGGGCCGGCCCAGCAGGCGCGCCGCTTCATTGAGGTTCGGCTTGATCAGGTGCGGCCCCGCTTCGAGTCCCAGCCGCAGGGGCTCGTCATCGGCATCCAGCAGGATGCGCACCGGCAGATCACGCAGCAGCCCGATCAGCGTGCGCCAGGCGTCGACGGGAATGCCTTCCGGCAGGCTGCCTCCGAGGCACACCCATTGCGCATCGGCGGCAAGTTCGACGACCGCGCGCAGCACCTGTTGCCATTCCGGCTGCGAGATCGGCCCGCCCTTCATGTTGAAGGTCGTCGGCGGCCGGTCCGAGCCGTCCTGCACCGACACGTTGATCCTCGTCTGCGCCCGCGTGGGGATGATCGCCGGCGTGACCCCCTGCAGCTCGAGCACGCGCTGCACATGGGCCCCGGTGCCGCCGCCCAGCAGCACGCAGGCCGTGGTCCTGGCCCCGAGTTCGGCCGCGACGCGCGACAGGTTGGTGCCCTTGCCGCCGGCGTCCTCCTCGCGCGTGAGCACGCGGTTCGTGTCGTACGGTTGCAACGCACTTGTGCCGAGAAGCAGATCGATGCAGGGGTTCAGGGTCACCGTGAGTATCATGTTTCAACGCCTCCGGCGGCAATGCGCCCCGGAGTCTGCCGACCCCGGGGCGCGTCCTGTCCTTCGATCCGTGAGGGTGACGCCGTCCCCTACCCCGCCAGGATCCGCTCGATCCCCCCGCGCGCGATGGGGTGGTAGCCGCCGCCGTGCTCGGCGAACGTCTCCTTCGCCAGCGCGCGCGTGGCTTCGCTCTTGTGCAGCGCCGTGTACAGCGGCTTGAGGTACTTCATGCGGCCGACCTCGCCCAGGAACTTCCGCGTGCGTGGCAGCGTCGGCGCGTAGCCGCTGTTGGCGGCGATCACCAGCCAGTTGCAGAGGATCTCGCAGTTGCCGTGGGCCGAGAGCTGGAAGTTGTCGTCCAGCCATTTGCAGTCGTCGGCCGACAGCTGCCGCGGCAGGGCCTGCAGGAAGATCTGCCAGTCCTCGGGCGTCCACTTCTTCGCGGTGGCGATGTCCGGACGCTTGCCGCCCGACCAGCCGGCGGCGAGCGCCTTCAGGCTCGTCAACTGCGCCGAGGTGAACGACGGCGCATTGGCCGGCACATCGGGCTTCCGGATCCAGTCCTGCGCGCCGACCTTCGCCGCCACGCCGGGCAGTTCCTTCTCCATAAATTCCTCGAACTGCTCGGTCGTGATCGAGGTGAACGAGAAATGCTTGATGTACTTCTTGATGAAGACATCGAACGCCTCGCGGCCCACGGTCTGCTCGAGCAGCGAGACGAAGAGGAAGCCCTTTTCGTAGGGCACCAATGAATAGAATTCGTCGGGGTCCTTGCCTTCGCCGCTGGTCTTCAGGCAGGTGAACGGCGAATTGGGGCCGAACGACGCCAGGGCGTCATCGAGTCCGTTGCGCCCGATGGCCGCCGACAGAGCCTGCGCCTCGACGCCGTACAGCTTCTCGTGGATGCGGCGCTCGGCCCAGACCGTGAAGCCTTCGTTCAGCCAGAAGTCGTCGATGGTGGCGTTGGTCACCAGGTTGCCGGTCCAGCTGTGCGCCAGTTCGTGCGCCAGCACGTTGACCAGCGAGCGGTCACCGGCCAGCAGCGTCGGCGTCAGGAAGGTCAGGCGCGGGTTCTCCATGCCTCCGTAGGGGAAGCTCGAGGGCATCACCAGGAAGTCGAAGCGGTCCCACAGATAGGGGCCGAAGACATCCTCGGCCGCCAGCAGCATGCTGTCGACGTCGGCGAACTCCCAGGCGGCGCGGTCGAGCGTCTTCGGCTCGGTGTACACGCGCGAGCGCGGCCCGAGATCACGCGAGACGATGTCGCCGACGGCGAACGCGAACAGGTAGGGCGGGATCGACTGCGGCATCTCGAAGGTGAAGGCGCGCGTGCCGGCGCGCGCGCCGGGGCCCTTCTCGCCGGGCGCCGCGGCCATGACCACGGTCAACGCTTCGGGGACCGTCATCTGCGCCTTGAAGGTGAACCGCGCCAGCGGCGAGTCCTGGCAGGGCAGCACGCTGCGCGCGTGGATCGCCTGGCACTGGCTGAACAGGTACGGGTGCCTGCCGCCGTCGGTCTGCGCGGGTTCGAGCCACTGCAGCGCGCTGGCCTCGGGGCTGGTCGCGTAGGTGATCGCAATGGCCGTCGTGCCGGCCGGCAGGTTCAGGCGCAGGCGGGCGCCCATCACCGGGTCGGTGTCCGCCAGTTCGAAGGGAACGGCGGCGCCGTCCTGCGTCACGGCGCCCGTGATCGTCAGCGTGCGGGTGTCCAGGTCCAGCGGACCGGCGGCCGGCGCGGCCAGGTTCAACCGGGCGGTGCCGGTCAGCCGGCGGGTCGCGAAGTCGACGTCCAGGTCCAGGTCGACGTGCGTTACCCGGCCCTGTTCGAGGTCGGCGTATGAATGCGGGTCGCGACGGCTCACGGCGGCACCTCCGGCCAAATGCGGGTTCAGACTCGATCGTCGGTTCAACCGATCCATTGTCGCCCGGCCGGGCGATTGCCGCAAGTCTGCGTCCCGCATCGGTTCGGCCACATCTTTGTTCGGGTACACCTGTGTTTGGGCACTCCTGCGCTTGGCCGTCCGCGCTTCCGGTGGTATTCTCACCTCACATGGACGCGAAGCCCGGCCCCGCACGGGGCCCCGCCAGCCGGAAAGGGGATGTGATGCGCGACGGCATGACCCGCGTGGAGACCTACGGTACGGAGCTCGAGGCCGAAATGGCCCTCAACCAGCTCCAGGCCATGGGCATTTCCGGCGTTCTGGAGAAAGACGACGCCGACGGTCTGATGCCCCAGCTGGACATGATCGAGGGCATCGTCCTGCTGGTCTTTCCGGAGGACGCGGCCCAGGCCCGCGCCATCCTGCAGGGGACCGGTGGCGACGGTTCCGGCCCCTGGACCTGCCCGGCCTGCGGCGAGGAAGGCGAACCCGGGTATGATGCCTGCTGGAACTGCGGGCGCGAGCGGATGTAGGGGCGCGGCGCCGGCAGGCGCCGCCGCCGGTTCAAGTCAGCGACGCCGCTTTGCCGCCCTGACCGTCCTGCTCTGCCTCCTGGGCGCCGCCACCCCGGCGGCGCCCCTGCTGGAACCTGCCCCCTGCAAGCGCTTCGAAGCCACCGTGCTCAAGATCGACACGCCGGCTCCCCGCAGTGACGACCGCGGGGTCGACATCCTCAGCTACGATCTGGACCTGACCCTCGACCCCGCCCCCGGCCCCGTCTCCGGCGTGGTGGCGCTGACCGGACGGGTGGACATCGGCCTGGTCGCCCTGCAGGCCGGCGTGGACACGCTGGTGCTGGACCTGATTCCGGAACTGACCTGCGACGGTGTCACCCGCGCCGGCGGGCCGCTCGCCTTCGAGCGCGTCGGCGAGGAACTGCGCGTGGCGATTCCCGGCGGGCTGGCCACCGCGGCGCCCGACACGGTGACCATCGCCTGGCACGGCCGTCCGCCCCGTCACGGCAATCTGTACGTGGGGCTGATGTATCGGCGCGACGACGCGGGCACGCCGGCCGACCCTGCCGACGACGTCCCCATGATGTTCACGATCAGCGAGCCCTGGTCGGCCCACGCCTGGTGGCCGTGCAAGGACCATCCCGCCGACAAAGCGCAGGTTTCCCTGGCCGCGACGGTGCCCGCCGATCTGACCGCCATCAGCAATGGTTCGCTGGAATCGGCCGCGGAGGCCGCGCCGGGCTGGTGGCGCTTCCAATGGCGCGAGCTGTATCCGCTGCCCACCTACCTGGTGTCGGTGGCGGCCTCGCGCTACGTGTCATGGAACGAAGAGTGCCGTCCCGCTGTCGCCGATCCGGTGCCGCTCGAATTCCACGTGCTGGAGCGCGACCGCCCGGCCGCCGAACACGACCTGGCGAACACCTGCGCGATGATGGATTTCCTGACCGCCCGCCTGGGCCCCTACCCCTTCGACGGCGAGAAGTACGCGCAGGTCGAGGTGATCTGGGGCGGGGCGATGGAGCACACGACCGCCACCAGCATCGGCCAGTTCATGTTCACGGGCGACAGGCGCTACGAGAACGTCGTGCTGCACGAACTGGCCCATCAGTGGTTCGGCGACAGCCTGACGCCGGCGGTCTGGTCCGACATCTGGCTCAACGAGGGGTTCGCCACCTATGCCGAGGCGCTGTGGCTGGAGCACAGCCTGGGGTCCGAAGCGCGGGAGGCGTTCATGCGTCTGATCGGCCCGGGGCGGCATCCGGACCTGTTCGCCGGTGCCGGCACCCTGAGCGACCCCTCGCCCGTGCTGCCCAACACCCTGGTCTACGACAAGGGCGCCTGGGTGCTGCACATGCTGCGCGGGGTGATCGGCGACGAGGCGTTCTTCCGTTTCCTGCGCGACTACGCGAACGATCCGTCGCTGACGCAGAGTGTGGTCACCACGGCGGCGATGATCGCGCGGGCCGAATCGGCCGCCGGGCGCGAACTGGATACGTTTTTCGGTCCCTGGCTGGAAACCGACGGCGTGCCGCTGCTCAGCCTCGAGCCCGCGTCCGACCGGCGCCGCGCCGGTGAAGCCGGCGTCATCCTGAGGCAGCACCAGCCGCAGTTGATGACGACGCCCGTGCCGCTGACCATCTGGGCCGGACGGTGCGCCGTGGCGGTGACCGCGGTCCTGGAACAGCGCGAACAGACCTTCAACTGGGCGCTGGACTGCCCGATCGATTCGGTCACGGTCGATGCGCAGCGGCCGCTGCTGGCGCGCTGGACCGGCGCTCCGCCCGCGGCCCTGACCGTGCGGGGGCCTGCCCCCAACCCCATCCCGATCGGCGGCGGCGACTTCGGGCTGCTCCTGAGGGATGACGCCCATGTGATTGTCAATATTCACGATGCACGCGGCCACCTTGTGGAGGCCAGGGACCTTGGCAACCTGGCAGCGGCCGGGTCGGACGGTCTCGAACACCTCT
>JAIFKS010000149.1 GCA_020049465.1 bacterium | reverse complement strand
GGCGGCCATGCTTCTGCAGCAGGATGCCGTGGCGCCCCGCCTCGATGTCCTGGGGGCCGTCCACCGCGCGGAGCGGCGTCAGGGCGGAAACTTCGAGCGAGAGATTTGATAATTCATCAGGCGTCAGCGGCGGGAAACGGGGGTCGTCGACCGCCGCGGCCCGGCCGTTGTCCGCCACGGCGCGGACCAGGGGCAACCGGCCCTCGATCAGGCCGATGCAGCCACGCAGCTGCCCGCCCGCGTGCAGCGTGACGAAGGCGCCGCGAGGTTCCCGCAGGCGTTCGGTCAAGGTCAGGCCCCGTTCGCGCGCGAACTCCTCGGGATCCGGCGCCGCCGAGCCGCTCGCGGCCGCGCGGACGGCGCTCCAGGCGAGTTCCCGCAGGAACGTGCGTTCATCGGGAGTCAGATGCGTGTCCGGGGCTTCGTGGTTCATCGCGTCACCGGTGCAGGCGGAGGCGGACCCGACGACAGCAGCGCCGCCGCGTAGCTGACGGACATCGTGTAGTCGCCGTCGCGGTCGCCGCTGCGCGCGTAGCCGAGCAGGGCGCTCTCGAAGCCGGCGGGCAGGCCCGTGGCCAGCGCCAGCGCGGCGGCCTCCAGCCCGCACATGGTGATGCCCGTGCGCAGACCGTAATCCAGCAGCGCGTGGCCGTCGCCCGCCAGCACGCGCAGCAGCGCGCCGCTGTCCAGGCGCTCCAGCGCCGCCGGGATGTCCTCCCTGAACGGCACGTAACCGTAGGGCTCGCCGTAGTGCGTCAGATCGGTCGAGACCAGCAGGAACGTTTCAGGGTTCCGTTCGGCGGCCAGGGCGGCGGCGGCGGCGGCGCGGCGGTCCTCGTCCAGATGCGGCACCAGGATCGGGACGATGGCGGGGCCGTGGTCGGGCCAGCAGCGCTGCGCCAGGGGCAGTTGGATCTCGACCGCGTGCTCGTCGCGGTGGGCGCGGTCATCGACCACGAAGGCGCCGCCGGCGGCCAGGCGCGCGACCGCCGCGGTGTCGACCGGCACCACGCCCAGCGGGGTGACGCTCAAGGCGGGGCGATCGAGGCGGATCCGGTGGTTCGGAGCCAGGATGATCAGCCGCCGGATCGGCCGGCCCTTCAGGGCGCTGAACAGCCGTCCGGCCACCGGTCCGCTGTAGGCATAGCCGGCGTGCGGAGCCAGCCCGATCAGCGGGCGGCCTTCGGGCAGCACCGGCGCCCCGGCGCCCGCCGGGTCGTCGGGGGCCAGGTAACTGTCCACCAGTCGGGCCAGTTCGGCCGGTGCCGAGGGGTACCAGGAGCCGGCCAGGGTCGCGCGACGGGAGGTTTCCACGGCTCATCCTTGGGGGGCGATGGTTGGCCGGCGACGATTCCGGTTTGGAGATGCGCCCGACCGGACTTTATCATATTGTGAAACCGCAGTCGACGGACCGGTACCCCCAGGAGGACGATATTGAACATCAAGCAGAGTGCCCAGGGCGACGTCGTGGTGCTGGCCATGTCCGGCAAGATCATGGGCGGCCCGGATCACGAGCGGTTCATGGGTGAGATCAAGACGCTGGTCGCCGACGGCAAGGTCGATGTGCTCCTGGACCTGAGCAAGGTCACCTGGGTGAACTCGACCGGACTGGGCATCCTCGTTTCGGGGTACCACACGCTGAAGAAGAACGGCGGACGCCTGAAGATCTGCAGCGTGAGCGACCGCATCGACAACATCCTGAACGTGACCCAGCTGAAGCTGGTCTTCGACACCTACGTCACCTGTGAAGAGGCGCTCGCCTCCTTCAACGAATAGCCGGGATGGCGCGGACGGTACGCGAGGCCGGCCGGGATACCCCGGCCGGTCTTTCACGCCGTCCAGCCGCGACCGGAGCCCACGGACCGGCGGCGCCGCCGCGCGCCGCGTGAGGTATGAAACATGTCCAGTTCCCTGACTCCCGAAACCGTCATGGCCGCGTTGCGCGACGTGAAGGTGCCCGGCACGCGCGTGGACGTGGTGACCATCAATCTGATCGGCGAGATCACCGTCACGGGCGGGCAGGTCTCGGTGACCGTCGTGCGTACCAGCGAGAAGGACGAGACCATCGCCCAGGTCCGGCAGGACGTGGCGAAGGCCGTCTCGGCGCTGCCGGGCGTGCTGGCGGTCGACGTTCCCCTGGACGACCGCTCGGCGCCGAAGCAGGCGCCGCGCGGCCCGCACGGGCAGTCGCCCGATCCCTTCGCCGACCGGGCGAAGCTGCCGGGCGTGCGCAAGGTCATCGCCGTGGCCAGTGCGAAGGGTGGCGTCGGCAAGTCCTCGGTGGCCGTGAACCTGGCGCTGGCCCTGGCCGATGCCGGGCACAAGGTGGGACTGCTCGACGCCGACGTCTACGGCCCCAGCGTGCCGACCATGCTCGGCACGACGGAACAGCCCGAGGTGACGGCCGATCGCAAGATCTTCCCCATCAGCACGCACGGCCTGCAGGTCATCAGCATGGGCCTGCTGCTGCCGCCCGACCAGCCGGTGATCTGGCGCGGGCCGCTGGTGTTCTCGGCCATCAGGCAGTTCCTGAAAGACGTGCAGTGGAAGGATCTGGACATCCTGGTGGTGGATCTGCCGCCGGGCACCGGGGATGCGCAGTTGACGCTGATCCAGCAGGTGCCCCTGTCGGGTGTGGTGATGGTGACCACGCCGCAGGAAGTGGCGCTGGCCGACGTGCGCCGCGGCATCCGCATGTTCCGCGAGACGCAGGTGCCGGTGCTGGGCATCGTCGAGAACATGAGCTATTTCGAGTGCTCGGGCTGCGGCATGCGGCACGACATCTTCGGCAACGGCGGCGGCGGCCGCGTGGCTTCGCAGTACGGCCTGCCGCTGCTGGGCGAGATCCCTCTGGACCCGGCCATCCGCACCGGCGGCGACGAAGGTCTGCCGGCCGCGCGGGTCAAGGGCAGCGCGGCGCAGGCCGCCTTCGCGAAGCTGGCGAAGACCGTGGTCGAACTGGCTGTGGACGTGGCGGGCTGACCGCTGCCGCCCGCTGCCGATGCAAAGAACGTCCGGCTCCCGGGATCCGCGGGGCCGGACGTTTTCGTACCGGGGATCGCCGCCGTCCGCGCTACTCCGAGTACCCCAGATCGCGCAGACGTTCGCGCACCGTGTCGTCCAGATCGCCCCAGGCGCCGCCCGCGTCCGCGCCGTCGGCGCCCAGTCCCGAGTCACGCCAGGCTTCCGCCTGCGCCCGGAGCGCCGCCAGCACGACGGGCTGATCGGACGCCACATCGCGCTGCTCGCCGGGATCGGCCGCCAGATCGAACAGGGCCAGCGGACGTCCGTCCCGCGCGGCGATGAGCTTCCACGAACCCTGCCGCAGCGCGATCAGGTCCGGACCGTAGGCGATGGCTTCGGCCAGTCGCAGTCTTCCGCTCGCCCCGGAGGCATCGTTCATCGCCGCCAGCGAGGTGCCCGTGAGCGCCGCCGCCAGGTCAGGCGCCAGACCCGCGGGCAGGGCCGGCCGCGGCAGCGGCGGCAATCCCAGCCAATCGAGAAGCGTGGGCGAAAGGTCCAGCAGCGAGGCCGGCGTGTCGCTGCGGGCGCCCACCGGCACGCCCGGTCCCCAGGCGATCCAGGGGACGTGCAGCAGCTCCTGGAAATGGCTCTGTCCGTGACCGATGCCCCGCAATCCGCGCGGATCGTGATCCCAACGCGCGGCCCAGCCCGCGTGGTCCAGGAACTCTTCGCCATGGTCCGAAAACAGCGAGACCAGGGTGTGCGCCGCCAGACCGCCCGACTCGAGCCGTTCCTGCAGGCGACCGAGGGCCCGGTCGACCTGATGGATCGTCGCGTCGTAGATCGCCAGCTTCAGGTCCCGCGCGGCCACGACCTCGGCTGCGCGGGCGTCGGCGGCGCGGCCCAGATGGGGCAGCACGGCGCCGCCCCAGCGGGCCAGTTCGGTCAACCGCCCCGTGTCGGGAGCGGGCGAGGGCAGAAACGGCGCCAGGTCCGCCAATGGAGGGGTCGTCGGTTCGTGCGGATCGTTCAGCAGGACGAAGCAGAAGCAGGGCCGGCCGGCTTCCCGGCGCAGCCAGTCCGCGGCCATCGTCACCAGGTCGTCGGCGGGCAGGTTGTGGTATTCGTGCGCGCCAAAGCTCTCCGCGAGGCCGAACGCGAAGAACTGGTTCGAATAGAACGCGGCCGTGCGGTAGCCCTGATTCCTGAGATGGGCAGCCAGCGTGACCACGTCGGGACGCAGGCGGCCGGGTGCCTGCCGGTCCATGTTGCGCATCGCGCCGCCCAGATGGGCGCCGTGCAGGCCGGGCATCATGCCGGACAGCGCGCCGGCGAACGACGGTAGCGTCCACGGCGCCGGGGCCATCACGTCGGTGAACAGGCAGCCTTGCGCGGCCAGCCGGTCCAGGTTCGGCGAGGTGGCGCGCGCGTGCCCGTAGCAGCCCAGATGGTCGGCGCGCAGGGTATCCACGCCGATCAACAGCAGGTGGGGCGGGCCGCCGCTGACGGGTGGGGCGGCGGACCGTCCGGCCGCCGTAAGCCCCCGTCGCAGCTTCCACAGGCGGGACTGCCATCTCTGTCTGCGGTTCAATCCGGCGAACGGATCACGCACCATCGCTCCAATGGTTGGGCAGCTCGCGGCTGTTTTCTGGACTCCGCACGGGCGCGTCGTTACCATGCGCCCCATGAAGCTTCAGGACTATACAACACCGACCGGCTTCCTGCCGCATCTCAGCTGCGCGACGCTTGAACAGGCGGTCATGCGGCTGGTCGATGGTCTGGCCGTCGATGCGGCTGTGGACGTCGGCGCCGATCTGGTGCGCGACGTGATGCACCGCGAGGCCGAAGGCAGCACGGCCATCGGCGGCGGCCTCATCATCCCGCACGCGAGGTCGCGTGGCGCCCGCCGGCTGCGTGTGGCGGTGGCCACGCTCGATCGGGCGCTGGACATCCCGTCGGACGACGGCCGTCCGGTCGACGTCATCATCCTGCTGGTGGGTCCGCCCGGCGATCCGGTGCCGATGCTGCGGCTGCTGGCCCGCCTGGCCCGCCTGGTGCGCCGGGATGATTTCCTGAACGAACTCCGGGCCGCAGGTACGGCCGTCCAACTCCGGACAGCCTTCGTCGAAGCTGCCGGCGATACGGCGGTGTGACGGGCCAGCAATCCCGGCCGACATTCCATTGTCGATACCCACCGTCCCGGTTCCGTTCCGGCACTTCCACCGTTCCGGCTTGAATCGACTTGGCCGGCGCGTTATTGTCCACCTCCCCTCGCGACCTGTTCGTTCGGGAATCCCTTCCCGCACCCTCGAAAGGGAGAGTGGTCCGATGCCGAGTCAATGCAGGAAGTCGTCGCGGTTGTGGCGGTGGTTGCCCCTGACGCTGCCGTTGGCGCTGTTCGTGGCCGCCGGCGCGGCGTCCGCGGCTCCCGTCGCCGTGGCTGATCACGTGGTCATCTCCGAAGTGGTGTCGCTTGCCAACACCGCCACGAACCGTCCGCTGTGCAGCGAGTACGTGGAGATCCACAACCCGACCGCCGCGGCGATCGATCTCGGCCAGTACCACCTGACCGACGCCACGTTCACGACGAACAGCCAGGCCTACTGGCGCATCGCGCAGCCGGATCCGTCGGCGACGACGGCCGGCGGCGGCACGTTCGCCGACTTCCACGCGCGGTTCCCGACCGGCTACGCCATCGCGGCCGGCGACACCATCGTCATCGCCATCGCCGGTAGTACGGCCTACCAGGCCGCGTACGGTCGTCTGCCCGACTTCGAGCTCTTCGAGGACGGCGCCGCGCCCGACGGCGTTCCCGAACTGGTCGAAGTATACCCGGGTTCGGTCAACGCGGGTGTCCTGGCCAGCGGCACCAACACGCCGTCGCTGACCGATACCTCCGAGAGCCTCGTGCTCTACCGGTGGGACGGAGCGACCGATCTGGTGCAGGATGTCGACTATGTGCGCTGGGGAACGACGACCTCGGTCATCGTCGACAAGACGGGCGTGACGGTCGGCGCCTCGACCTATCTGGCCGATACGGCGCCGGGCAGCCAGCAGACCGTGGCCTCGTCCACGACCTTCGGCAACGCCTATGTGCGCCTCAGCGCCGATGAAGGCAACGAGTTGCTGTCCGGCGGCAACGGGCTGACCGGCCACAACGAGACCAGCGAGAACTTCACGGCGACCTGGGCGGCCGTCGCGCAGAATCCGCCGCTGGCGCCCGGTGCCGCTTTCGCGACGGCGCCGATCATCACCGACGGTGCGCAGTCACCGGCCACGCCGGTCACCGGCGAGCCGGTCACGGTTTCGGTCACCGCCGTGTCGGCCTCGGCGGTTTCCGGCGCGACGTTCCATTACACCGTCGATGGCGGTTTGGACAACCAGCTCGTCGGCACCGCCGGCGCCGCCGGCACCTGGTCGGCCGTGATCCCCGCGCAACCCGAAGGCGCGGTTGTCCGCTGGTACGGCGTGGTGACGAACGCGGCCGGCGGCTCGGCGACTTACCCGGTGTCCGCACCGCGCTTCACGACGATGTGGACCGTGATCGCGCCGCCGCCGCCGGTGATCGTCGCCTTCGCCACGGTTCCGGCGGCTCCGTCCGCCGACCTGCCGACGACGCTCTCGGTCACGGCGACCTCGATCAGCGCGCTGTCCGGCGCTGTCTTCCACTACAGCCTCGACGGCGGCGCTTTCACGACGGCCAACGGCACGGCCCAGGGTAGCGGCGTCTACACGACGACGGTCCCCGGGCAGGACGCTGGCACCGTGGTGAACTGGTACGTCGTGGTCACGAACCAGGCTGCGCTCAGCGCCTCCAGCCCCGCCGACGCGCCCGTGTCGACGCACACCTGGACTGTCGGCGCCGCAGCCGACCCCAAGCTGCTGCTGACGGAAGTCTGCACGCTGGGCTCCGACCAGGAATTCGTCGAGATCTGCAACCCCGGTGCGCGGGACGTGGACCTGAGCGACTACTACCTGTCCGACGCCATCTATTTCCCGGACAACACGGGCTACTGGAACCTGGGCGCCGGTTCGCCCACTTCCGCCTCGGTCGGCGGGGGCGCGTTCACCGACTTCACGGCCCGCTTCCCTGACGGATTCGTGCTCGCCGCCGGCGACACCATCGTGGTGTCCCTCGCCGGCAGCGTGAAGTTCACGTCGTCGTTCGGCTTCGCGCCGGACATCGAATTGTACGAAGACGACGCCTTCCCGGACGCCGTGCCCGACATGCGTTCGATCTTCGCCGCGCCGGCCAACAGCATCATCACCTCGGAGTCGATCCCGAGTCTGACGAACACGGGCGAACCGGTGATCCTGTTCAAATGGACCGCCGGCACCGATCTGGTGACCGACGTCGACATCTTCGTCTGGCTGGCAGGCACGACCACGAGCTACCAGTTCTCCAAGACCGGGAAGACCGTGGGCGCTTCCACCTATGCGCCCGACAGGGCTGTCGCGCAGCAGACGCCGTTCACGACCGCGCTGGCGTTCGGCAATTCCTACGTCCGCATCGACGCCTCGGAAGGGACGCAGGTCCTGACCGGCAGCAACGGAGTCGACGGGCGCGACGAACTGAGCGAGAACTGGAACACGACCTGGGCGATGCTGCCGTCCGACCCCGCGCGGCCGGGCTCCGGCGGCGGCGGTGGTGAGCCTGGCGTCATCGAACTGGTGGTGCCGGCGAAGACCTTCCTGCCGACCCTCGGCGAGAACTTCCCGATCCGCATCGTCAGCCGTCCGCAAAGCGAGACGCGCGTGCGCATCTACGACCGTGAAGGCCGCCTGGTGCGCACGCTGTTCGACAGCCGCTTCAACGGTGTGCCGTCGACGGTGCCGGGGTCCTACACGACCATGATCTGGAACGGGCTCGACGAGACGCTCCAGATGGTCAGCAGCGGCATGTACGTGCTGCATCTGTCGGTGGTCGACAAGACCACGGGCGTCGAGGAAACCCGTACCGCCCCCGTGGTCGTGACCACGCGGCTGAGCAGATAGGAAGGGCGAGCGATGATTCGCAAATCAACGATCCTGCTGATCCTGGCCGGGCTCGTCCTGGCGGCGCCGGCGGGAGCCTTCTTCGAGTCGACCCCCGTCAGCGCCCGTTCGCGGGCGATGGGCGGGACCTATGTCGCGGTGCCGGATGCGGCCTATGCGGCGTTCCACAACGCCGCCTGGCTGGCCGATGTCCCCACGGGCGAAGCCGCCGTCTCCTACGTGCGGCCGTTCGGGTACTCGTTCAACGACTTCTACACCGCCGGAGCCGCCTTTCCGCTGGAGGGGAAATTCGGCAACCTGGGCGTCGGCGTCACCCATTTCAAGGTGGCCGCCGGGGACACCACGCTGCTGAACGAGACGCAGGTCTCGCTGGCCCACGGCTTCGAACTGTTCTCCGACTTCCATTCGCGCATCTGCTTCGGCTGGGCGCTGAACCTGTACAGCGTCAAGGCGGGCCAGAGCGTCAGCGGACTCGAGCCGGGTTCGGACACCGCGGTCGGCCTGGACATCGGTCTTTCCATGCTGCTGCACAAGCGGACGCGGGCGGGCTTCCAGGTCCGCAACCTGAACAACCCGACGATCGGCCTGGACGGCCAGGAACTGAACCAGACCCTGACGGCCGGCATCGCCTACGAACCGTATGACGGCGTCATCACGACCTTCGAGTTCGACAACCAGCTCGGACAGCAGACGCAGTACCATGGCGGCCTGGAAATGACGGTCATGCCCGGCTTTGCCCTGCGCGCCGGCGTGGTCACCGATCCCAGCCGGTTGACCGGCGGCTTCGGTTACCGGTCCGGCCGCGTGGGCGTCGACTACGGCTTCTCCACGGGCGGCGGCACGCTCGACAGCACGCACCAGTTCGGCATGCGCCTGACCTGGGGCGGGGAGGCGCCGTGACCATGTCCATACTCCTCAATCGCACGGCTTCGCCGCGGCGCGCAGGGGTGGTGCTGGCGCTGGCGTTCGTGCTGCTGGCCGGCCTGACGCCGTCGGGCGCCGTGGCCCGGGCCGCCCCGGCGCCGGTCGATCTCAACAGCGCCCCGCTGGAAGCCATCCTGGCCCTGCCGGTGCCGGCCGAAATGGCGAAGCGGATCCACGACCGCCGCGTGTACGAACGCTTCTACGCGAGCGTGTACGAGCTGATGGAAGTCGATGGCATGACCGCCGAGATCTTCACGCAGCTCAAGCCGCTGGTGTCGGCGATGCCGCCCGGCGAAGCGGACGAGTCGATGGCCCGGCTGTCGGCCTCGTTCCAGCAGGTGCAGAACTTCCTCAACGAGGAAGGTTCCAGCGAGGGACTCGCGGACGAGTATCTCGACCGGTTGCGGAATCCGAAAGACATCAACGAGATGGACCTGTACGACCTGATGTCGTACCAGAACGTGTCGCCCGTGGACGCCACCGCCATCCTGAAGGCCCGGGCCAGCCTGGGTCGCATCGAGGACGAGCGGCAACTGCGCGGTGTCGATGGCCTGCGGTATTTTTCCTATCGCGGCCTGCGGAGCTTCGTCACCTACGCGCCGGCGCCCGATACGGCGAATGAAGTCACCGGGTACTTCCAGACGCGGTACGTCGAGAATCCCTATGTCGGACTCGACGAAGCCGTGTCCGATTTCCGGCCGCTCTATCTGACCGGTCGCCACGGTGTCGACGCGGAGCCGCGGTTCAGGCCCGGCCTGCTGTCCAAGCTGCGCGTCAACCACCGGGACGGCGTCCAGGGCGGGCTGCTCGCGGTGCGCGAGTACGGCGAGGTGGAACTGGATGAGACGCTGAAGGCCTACGTTGGCGTTACCGACCGGCAGATCGGCGGCTTCCGGCTGAAATCGCTGGTGGTCGGCGACTTCCGCGCCGCGTTCGGCCTCGGCCTGGTCATGGACAACACCGACTACCTGAAGTACCGCAAGACCGGCTTCGGTTTCGACTCGCGGATGCTGGGCATCCACGGCGATCTTTCCCGAAGCTACGAGTACGATCTGCGGGGTGCGGCGGCCGAAGGATCGTACGGCCCCGTCAATCTGTCGCTCTTCGTGGCCGGTGGGGACCGTGACGGGATCCTCAACGCCGACGGCACCGTCAACCGCTACGTCATCATGCGCCCGCGTCCGACCCAGGACTGGCTGGACGGCCCCGAGCGGGCGGGTGGACTGGCCCGGGACGCCTTCCACGAGCAGACGTTCGGTGGCAACCTGAAGGTCACGCTGGCCCCGGGCTCGTATGTCGGTATCACCGGCTACGAGGCCCGCTATGACCGCGGCTTCCGTGCCGACGAGACCGCGCTGGTGCTCGACACCGGACTGCTCGAGGCGCGCGATTCGGAGATCTGGAACGCATACACGAGCGTGTTCACCGATGCCGAAGGCAACGTGGAGACCCACAAGTTCCGGCGCGTCCTGGGCGCCGAGGCGCAGACGGTCTTCGCCAACGTGGCGCTGCAGGGCGAGTACGCCTTCCTGCAGGACCCCCGGCGTTCGGTGTTCCACAAGGACAATCCGGACGCCTTCGTCGTCAACGCCTTCAGCCAGTGGGACAACCTGCACCTGCTGGCCATCTACCGCGATTACGACGTCGGCTTCGACAACCCCTACTCGCGCGCCTTCAGCAACGACAGCCGTTACGAGATGACGCTGCTGGACTCGGACTACCGCCTGGTGGACAACCACTACGCCTGGCTGGAATCCGGCACCGCGCAGCCCAAGGCGGAAAAGGGCCTGTACCTGGACATGCGCTACAAGTTCAGCCGGAACCTGGCCCTGACGGGGCTGCAGGTCGACCAGTGGACCCGCAAGGCCGACGGCGCGGACCTGCAGCGCTACACGGTCAAGGGCGAATACCAGCCCATCTTCAACCTGCGTTTCAATGTGCGGCATCGCTACAGCAGCCGTTCGGAGAACGATCCGAACGACGTGCGCGCCTTCCGCAACTGGGAGACGCGCTGGGGCGTCCGCCTGCTGATGAGCGACCGCAACAACCTGGGCTTCACGTACCTGACGGCCAACGTCATGTTCCCGCCGCGGGCGCGGCTCGGCGGCACTGCCGAACCCGGCGCCGGCGACCCCTCGGTGGCCACGGCCGGCTCGCGCGCGCAGGCGTTCGAGGCCCGCTATGAGCACACGCTGGCGCCCGGTCTGGTCGTGACGATCGGCTCGTCGATCTACGACGGGTTCTTCTGGAATTTCGAGGGCAACGAGTTCGTGCTTCTGGACGGCAAGAGCTTCCGCAACTGGCTCAACATCGAGAGCCGGCTTTCGGACCGCCTGCTGTGCCAGTTGAAGGTGACTCGGGACCACAATCTGCCGCTGGACATCGATGCGCGAGAGTTCGGCGATCCCTTTGGCAACGACCCCGACGCATCGCGGATGCCGAACGACGAAACCAAGGTCCGTCTGCAGATGGACTACACGTTCTGAGAGAGCCGAGGAGATTCGCAAGATGAAGACCAGCATGCAGAATATCCGCGGCGGCGCGCGGAAGGTGACCCGGGCGGCAGCCGTCGTCCTGGCTCTGGCGGTCCTGGCCCTGGCGTTGCCCGCGGTCGCGGGACCGCAGTTGACGACCGCCTACGGCGACCAGTTCGGCTGGTACGGGGCGGAATCGGCAGCGATGGGCGGCACCGGCGCCGCGATGTACCGGGGCGGCCTGTCCAACGTGTTCAACCCGGCCTTCCTGACGGTCGAGGACGGGCAGCGCCTGGACGCCGGCTTCGTGCTCGACCAGGAACACGAGGATCGTTTCCAGCCGCTGTTCGACAGTTTCGACAGCCGGGTGGCCGACGCGGCCATCGCCAGCAACCGGGCCCACCACTGGCAGAGCGGGTTCGCCTGGGCGCGCCGCGTCAACCAGGGGCCGCGCGCGGTTTCGGTCGCGGTGTCGCTGGCCGATCGCCAGCCGTTCGGCTACGTTTTCGAGGAGGAACTGCGCAATCCGAGCCCGTACCCGCCCGGCTCGGGCGAGCCCGCGCGTGACATGCGGATCGCCGTGCGCGAGCGGAACGTGACCGGCACGCTGCGCGCGCTGTCGTTCGGCGCCGCGGCGGAAGTCGGCGACGACATTTCGCTGGGCGCCGCCTTCCACTACCATTACGGCACCCGGCGCGACGTCTCCAGTTCGCTGGATACCGACCTGGTCGGTACGAACGAAAGCTGGCGCACCGAGGACGAACTGAAGCTCAGCGGCATGAGCGTCTCGGCCGGCCTGCGCGCGGCGCTGACCGAGCGGGTCGAGCTGGGGGTGGCCGTCGAGTCCGGTTTGAAGGCCACGGGTGACTGGCGGCGGCTCGAATCGATCACGGCGACGGCGGCGACGTCCGACACCACGACCAGTTCGTATCTCGACTATCCGTGGTGCGCGCGCGCGGGGCTGACCTTCCGGCCGCGCAGCGAACTGCGCACCGTGCTGACGGTCGAGGTCGAGTACCGGCCCTGGAGCGAGATGCGCGACGGTACCCTGGACGACGTGACCCCGCTCCTGTTCGACGCCGCCGACGTGCGGCTGGGCGTGGAGCACACGTTCTACAACGGCATGCCGGTTCGCTTCGGCTTCCGCTACGTGAACAGCTATGCCGACCGTGAAGCCGGCATGTCGGTGTTCAGCGCGGGCACCGGGGCCGCCATCGGGCAGGGCCGCCTGAACGCCTCGGTCGAGCTCGCCAAGCTGACCGCCGTGCTGGCGCACCAGTTCCCGTACCCGGCCAGCTACTTCGGCGACGCTTTTGTGACCGACCCGATGGCCCGCGTCGAGGACACCCGTTTCCGCGTCGGCGTCAGCTACGCGATGGAGTTCTGAGATGAAGCACCTGAGTCTGCTGCGGACCCTGGCGCTGGTCGGCTGCCTGGCGGCGGTCGTGCCGGCCGCCGGTTCGGCTGACGACGGCCCGCTGCGCGTCCACCTGCTGTGGACCAACGACGTGCACGGCCACATCGCGCCCGAACCGGCCAAGTTCATGAATCCCGACTTTCCGCCGCCGCTGGGCGGCGGCGCCTCGGCAGCGACCTACATCAAGGAAGTCACGGCCAGGGCCGAAGCCGCGGGCGAAGAGGTGCTCCTGGTCGACGTCGGCGACATGTTCCAGGGAACGCCCATCGGGAACAAGACCAAGGGCGCCGCGGTCATCGAGTACATGAACGCCATCGGCTACCTGTTCTCGGTCCCGGGCAACCACGATTTCGACATGGGCCGCGAAAACACCGAGCGTCTGGCCCGCATGTCGAAGTTCCCCTGGCTGTGCGCCAATCTGGTGGAAAAGTCGACAGGCGAGCTGGTGGACTGGGTGCAGCCGACCATGATGCTCGAAGTCGGCGGCATCCGCCTCGGTGTCATCGGCATCATCACCCCGGGCACCGAGCACATGTCGTTCCCCAAGAACATCGAGGGACTCGAGTTCCTGGAGATGGCGCCGACGGTCGAACGCTATCGCGACCAGCTGCGCGCCCAGGGTGCGGATCTGATCTTCCTGGCGATCCACGAAGGCCTGCCGTTCGATCCGGTCAAGGGCTGGAAGAACCTGGTCGCGGCGCAGGGCGAGGCCGAGCGCGGGCAGGAGGGCACCTACGGGTCCAACTACTCGCGCGGCGGCATGAATCTCATGGAACTGGTCAA
>JAIFKS010000078.1 GCA_020049465.1 bacterium | reverse complement strand
GAACCGTTGTCGACGACGATGGTCCGCCGCACCAGGCCGTGGCCATGCTGCGTGACGGAGTCGAGGCAGTCGCGCAGCTGTCGCCCGGCGTTCCAGTTGACGACCACGATCGACACCGGCGCCTGCGCCGCGGAGGGGATCTCAACCGACACGGTCCACCCCCCTTGACCAGTACACGATGAGGCTCGCGGCCGCCACGAACTGCAGCTGACCGGAAAGCAGCGTGACCAGCATTTCGCCGAGGAACTGTCCGACGATGACCACCGACAGGCCGGCGTAGATGATCAGCGGGAGCTGCCGATTCGACCGGGCCTGGTGGAACAGCAGTCCGAAGAACAGCCCGTAGAACGCGGCGCCGAACGCGACGCCGATCGCGCCGAAATCGAGTGCGAACGGCTGCATGGCCGTGTAGACGTTGGTCATGTGGGGAACCGCGACGTAGTGCTGCACGACGGCAACCGGCTCCACCCCGCCCAGCACCGCGTGGATCACCGCATAGAACAGTCGGAAGGTATGGGCCCCGAAGGCGGCGTCGACCGGCGTGTTCATGTACCCGAGCGCCACCAGCGGCGAATAGGTGTAGATGCTCAGGAACTCCGCCAGCACGAACTGGTCGCCCCGCACGGCCCGGGCGAAGTGGAGCACCAGCATGACCGCGAACACGACCGGCGCCAGCACCAGCAGCTTCCGCAGCGGGAACGTGCCCTTGATGCCCCTGACGACGGCCCACGCCAGCACCGGTGTGAGGATGTCCAGCTTCCCCATCGTCGCGAACGCATAGAGCAGCATCAGGCACCAGAGCAGCAGGCGCAGGCGCCGGTTGTCGCCGCGGGCATTCACGGTCTCGAAGATGAACAGCGCGAAGACCAGGGGATGGAAACGCCCGACCAGGCCGAGCGACTCCAGTCCGGCGGCTTCATTGGAGGAAAGCCGGAGATTCGAGAGGAATTCCGCCGGCCCGGCCAGGCCGACGACGCGGACCCGGTAGGCCATCCAGGCGAGCAGCCCCACCAGCGCCAGCGAGTAGTCGAACGGCAGGCGGCGCAACTCGGTTTGCCGAGCCGGCTGCGGCTGGATCGCCAGGGCGTAGTAGATGGAGCCCGAGACGACGAACCAGATCACCCACAGGACGAAGGCGCGGTCGGTCACCGCGAAGAACCTGGAGCCGTAGACCAGGCCGCTGATGAACACGATCTGCCAGACGACCGCGGTCATCATCAGGGGCGAATACAGCGAAATCCGACGCTCCGCACCGACGATGAGGAAGACCAGGATGAGCACGCTGCCGAGAATCAGGAAGGTCATGGCCCCCCCACTAGCCTGCGCGACAGGATCTGCAGCGCGACCAGGTCCACCCCCACGCGGAGCGTCCAGGCGAAGGCCGCGCCGATCAGCCCGTACTCGCGGACCAGCAGCGCCAGCACCGCGAGATACGGAAGCAGTTCGAACAGGTGGACGAGCGCCGTGACGCGGGAATGCCCGTGCGCCTGGATTCTCGAATAGGGCACCTGCGCGACGGCGTTGAAGATGAACCCGACCAGCAGGATGCGCAGGATGCCGGCCGATTCGTCCCCGTACGGGGCCCCCAGCCACATCGTCAGGATCCATTCCGCGAAAACGAAGATGGGGATCGCGATGAGCGTGCAGACGACGAACAGTCCGCGGTAGGCGATCCTGGCTTCACCCGCGGCGGCCCCCTGCAGCTTGCTGAACAGGGGGAAGATCGTGCGCGAAGCCGCGCCCGGGATGACCGACATCCTGACGACCACCTCCGAGGGCGCCGCGTAGAAGGCCACGCGGCCGGCGCCCAGGAGGTGCGACAGGATGAAGCGATCCATGTACGCGAGGATCGGGCTGGCGATGTTGGAAACGGTGATCCAGCCCCCGAATCTCCACAGGTCGCGCAGCGTGGCGCCCTGGAAATGGAAGACACCGGCCGCCAATCCGGCGCGGCAGGGGAAATAGGCGACGACCATGGTGACGGCCCGCGCGATCAGGAGCCCGGCCAGCGCCGCGGTCAGGGTCGGCCGCACCAGGACGGCGGCCACCGGCAGCAGGGCGACCACCAGCCCCGTGATCGTCTTCAGCACGCTCAGCTTCACGAACCGCTGCTTGCCCTCGAGATAGGCGAACCAGACGAGACTCAACAGATAGAGCGGGATGACCAGCGCCAGCAGTTCGAGCGCGGCGACGGTGTCGGCCAGGACGGCGGGCGACACGTTCAACAGATCCGCGATGGGCCGGGCCCCGAAATGGACGAGCAGGGCCCCCACCAGGCCCATGGCGAGCACCGCGTAGCTGGCGGTGCCGACGACTTCACGGTTGAGCTTCTCGTCGTCGTCGTGCATGGCGATGGAGCGGATGACCGCGCGGGTCAGACCGCCGTCGAAGACCCCGGCGTAGCCCAGCACCGAGAAGGTCAGCATGAAGATGCCGAACTTCTCGACGCCGAGAATCCTGGCCATGACCGCCATGGCCGGGATGGCGACGAGGCTGGGTACGACCAGCCCCATCGCGTTCCACAGGGTGTTCGTGATCATCACCTGTTGGTTCCCGTCCCTTCAAACCTTGCGGTCCGGCGGAAACCGGGCGTCGTCGCCGGTCCGGCCCTCGAAGTCCGGCACCAGGGACAGCAGTTCGCGCCACAGCACGGGCCGGTCACCCAGGCGCGCGGCGCCGATCAGGCGCGCGGCGCCTTCTTCGACCACGACCGCGGCGATGGGCTGTCGGCGTGCCACCAGGATGCCGGGGTTGCTCGTGGGCTGCGGCTCTTCCCCCGCGCTCCAGAGCTCCTCGTACAGTTTCTCGCCCGGCCGCAGCCCGGTGTACCGGATGGCGATGTCGACGTCCGGCGTCAACCCCGACAGGCGGATCATGCGCCGCGCCAGGTCGTCGATCTTCACCGGCTTGCCCATGTCCAGGATGAAGACGTCGCCGCCGGTGCCCATGGCCGCGGCGAACAGCACCAGCTGCACGGCCTCGGCGATGGTCATGAAGAACCGCTCCATCGTCGCGTCGGTCACCGTCACCGGGCCGCCGGCGGCGATCTGCTTGTTGAACATCTCGACAACGCTGCCGGCCGAGCCCAGCACGTTGCCGAAGCGGATGATCATGAAGCGCGTGCCGTCGCCGTCCGCGTCGTGACGCGCCAGGATCAGCTTCTCGGCGATCTGCTTGCTGGCGCCCATCACGTTGGTCGGCTTGACGGCCTTGTCGGTCGAGATCATGACGAAGCGGCCGACGCCGTGCTTGACGGCCATGTCCGCCAGCTGCCGCGAGCCGTACACGTTGTTGAGCACGGCCTCTTCCGGATGGAACTGGAGAATGGGCACGTGCTTGTAGGCCGCGGCGTGGAACACGATCTCCGGTCGCGCGTCGGTGAAGAACCGTTCGAGGCGCCCTTCGTCGCGGATGTCCCCGAGCATGAACTCGAGCTGGGCCGACGTGCCGCCGTCCCTCAACTCGCGCTCGATGCGGAACAGGCCGTTCTCGTCCTTGTCCAGGCAGGCCAGGTAGGAGACGCCGCTGCCCACCACCTGCCGGCAGAGTTCCGAGCCGATGCTCCCGGCGGCGCCGGTCACCAGCACGCGCCTGCCCCGCAGCAGTTCGCCCAGCACTTCCTGGTCGCCCACGATGGGGCGGCGGCTGAGCAGGCTGTTGGTCGAGAAGTCCTCGACGCGGCGCACGCCCGGCTTGTCGCTCTCCATGATTTCCCAGAAGCTGGGCACCGATTTGAGCGGCAGCCCCGCCTCCTGGCACACACCGAGGATGCGGTAGAGCTGCGTGGTGGTCGCCGAGGGGATGGCCAGCACCAGCACGTCGGCATGCACGCGATGGGCCACCGTCGCGATATCGTCGATGCCGCCCAGGATGGGCACGCCGCGGATGCGCATGCCGCGCGTCTGCACGTTGTCGTCGACGATGGCCACGGGTTTGAAGCCGCCCAGACGCGGCGACTGCATCGCCTCGATGGTCAGGGCGCCGGCGTTGCCGCCGCCGATGACCACCGCGCGGCGACGCGGCGCGCGGTTGCCCAGCCGGTCGGCCGGACCACCGATGAGACGATAGGCGAAGCGGCCGGCCGTGACCAGGCCCAGGCACAGCACCATGTCGATGGCCAGGGTCGACAGCGGGAAGCCGCCGGGCCGTCGCCAGAACACCCACAGGGCGATGATGATCAGGGCGCTGCTGGAGAAGATGCTCAGGATGAGCGGCGGCAGGTCCTCGATCGAAGCGAAGCGCCACGACTGGCGGTGCACCCCCGAGGCCCACAGGAACAGCAGGCGGACCGGCACCGTGACCGCCAGCATGGCCAGCCACCACATCTGCCACTGCTCGAGGTTCGAGGCCAGCACGCGGTCCAGCACGACGAAGCGCAGCAGGAACGAGATCGTCACCGACACGGCGCACAGCACGCCGAAGAACAGAAGGGTAAACAGCAGGCGGTGACCGCGGACCATCGTGGTCAGGCGGCCGTCCTGCCGCAGCAGCCGCGAGCCGAACGACCGCCGGTACGGACGCTGGCCGGCTTCCTGGTCTGAATCGTCGCTATAGGACATGAAACGGGCCGTTCCTCCCGGAACTCGACTTGAAGGCGCGGTCGTCCGCAGCCTGGACGCGCCGAAATCATAATGCCGGGACCGGCCAATGTCTTCCCTCAATCGAGTCCCGGCCGCAGGCAGGGCTTGACCGCCCGGCCCGCGGTTCTCACTATGGGCCGGCGGCCACCCCACGGCGGCCGCGGGCGGGATCATTCCGGAAAGTCACGCGCGCATGTTCGAAGCACCCTTCTTCGCGTTCCTCGGCGCGGTGGCCCTCAATCTGGCGGCCACCCCCTGGCTCATTCGCCGGCTGCGCGAACGGTCGCTGCTCGACATTCCCAACGCGCGTAGCAGCCACGACGAGCCCGTGCCCCGCGGCGGCGGCATCGCCATCGTCGCCACCTGGCTGCTGGGCATGACCAGCACCTGGGCCCTGCGCTACCCCTTGCCCGCCCTGGGCATCCTGGCCCCCGACGGCTTCGTGATGGCCACGGCCGGCGGCATGTTCGTGCTGGCCTTCCTGGGCTACCAGGACGACCGGCACAACCTGAACCCGTACGTCAAACTGGTCGTGCAGCTGGCCGTCGCCGGCGGCGCCCTGTGGCTGTCGGGCCTGCGCGTCGCGGACCTGGGCCTGCCTTTCGGCGGCACGACCGATCTGGGCGTAGCTGGCTGGCTGCTGGCCGTCATCTGGCTGGTGGGCTTCACCAACATCTTCAACTTCATGGACGGCATCAACGGGCTGGCCTTCATGCAGCTGACCCTGGGCGGCGCGGCCTTCTGCTTCATGGGCGTGGCCACGGACGACTACGAACTGGCCATCGCCGGCGCCCTGGCCTCGGGCGCGGCGCTGGGCACGCTGAAGTACAACTTCCCGCGCGCGCTGGTCTTCATGGGCGATGTGGGCAGCCTGCCGTCGGGCTTCCTGCTGGCGATGCTGGCGCTGCGGGCCGGCTTCGGACCGCGCGCCGAAGGCACGCCGTGGCTGGCCGCGTTGTTCGTGCTGTGGCCGTTCCTGTGGGACGGCGGCTTCACGCTGCTGAACCGGGTCTACCACCGTCGCAACCCGTTCCGCCCCCACCGCAGCCACCTCTACCAGCGCCTGTACGTGACCGGCATGTCGCACCAGGCGATCACGCTGCGCTACGCGCTGGCGATGGTGCTGTGCGCGATAGCCGGGCTGGCCGGACAGCGGCGCGATCCGGAGATCCTGCGCGCCGCACTGGGGCTGATATTGCTG
Organism: bacterium; assembly: GCA_020049465.1. Classification (GTDB taxonomy): domain Bacteria; phylum Krumholzibacteriota; class Krumholzibacteriia; order LZORAL124-64-63; family LZORAL124-64-63; genus CAINDZ01. The sequence continues at coordinate 6,829 of JAIFKS010000078.1, read as the reverse complement.
GGTTCGACGTTCTACACGGTGCACGTGGTGCGGCGCGTGCGGGCCAGCATGACCGAGAGCGGCCGCGTGGGCGACGATGATCAACCGGATCATCCGGAACGCCCGGCCTGAGTGCCGCCTGCCCACTCCGGCCGACGGCCGACGTCAGGAACGCCGCGCCGCGACCGAACCGCCGATGCCCTCGTAGACGGCCTTCATCGCTTCGTTGACCACGGCGACGTCGTACTTGCGCGCCTCGACCAGATTGTGGGCCGACAGGCGCCGGCACAGCTCGGGGCTGTCGGCCAGGCGCTTCATGCGCTCGGCGAAGCCGGCCGCGTCGAGCGGCTCGACCAGGAACCCTCCCCCGCCTTCTTCGATCAGGTCGGTGTTGCCCCGGATCCGGGAGCAGACGACCGGCAGTCCCGCCGCCACCGCTTCCAGCAGCGCCACCGACAGGCCCTCGCGCAGCGACGGGAAGACGAAGGCATCGGCGGCGCTCAGCAGGGCACCGACGTCGTTCCGGAAGCCGAGGAACCGGACCCGGCCTTCCAGCCCCAGCCGGCGAGCCTGCTCGCGCAGGGAAGTCTCCCGTTCGCCCCGGCCGCAGATCAGGTAGGCGTACGGGCCCGGTCCCAGCGCGGCGAAGGCCTGCAGGGCGGTCGTGTGGTTCTTGTTGCGGTTCAGTTCACCCACCGACAGGAAGACGAAGGTGCCGTCGGCCAGCCCCAGCTCTTCGCGCAGACGCGCACGGTCGGCGTCGCGCCGGGCCAGCCGCTTCGTGTCCACGCCGATGCCCGGGACGTGGACGACCTTGCGGGCGGCGAACGTCCCGGCCCGCCGGAAGTCGTCGTGGTTGATCGTCACGAGCACGTCGGTGAAATGCGCCAGCAGCCGTTCGGTCGGGTAGTAGAGCAGCCAGTTGGGCAGCGGCGCCCCGTCGTAGAAATGAAAGCCGTGGGCGGTGTAGACGACCGGCGTGCCGGTGAACCGCCCGGCGAGGCGCCCGCAAAACCCGCCCATGGGCGAATGGCAGTGCAGGAACCGGAAGCCGTGCCGCCGGAGCAGGGCCATGATCTGGCCGAACGCTTTCAGGTTGGAACGGAACGCAAGCGCGTTCCGCGACAGGTCCACCTGGTGCCAGGGAATGTCCTGCTGTTCCAGCTCGCCGATGAACTGCCGCACGCGCTCGGGCGAACTGGTGTTGCCCTGCTCGAAGTTGGCCGCGACGTGGACGTCGTAGCCGAGCCGTTTCAGCAGGCCGATGTTCGACATGTTGAACTGGTCGATCATCGACGCCACCGAGGCGAGCATCAGCACCTTAGGCATGGACGTTCGACTTCCCTTCGGCCGTGGCTTCGGTCGCCAGGATGGACGCGCGCAGGTCGAGCAGACGGTAGTCGTCGCGGTACCCGCTGAGAGCGGGGTCGTAGGCCAGGTCGCCGAAGACCTTGCCGACGATACCGACACGCCCGGCCATCACTCTGAGCAGCGGGCCGAAGCCGGGCACCAGCCGGAGGCGCCGGCCGTGCGCCTCGGCGATCAGGCGCACCATCTCGCTGGTCCGGACGTGCTCGCGGTTCTGGGGAAAGAAGAGGCCGCTGTCGCCGTTGGCCACCAGCAGCCGGACGAACTCGCAGAGATTGTCGATGTGCAGCATGCTGCGCCGGTTGTCGCAGTCGGGAAAAAGCGGCAGCCGGCGGGCGAGCGCGGCCAGCCGGGGATAGTTGCCCCGGGAGCCCTTCCCGTAGATCATCGGCGCCCGGATGACGGCGACACGGAACCTGTCCGTCGCCAGCTTGTTCAATCCCTCTTCGGCCTGCAGCTTGCTTTGCCCGTAGAAATCGCGCGGCCGGGGCGGCGTGTTCCGGTCGATCAGACCGGCGTCGCCGTAGACGATGATGCTGCTCATGAAGATGAACTGCCCGACCGCCGCGTCCCGGGCCTTGCGGGCCGTCTCCACGGCCAGGTCGCGGTTGACCCGGAAGTACAGATCGGCGTCCCGCTCCGATGACGAGACATGCGCGATGCCGGCCACGTGGAAGACGGCGTCGTAGCCGGAAAAATCGCGCGCCTTCCAGGCGTCGTCGCGCATGTCGACCGTGTCGACGGCACAGGACTGCGGATGCCGCTTCAGGTGGCTCTCGAGGCTGGTGCCGAGATAGCTCCCGGCCCCGGTGATCAGCAGTCGCTTCACCGGCGCCCACCACCTTTCGCCGCGGTGGCGCGCATGGCGATGGAGCCGGACAGGACCGCCGGTTGCCGATGCCGCAGATTCTTGTGCAACGCGGTCTTACCTCCACGGCGGACGCCGGCCGACTCGAAGGCGATTCTACAGCACGGGAAAGCATTCGCCCCGAGCTATTCTCAGGGCCGGAAACTAAACATTGGTCCCCCCGGGGACCAAACGGTAACATCCGGTCACCGGCCGATCGCCCAGACGGCCCCACCGCCGCCGCCGCGCCAGGCGCGACACCGCTGTCCATCGAATCGAAGGATGCGCCTTGAGCCTCGCACCAGCTTCCACCGGCGCGTCCCTGTTCCGCCGCCCGGCCGCCGACTGGCAGTTCGGATTCGTGCTGCTGATGCTGGCGGCGGGGTTCCTGTCGATCGCCGTCAGCCAGCTGGCCCTGGGCCTGGGCCTGCTGACGCTGCTCTACCGCTGGGTGATCCGCCACGAAGCGCCGCCGGTCACCGGCCTGGAAAAAACCGCCGCCCTGCTGGCCCTGTGGGCGCTGCTGATGATCCCGTTCTCGTCCAACGTGGCCCAGTCGGCGCTGTTCTACCGCCGGTTCTACCTGTTCACCGCCATCTGGGTGGCCGCCTCGGCCGCCACCACCGAAAAGCGGCGCCTGCTCATGCTGGCCTTCCTGATGGCCGGCGCGCTGACGACCTGCCTGCACGACCAGACCCTGCACGCGCTGGAAACCGGCAGCCTGTTCCACGGCCGCATGGCCGGCACCTTCAACGCGATGACCAGCGGCGCCCTGCTGATGATGGCCGCCCTGGCGGGCGGCGGCTTCCTGATGGCGCCGGGCACCGGCCGCAAGCTGCGCCTGGCCCTGGGGCTGGCCATGCCCCCGCTGCTGCTGGGCATCGTCATGACCGTGACCCGCAGCGCGCAGATGGGCCTGGTCGCGGGCGTGGGCGCGCTGGTCCTGGCGGCAAGGCCGCGCCTGTTCGCCGGCTTCGCCGTGGCGGGAGCGCTCCTGGTGACGGTGCTGGCGTTCCAGGGCCAGCACCTGCTGCCGGCGAGCATCTGGAGCCGCCTGGATCCGAAGTACATCGTGGGCGGCGAAACCACCGAACTGCGTCTGGAGATGTGGCGCGGCGGCTGGAACATGGTCAAACAGCACCCGCTGACAGGCGTCGGCGACCGCGGGCTGGAAGAGATCAGCCCCCTGTACTACACCAGCGCTTTCGACACCTATTTCGGCCACCTGCACAGCAACATCGTGCACATGGCCGCCATCTGGGGCCTTCCCGGACTGCTGTTCGGCCAGGCGTTCCTGTTCGCGGGACTGTGGCTTCTGCTGCGTCGCCGGCGTGCCCTGCTCCGGCAACCGGGTGGCGCGGCGGCAACGCCGGCGGCCGCGGGCTGGACGCTGGGCGCCATCGCGGTGTGGACCGGATTCTACGTGGCGGGCTTCACGGAATGGTATTTCGGCGACGCCGAACCCATGTTGATCTATCTGGCCATCATGGGCGTGGCGCTGGGCAGTTTCGACAGGTCCGGCCCGCCGGTCAGCGCGCGCTCTGGACGATCCGGATGACGTCTTCGATCTCGTCGCCGGTCCCGCTGAACATGATGTCGCCCCCGTCGTTCGCCGCAGCGGCCACCGCCGCATAGCTGACCACCGGCGCGGGCGCGTGGCGCGGACGCGACCCATGGGCCACCGGCATGGGGAACGCAGGCACGTTGTGGATGATCGGCGAATCGAGCATCAGGTCGCCGGCCGTCATGGCGCGGGTGGTCTTCCAGGGTGACACCGTCTCGAGGATGGTCCACACGTCGCGCAGCAGCGGATCGGTCAGGCACTCCTCGTACATGGCCAGCTTGCGCGGCATGACGCGGTCGATGTAGAAGCCCCGCGAATCGCTCACCTGGGCGTCCGACAAAATGCCCTCTTCGCCGCGGAACGCCAGCGTGGCGCGATGCGTGATGCCCGGCCGCACCTTCAGGATGCGCCGGTACTGCTCGGGAAACATGTCGGCGAATTCGGGAACTTCCGGCCGCGGCCCCACCAGCGACATGTCGCCTTTGAGCACATTGTAGAGTTGCGGCAGCTCGTCGAGCTTGGTCCGCCGCAGCACACGCCCCAGCGCCGTGACCCGCGGATCGCCGCCGGCGGTGACCCGTGCCCCGCGCTGCGAAGCATCGGCCACCATCGACCGGAATTTGTACATGCGGAACGGCCGCCCGTAACGCCCCAGGCGCACCTGGGCGAAGACCGCAGGCCCCGGGCTGGTGAGCCGAACGGCCGCGGCCGTGGCCGCCAGAGCAGGCAGAAGTATCAACAGGCCCAACGAGGCGACCGTGAAATCCAGGAGGCGCTTGCCCATCAATCCCTCCGTGGGTAGGGCAATTGATTTTTCATCTCATTCTCTAATGCAGACCAGTTGGTGCGCGTAAGCCAAATCTTCAATGCAAGGCATATACCGGAAAATGGGGCGTCAAGTCCGTTTGATGCAAGTGCAATGGAGGCATAGTGATTCAGGGGGTTTGGGTTGGCAAGGGATTATTTGGGGGTGGGCAAATCAGATTGGGTTGGTGGGGGAATTGCCGGGGGGGGCGGGCAGGTACATACATGCCGCTCATGTGCTGTCAGCAGCGAAGATACCTGGCGCGGGCCGTGCGCAGGCACGAACCATGACAGGCGGCTTCGTCTCCTACACTCTCTGGCTATATATGCACTCCACCAGAGACGCCTACCCTAATTGCGCGACCAGCGTCCTCAAGCATGCCACGGAACCAGTCATCGTTGCGGAAGTCCCCAGTATACAGCATTGGCTCTGGCGCTGTCAGCGATAGACTGGCATATGCCGCCGGCACACCCCTGCCAACCAGAAGCACGAAGATAATTCCTGGTATGTGGAACTTGTGACGATGAAACGAGCCTCGCCTGGAGACGACGGGCAAAGCGACAACATTGTCGGGATTAGCCGACTCTGCCACTGACACAAAGAGTACTGCGCACTCCGGAAATGGCGCTTCTCCCAGCAAGAAAACTCGAAATGCCTTCTCGTACTTACCCAGTTCTGTCGGCTCCCGCGGCTCTCCAAGAACCATCCATCGGTGCACTGCGGAACGCCAAAACACACTAGCAGCGAAGAAGGTCAGCGCGTGCGCTTTGTGCACATGGGCTGGCGGGACGATGAATGCGGTGTATTCATTGGCGCACACGGCAGGAGCCCACGGTGCGATTGTATCTCTGAGAAGGAAACCCGATTCGTGCCGGTAGCAGAGCCGCAATGCCTCCTGTTCGCCGTGCCGCGAGAACCGCAACTCGCAATCATGACACAAGAGTTTGTCCGACACTTGACGAGATGTAGTTCCAGCTTTCCCGCGCACAATGAACACAGGATTGGGGTTTGCGCGTTCCGGTGCGCGCATGAGCTTGTAGAGCGCTTTGGGCATGAGGTGGCTTTCCCTCAACGGTCCCGTCATTCCGCACAAACGACACATATTCGAGGTTGCGCTCATCTACGTCACCGCTCCAAATACATCACGCCCAGCTTCAGCAGTGAAGACGGCTGGCGCGGGCCGCGCGCCAGCAAGAATCGTGGCGGGCGGCTTCGACTGCTGTTATCTCCGGTTAGCTGGCTGACCGCGCTGGCGCATTTCGACGAACTCTTCATCGGACACCTCGTGATTTGGGTACTCAAAGCTGTCACGGATCACGCACATTGGCATTGCCTCGACAATTTCGTGCCACGGGCCGACGAGTGGACTCGTCGGGAGGTAGAATTCGCGAACGAACGGAACCTCTTCCCACTCTTTGCGAATGTAGACTTCGCCAGGTACCGATGACAGCATCCAAGGCAAGGATCCGAGTCCGGCGAACTGCGCTTCAATTATTCGCCCGAAGCACTGTATGGCGCCAAGTGCCAACTTTGCGTGCTCTGTGTCAACTTCGCGACGAAAATGCACCGCGGCATGACGCTTGTCCTTCAGTTCAATGAATGCAGCAACCGCTGCTTCCTGTAACACCCCCCAATCGACAAGCGTCTCTATGCCAAGCCCCCAATCGTCGAACGCGTCTTTCCGGTAGATCTTCTTGTAGCTGGGACGCGACTTGTAGTCGTTACGCAGGCGCAGAATAAGCCGATTCAGAACGCGTTCGCCGAGCGCGCACGCGCCCACGAGCGCAGGATAGTAGGCCCCGACTACAAAGGCACATCGAATCTGCTCATAGAAGCGATTATGGTAAGCCACGACAGAGAACGACTTTGGCCCCAGGGCCATGAAATTGGCTAGCTTGACCTCAAAGTCATGCTCGCCAAACTGCGCCCGTAGGGCGTCCAGGGTGCTCTCGCGGTTCTTGCGGAGCGCCATTTGTACTTCCGCGTCCCAGTCCTCGCTGATGGGTTGCGCCAAGATGTGCGCCCGCGAATCGAAGTCCCAGATGACGATCCTATGGCGCTTCATATATCTCCAAGCTAATCCGCAATCGACCAGAGATTCTATGCACCCTTCCGAATCACCGCCACCCAATGTGTCTTCACCCCAGGCACCATCCTCAACAGATTGTAGACCGCCTGAAACCGCGGCAACAACACCCGCGCTAGCGGCGGCGCCAACGTCACGCGCCGCGCCTCGATCTCGGTGCCCGGGAACAGACGGCGCACC
>JAIFKS010000137.1 GCA_020049465.1 bacterium | reverse complement strand
CACGACATGTTAATCCGGCTTTGTGAAGCCGAAGTGAGCAGACTGTTAGGATTGCGTAAACGGAGCCGCACGCCGGCGCCGGCGCGATATCGAAGGAAAGCTCTTTACAATTTCCTAACTTGCGGAATCATGATGCGGATCCGACCGTCAGCGGAAACCCGGCCGCGATGGCGACGGCGAAGGAGGCGGATCGATGGCCAACGAGCACGTCCTGATCGTCGAGGACGACGAAGACATCGCCGAACTGCTGGAGTACAATCTCCAGCGGCAAGGCTACCGGCCGAGTTGCGCGGGCACCGGCGAAGACGGTCTCCGCGAGGCGCGCGAAGGGCGGCCCGATCTGATCCTGCTGGATCTCATGCTGCCGGGACTGTCCGGACTGGAAGTGTGCCGCGCCTTGAAGAATGCCGAGGCGACCGCCGCCATCCCTATCATCATGCTCACGGCCAAGGGTGAAGAGGAGGACATCGTGGCCGGTTTCGATGCCGGAGCCGACGACTATGTCACCAAGCCCTTCCGGCCGAAAATCCTGCTGGCGCGCGTGCAGGCCGTCCTGCGCCGCGGTGCCGCTGTCCGGCCGGACGAGGACGAACCGCTCCAGATCGGCCCGCTGACGATCCATCCCGGCCGCCACGAGGTGGCCGACGAAAGCGGACCCATCGAGCTCACGCGCACCGAATTCCGCATCCTGCAGTTCCTCGCCTCGCGCCCGGGCTGGGTCTTCACGCGCAGCCAGATCGTGCGCGCGGTGCACGGCGACGACTATCCGGTGACCGGCCGCTCGGTCGACGTCCAGGTGGCCGCTCTGCGCCGCAAGCTGGGCGCGCACGGCGCGATGATCCACACCGTTCGCGGCGTGGGCTACAAGATGGGCGATTGAGGATGAGACGCGGCACGCTGCTCTGGGCGACCCTCACGCCCCTGCTGGCCATCCTGCTGGTGACTCTCGTCCTGGTGACGGCCCTGGCCGGCCGCGCCGCGCGCAACTTCTTCCTGGAACGCACCGACGCCCATCTCGAGAGTCTGGTCACGATCGCCGCGCCGCGGGCCGCGACGTTGGCCGTCGCGGGCGACGACGCGGGTCTGCAGACGCTGTGCGTCGAACTGGGCCGGGCCGGCGACGCGCGGCTGACGGTCATCGCCGCCGACGGCCGCGTGATGGCCGACTCCCTGGACCGCCCCGAACGGATGGAGAACCACCGTGACCGCCCGGAAGTGGCTGCGGCCCTGAGCGGTGCGACCGGGCGCGGCACCCGTTTCAGCGAGACCCGCAACGAGCGACTGCTGTACGTGGCCGTGCCGGCCACCCTCGCCGGGACCGGCGGACGCCTGGCCGTGCGCGCTGCGGTGTCGGTCTCGTCGATCGACAGCGACCTGCGGGTGATGTACCGGCAGACGGCGCTCGCCGGCCTGGGCATCGCGCTGCTGGCCGCCCTGCTGGGCTATCTCCGGGCGCGCACGCTGGGCCGGGCGCTGCAGCGCGTGCAGGCCGGCGCCGAGGCTTTCGCCGCCGGCGACCTGAGCGGCCGTCTCGCCGCCGCCGAGACCGAGGAGATCGCCGCGGTGACCGAGGCGATGAACCGCATGGCCAACCAGTTGGGCGAACGCATCGCCACGATCGAACGTCAGCGCGGCGAACTGGAGGCCGTTTTGACCAGCATGGCCGAAGGCGTGGTGGCTGTGGACGGGAACGAGATGGTCATCGGCCTGAACGCCGCCGGTTCGCAACTGCTGGGCATCGCGCCGGAGCGGGCCCTGGGGCGCAGCATCCAGGAAGTCGGACGCCATCCGGACCTGACCCAGATGGCGCAGGCCGTGCTGGGCGGCGCCGCCCGCCTGGAGCGCGACGTGCAGATCGGACCGTTGGCGGACACCTGGCTGCAGGTGCGCGCTTCGGGGCTTCGCGGCGCCGACGGCGCCCGCATCGGCGCCCTGCTGGTGCTCAACAACGTCACGCGGCTGCGCAAGCTGGAAACGATGCGTCGCGACTTCGTGGCCAACGTCTCGCATGAACTGAAGACGCCCATCACCTCGATCAAGGGCTTTGTCGAGACGATCATCGACGAGCCGCCGGACGACGAAGCGGATCTGCGACGTTTCCTGGAGATCGTCAGGCGACAGGCCGATCGCCTGGACTCGATCATCACCGACCTGCTGGCGCTCTCGCGGCTGGAACAGGACGCCGAGGGCGGCGGCATCGAACTGGTCGACAGCCACCTGGCGCCGGTGCTCGAACGCATCCTGCGCGACCTGGCGGCCCGGCGACCCGAACAGGCGCCCCGGGTACGCCTGGAGTGTCCGGGCGGCGAACGCGCCCTGATCAACGCGCCGCTTCTGGAACAGGCGATCACCAACCTGCTGGAGAACGCGCTCAAATACAGCCCGCCGGACACGGCCGTCACGGTCGGCTGCGAAGCGATCGATGGCCAGGTGTGCGTGACCGTCACCGACAACGGACCGGGCATCGGCGCCGAGCATCTGCCCCGCCTGTTCGAGCGCTTCTATCGGGTCGACAAGGCCCGCAGCCGCCAACTGGGCGGCACCGGACTGGGCCTGGCCATCGTCAAGCACATCGCCCAGGCGCACGGCGGCCGCGCCGAGGTTTCCAGCGAAGTCGGACGTGGCAGCACCTTCACCATCTTTCTGCCGGGAGCGAAGAGGCCATGAAAATCCATCTGCAGCGCGAGCTCGACTCGCTCCGCAAGCGCGTGTTCCACCTCTGTTCGCTGGTCGAGGACAATCTGTCGCTGGCCATCCAGTCGGTGCAGCGGCCCGACAGCGCCATGACCGAGACGATCCGCCGTCGCGACCGCGAGATCGACGAACTGGAAGTGCAGGTCGAGGAGGAATGCCTGAAGATCCTCGCGCTCTACCACCCGGTGGCGGCGGATCTGCGCTACCTGGTGTCGGTGCTGAAACTCAACGCCGACATCGAGCGCATCGGCGACCTGGCCGTCAACATCGCCGGCGCCACGGTACGGCTGGGCGATGCCGACATGCCCCCGACGGTGAGCGACAAGCTGAACGTGCTGGCCGGCAAGTCCCGCGCCATGCTGCGGCTGAGCCTGGAGGCGCTGATGGATCTGGATGTCGCGCGGGCTCGCCAGGTGCTGGCGGCCGACGACGAGGTCGACGGGCTGTACCACGAATTGTCGGCGCTGCTGCAGGAGCAGCTGGTCGCCTCGCCGCGCGAAGCCAATGCCGTCTTCTGCTGGCTGCTGGCGGCCAAGAGCATGGAGCGGGTCGGCGACCACGCGACGAACATCGCCGAAGACACCATCTACACGGTTGAGGGCGAGATCATCCGCCACGGACTGGGCTGAGCACGAGCGGTCTCGCGCCTCAGCGGCCGCCGGCGCCGCCGCCGACCGACGTTCGGAGCGCCGTGACGGCCGCGGGCCGCGGAGCGCACAAGGACGGCAGCACCGAGAGCGCGGCCTCGTACTGGCTGGCGGGATTCCACAGGCACCAGCCCGCCGCGCCTTCGAGCCGCGCCGCGGTGACCTGTTCGGCGATGTAGCGTCCGTCGAAATTCGTCACGCGCCAGGGAAACGCCTGGAGCCACGGCCTGACTTCGACGCCAGGGCCCGCCAGTTCGCGGAAGCGGCGTGTGCCCTCGGCGATGAACCAGGCCGGATCGTCCGCGGGGCGGCGACGGCCCTCGAACCCGGGCGCGAAATGCGACGGGTAGATCATCGGACAGACCACGTCCACCAGGGCCGCGACCGTCGCCACGTGCTGCCCGGTCAACGCCAGGTCCTCGGTCCGCTCCCACCCCATGATCCCGAACAGGTCGGCCGACAGCCGCACGCCCAGCGGGTGAAGCGTGTCGCGCGCGGCTGACAGGAAGCCGGCGATCAGCTCCTGGCGGCGCGCGGCGGTGCGCTCGAGGTCGCCCTGCCAGTCGCCGCGCCAGCCGTTGGTGGGGAAGCGCACATAATCCAGTTGGATCTCGTCGACGCCGGCCCGCGCCAGTTCCGCCGCCAGCGCCAGGTGGTAACGGCGCACTTCTGGCTGCGCGGGGTCCAGCCACACGCAACCGCGCTCGCTCCAGGCCTGTCCGTCCGGACCCTGCAAGGCCAGTTCCGGATGACGGCCGCCCAGATCGCCGTCCAGGAACACGGCCAGACGCGCCACGACGTACAGCCCGCGGCGGTGGAAATGGTCCAGCATGCCTTCCAAAGAGGGGATCACGGGCGCGTCGCGGCCCTGTCCCCACCCGGCCAGGGGTTCGGCGCTGCGGTAGCTGACGGCGCCGTCGATGTCCTTCGCATCGAAAACGACCGTGTTGCCGCCGGCGGCGATGAAGCGGTCGACCCTCTGCAGCACGCTGCTGACGCCGCAGGCCGGGCCCGTCAGGTAGATGCCGCGGACCTCGGCCCCTTCGGTCACCGTGTGCTGGACCGTGGCGCTGATCATCCGGCTGGCGGCGGGGATCAGCAGCACCTGGCCCGGCCGCAACAGATTGGACTGCAGGTCGTTGGCGCCGCGGACGGCCGCCAGCATGTCGTCCAGGGAATAGTGGCCGGTGCGTTCGCGGAGCTGGCTGCAGATGCGGTTCAGATTGTCGCCGGACCGGACCGTGTAGTTGAGGGCGGTGACGGGGGGTTGCGCCGGCCGCACGGCCCCGCTCCGCGGCGGCGGCGCGGGCGGTCCGGCCGCGACCCATGCGGGGGCGAGCGCCAGGAGCGCCGCCGCAATGGTCATCAGCCGGATGTGCCCTCTTGCGCGTTGCATGACCGAACCCGCCGCATCTTGCAGAACAACCGTTCCGACGGCGGAAAAGTGCCGTCAAGCGACCGTTCGCAAGAAGCGCGCCCGCGGTTCAGTCCAGGTCGATCGTGACCGGGCAGTGGTCCGAACCCATTACTTGAGGCAGGATCCCCGCGCCGCGCAGCCGGGACCGCAGCGCCGCCGACACCAGGAAGTAGTCCAGGCGCCAGCCGATGTTCTTTTCCCGCACGCCTTTGCGGTTGCTCCACCAGGAATAGTGGCCGCCGCCGGATTCGAACTCCCGGAAGGTGTCGATGAACCCGGCCTGAAGGAACCGGTCGAACCCGGCGCGCTCCTCGTCGGTGAAGCCGGCGTTGCCGCGGTTGGCGGCAGGATTTGCCAGGTCGATCTCGCGGTGGGAAACGTTCAGATCGCCGCAGAAAACGACGGGCTTCGACTTCTCCAGCCGTCTCACGAAATTCAGGAATTCCGGGTCCCAGCCGCCGCAGCGGTACTCCAGCCGGGTCAATTCCCGCTGGGCGTTGGGCGCGTAGACGGTGACCAGGAACAGGTCGTCGTACTCGGCGGTCAGCACCCGGCCTTCGGTGTCGTGCTCGGCCAGACCCAGACCCGGAAAGACCGCCAGCGGTGGCCGCCGCGTCAGGATGGCGGTTCCCGAATAGCCCGCTTTGAGCGCCGGGTTCCAGTGCATCGTCCAACCGGGCCAGCGCGCTGCGACCTGTGTGGCGTGGGCCCGGACCTCCTGCAGGCAGATGGCGTCGGCGCCGCTTTCGGCCACGAAGCTGTCGAACCCCTTGTCGAGACACGAGCGCAGTCCATTGACGTTCCAGGAGACGAATTTCATGGGACCTTTCCGGGCTTCGGGCAGTTCTTGGCGTCGCCTCGGGATCGTGCGTCTGCCCGGGCCCGCCCCCGCGCGAGCGGGCAAGATCACCGTGCGCGGCCCGCGCCGCAAGCATGCGGACTTTCCCTGGCGAACGCGCCGGCCTTGGCCGACAATGCCTGACGTCGGGGCGCCGCGGGCGCGGTCCCCGGAGAAGGGACGACCGCGGATGAGCGATGCCGCGAGTGCCGGTCGCTGGCGCCGCATCGAAAGGCCCGGCACGATCGCCCTGATGATCGTGGCGGTCTCGCTGATGCACTACAGCACCGCGATGCACATCCACGAGGCGCACGGCATCTACCGGCGCCTGTACTACTTTCCCATCCTGCTGGCCGCGTTCCGTTACGGCCGCCGCGGCGGTCTCGGGGCGGCGCTGGCCACCTGCGCGTTCTATGCGCCGCATGCCTTCGGCCTGATCGGGTACGACCCGGCCGCGACGCTGGAAAAGTCGCTGGAGATGGCGCTCTACTTCGCGGTGGGGCTCGTGGCCGGCGTGCTGGTCGACCGCGAACACGCCACGCAGAGCCGGCTGCGCCGGACGCTGGCGGATCGCGACCGCATGGCCTCGCAACTGCTGCGCTCGGAAAGGCTGGCTGCGGTGGGCCGGCTGTCGGCCGGCCTGGCCCATGAGATCCGCAATCCGCTGGCGAGCATCCACGGCGCCGCCGAAGTGCTGGGCGACGACTTCCCGGCCGGGCACCCCAAGGCGCGGCTGGCGGGCATCCTGCGGGACGAAAGCCGGCGGCTGAACGACGTGTTGACGCGCTTCCTGACGTTTGCGCGCGGGGCGCCTGGAGCGGCTGCGCCGTTCGACCTGGCGGAAGAGGCGCGGGCGGTGGCCGTCCTGGCGGGACAGCGACCGGGCTCGCCGACGGTGACGACCAGCGGCGGCGGCGGACTTCCCGCGGCACTCGGCAACCGGGAACAGGTCCGTCAGGTGCTGCTCAACCTGACGCTCAACGCCATGACCGCGGCCGGCCCCGACGGCAGCGTGGAACTGCGGGTCGATGCCGACGAAGGCGCGCTGCGCTGCCGCGTGAGGGACAGCGGGCCCGGCTTCAGTGACGAGGCGGCGGCCAATTTCGGCACGCCGTTCTTCAGCACGACGGCGGGCGGTACCGGTCTTGGCCTGGCTACCAGCCTGCGCCTGATCGAGGACCTCGGCGGCACGCTGGCGATCGACCGGACGGCGCCGGGCGGCTGCGTGGAACTGCGGCTCCCGCCGGCCGGCGTGGATGCGCGCGCCGCGACGATCATTCCCGCGACGGGAGGATGAGCGATGCCGAGGATCCTGGTGATCGACGATGACGCGAGCCTGCGCGAAGTCGTGCGCTACATCCTGACCGAAGGCGGGCACGAGGTCCTGACGGCAGCCGACGGAGCCGCCGGGCTGGAACTGCTGGCGGCGATGGCCGACGTCGACACGCCCGACCTGGTCGTATCGGACATCCGCATGCCGCTCGTCGACGGCATGGAGGTCCTGCGCCGCATCCGCGAAACATCGGCCCCGGTGCCGCCGGTCATCATGTTGACGGCCCACGGCACGGTCGAGCAGGCGGTCCAGGCCATGCGGCTGGGCGCCTTCACCTACATTCTCAAGCCGTTCACGCGGGACGAACTGCTGCTGTCGGTCGAACAGGCCCTGCACGCCAGCCGGCTCGAGCGCGACAACGACGCGTTGCGCCGCCTGCTGCGCCGCCGTCAGCCGGACAGCGGACTGCTGTACCGCTCGCAGGCGATGAGCCAGGTGATGCGGACCCTGCGCCAGGCCGCGCCCAGCGACGTCACCGTGCTGCTGCAGGGCGAGAGCGGGACGGGCAAGGAACTCGCCGCCCGGGCGCTGCACGACCTCTCGGCGCGGTGGGACAAGCCGTTCGTCGTCGTCAATTGCGGCGCCATCCCAGGCGACCTGGTCGAGTCCGAACTGTTCGGCCACACGCGCGGCGCCTTCACGGGCGCCGACCAGGCCAGCCTGGGGCGCATCCGCGGCGCCGAAGGCGGCACCCTGTTCCTGGACGAGGTCGCCGAGTTGCCCCTGAACGTGCAGCCGAAACTGCTGCGCGTGCTGGAAACCCGGCAGGTCGACCCCGTCGGCGGCACCGGCCCGGTGGCCGTCGACTTCCGCCTGGTCTGCGCCACGCACCGCGATCTGGCCCGGGAAACGGCAGAAGGTCGATTCCGCGAGGACCTCTGGTACCGCCTGAACGTGCTGCCGGTGGTTCTGCCGCCGCTGCGCGAACGGCCGACGGACATCGCCCTGCTGTGGGAGCACTTCACGCTGCTGCACGGCGGCCCCGGCGTCGCTTCGGAGCCGGAACTGCTGGACGCGCTGGCCCGGCTGCCCTGGCGGGGCAACGTGCGCGAACTGAAGAACATCAACCAGCGTCTGGTCCTGATGCGGGGCGGCGACACGCTGACCGCCGCGGCGCTCCGCGAACTGGCGCCGCACGCGGGCGGCGTGGCGCCCGCGGCCGCAACCGAACCCGACGACGCCTGCGGCCTGCCCCTGGGCCCGCTTCCCGAAGGCGGACTGTCGCTGGTCGAGCTGGAAAAGGAAGTCATCCGCCGCGCGCTGGCCCGGTGCGGCGGCAATCGCAGCCGCACCGCCGCCTATCTGAGCATCCCCCGCCACATTCTCCTCTACCGCCTCAACAAGTATGACCTCGAATGATCTTGAATAGCCACGGCGCCATCGGCGGGGCGATCGCACAAAGAACCGTGGCGGGCTATCCGCAGCGCCGAAGGCGCGAGGACTGCCCGCCACGGTTCTTTGTGCGATCGCCCCGCCGACGGCGGCAGCGCGTTACTTCAAGAGCATCATGCGGCGGCTGAGAGCCGCACCGTCCACTTCCAGACGGTACAGGTACACGCCGCTGCCGGCCAGGACGCCGTTGTCGCCGCGGCCGTCCCACTGGACGGTCTGCTCGCCGGCCGTGAACACGCCCTCGAACAGCGTGCGCACCAGTTCACCGCGCAGGTTGTAGACCCGCAGGCTGCCCCGTCCCTCGCGGGCGACGGCGAAGCTGATCGCCGTCTTGGGGTTGAACGGGTTGGGGTTGTTCTGGCCCAGGACCAGGTCGCCCAGACGCGCCGGCGGCACCGCCGAGGTCGGGCAGGCCTGGAACACGTCCACGGTCAGGACCTGGGGATTGCCGACCGCGTCGAAGTCATCGGGGTTGATCGAGAACGAACGGTTGCTCTCGCCGATGCATTCGAACTCGTCGTTGAACAGGTACTTGTAGTCCACGTTCTGCGCGCTGCCCAGCGGGAACAGGACGCTGCCCGTGTAGATCTTGTCGCCGGCCACCAGGTCGGGCGCGACGCCGTTGTCGAGCAGGTTGTTCAGCGACGGCACGTTCCAGTTGAAGGTGTCGTCGAAGTTGGGCGTGCCGTCGACGCTGACCACGTCGCCGGGGCGCACGTTGGCCCACGCGGTGTTGTTGAAATCGACGCTGAAGACGACTTCCACGGCGCGCCAGGTGGTCGAACAATAGTCGAACCTGACCGTCGGCAGTTCGAGAACCGGGCCGCCGTTCGTGCCGTCGCCGTAGACCGCATCGTTCAGGAACAGGGTGCGATCTCCCTGCCCTGCGCACTCGTAGACACTGTTCTTCAGGAACTTGTAGGCCACGTCCCTGCGGGAGCCGGCCGGGAACGTGATCACCGTCGTGTAGACGCCGGCGCCGGCCGCGGTCAGTTCGTTGACCGAAGGCACACTGAAGCCCAGCGGCAGCACGTTGCCGTTGATGGCGACCGTGTCGGTCACGACCACGCCGAACACGCTCAGGTCCACATTGAACTCCACCGCGACCGCCCGCGTGGTGAACAGGGTGGGATCCTCGTCCGCCCACCAGAATTCGAGAACGTCCTGGGCGCCGTTGGCGATGTCCAGCGTGTGCACCCGGTTGCTTCCCAGCGGCTCCCAGGTCGAGCAGTTGTAGTTGAACTTCCACTCGAACGACTCGCTGGCGGTGCCGGCGGCGCAGTTGCCCGCGTAAAGCATCTTCGCCTGGAATTCCCAGATGTCGTCGACGCCGGTGTCCGTCATCACGCCGACGTCGCACAGCGGGTCGAACGTCAGCGGGGCCTGATCGCCCTCGACCGAGAATGCGTGCGGTCCGGCGCCCTGGCTGTCCAGGAACAGGCCGAACTTGCCGCGGAAGACGACATCCTTGAGGCCGAAGCAGGCGCGGTTCTGCACGTTGTCGGCCGGAATGACGTTGTTGGCGTTGTCGGTCACGCCGGTCACCGTCACCGAGTACAGGCTCGCCGAAGCGGCCAGGGGCGCCGACAGCGTCAGGTGCACGATGTTGCCCGAGGTCGTCGCCCCGGTGACCACGACGCCGCCGCTGAAGGTGAACTGGCTGCCGTTGGCCAGGACGCTGGACGGCTTGATCGGCTCGTTGAAGTACACGTCGAAGAACGAGGTGATCGGATAGCTGGTCGCCTGGACTCCCGTCACGTACGGGGGGTCGGGGTCAGCCGCGGCCTGAACGGTGTAGGCGGACAGGTCGATCATCGGGATCGGCGACGCGGTGTCCCACAGCGTTAAGGTCGGGGTCGACAGCTGCGAGCCGTCGTTGACCATCGCGTCCAGCGGGCCCTTGGTGGCGCCGTCCTGCGTCACCCAGGTCTCCCAGCGCAACGTGCTGCCGGCGCTGACGCCGAGCGTGCCGAGAAGGATCGACAACTCGTGGAATCCCGTGGCCGTGTTCCAGCCCAGCGCGCCCGGACCCGCGGTGCCGATGCCCACCCACGCGGCGCCGTTCCACTGGTAGCCGGCCTGCCAGTTGTTGTCCATGTTGCAGTAGAACAGGAAATCGGGCTTGTAGGGCGCCAGGCTCCACTCGATCGCGCGGCCCCAGGGGTCGGCCGTGCCGCCCGCGGCGGTGTCGACGTCGATCGCGATGCCCAGCTGCACGGAGCCCCAGCCGCCGCGATTGTGTGTCTGCCCCAGGAACAGGCTGACAGCGTCGTTGGTGGCGTAGACATCGCCCAGATCGATGTTCGGGAACTGAGTGTCCCCGCCATCGGCGTCGACCAGATTGGCCGGCAGGAAGTCGTTGACCCCGTCGACGACGATCGTCTGCGGCGTGGTGGCCCAGGACCACCCAGCGGCAGCAACGACCATCAACAGGGCCGCCGCCAGCAGGCGCGGCAAGCTGTAACGAGCACGCATGGAACTCCTCCTTACTTCACGAGCGAAAGCGGACGGGTCACGACCTGTCCGCGGGTGGACAAACGGGCGAAATAGGTTCCGGCGGCGACCGTGCGGCCCTGCGCGTCACGACCGTCCCACAGCCGGCGGTGCTGCCCCGGCTCGAGGCGGTCGGCGACAAGCGTGCGCACCAGGCGACCACCCATGTCGTAGACAGCCAGCGAAACGTCGGCAGGCGCCTGGCCGCCGAGGTCGAAGAGAATCGTCGTCGACGGGTTGAACGGGTTGGGCTGGTTCGGCAGCAACCGCAGGCCGGAAGCGCCGGCATGCGGCACGCCCGCCACCCAGGTGCCGTCGGGAACGCCGTCGCCGTTGCCGTCGACCGACACGGTCCAGGCCCGGTCGAGGGTCGGCAGCGACGCCGAAAGGTTGCTCGGCGCCGAGTCGCCGCCCAGCGAACCGGCCGGTTCGGGATCCCAGCACACCGAGGCGACCAGCGCGATCTGGGCGCCGGGCGGCACGGCGCCCGCACCCAGCCCGAACAGCGTGTTCCAGGGAATGGCCAGCTCGCTGCCGCCGGCATTGCCGAAGGTGTGGAACGAATCGAACGCCGACGCGATCTCGCCCGCGCGATCCTGCGTCGAGGTCGGCGACAGCAACTGCCAGAAGCCGTCGCCGTCGAACTGCGACTGGTGCTGGTAGCAGCCGTACTGGAAGTCCGGCGCGAAGCCGGGCGCGGTGAACAAGGCGCCGCGCTCCCAGGCGTTGATCGCCGTCAGGTCGGTCTGTCCGCCGGCGGAACCGGGGTTGACGTCCAGATACAGCAGCCAGCTGTTGCCGGTGACCTGGCCGTCGACGGCCACGTAGATGTACTCGGCGTCCCATTTGACCAGCAACCGGTCGATCTCGTTGGCCGAGGTCCAGGCGGAGTCGTTGCTGTCGGACAGCGCCTGGGCGCCGGCCCACTCGCCCGCGTCGATGCGGCCATCGATGACCACGCTGGTGCCCAGCACGGACACGTCCAGCCCGGGCGCGCCCAGAACGTCGTTGACGTTCGCCGCAGCGTCGACAACGGCTCCGGCCGCCATCTGCAGACGGATCGCGCCCAGAGCGGCCTGGGCGTCGATCAGGGCGGCCGTCGGCGCATCGACGGCCAGGGTCAGCGAAGTCGAAGGCTGGCTGCCGACGACCGTCGTGCCCGCCGTCAGGGTCACGGCGCCGCCGGGTCCCACCAGCGAAAGGCCGCCGGCCATCGCCAGCGAAGCCGGCTGGTCGAAGCCGACCACCAGGCGGTCCGACTGCGGATACCAGGCGGCCGTCAGCGCCGCCGGTCCGATCGTGTCCTGCAGGTTGTCGGCCAGCGTCCGCAGTTCGGCGATCTCGCCGTCGACACCCGGCGCCGACGTGGTCCCGGCATAGAGCAGACACTGGAACACGCCGCTGCCGCGGATCTCGTCGCCGCGCATCAGCGTGCCGCTGATCTCCTGCTGGTGCGCGGCGCCGCCGTCGCCCAGCACGAACGCGGCCGCGACCCCCGTGTTCGGATTGCGGAAGCCCATGTACGAGGCATCGCCGGTCCAGACACGCTGCATCTCGGCGTTCCAGACCAGATCCACCAGCGACGGCGAGAAGCCCGCCTTGATCCAGTGCGTGGCCGGTCCGACGCTGTAGGTCACGCTGCAGAACGGGTCGCCGGTGGTCAGCGTGACGGTCTTGGTCACTTCGGCGTGCTGGAGGGTCAGCGAGGCCGTCCCGCCCGCGGCGGACGGCGACATCGCATAGCCCAGGTGCTGGTAGTCGGGCGACACGTCGCTGAAGCCGGCGACGTGGTTGGCGTCGTTGTAGTCGCCCTCGGTGTCGGACCAGTAGGCGTTGTC
>JAIFKS010000062.1 GCA_020049465.1 bacterium | reverse complement strand
GTCCTGATCAGCAAAGCCGATGGTCGCGGGTGGAGCCTGCAGCGCGTGCGCGAGCGCATCCTGCGCGTCGCGGGTCGCGTCCTGGTGCACGGCCGCCGCGCGACGTTGGTCATCTGCCCGTCTGCAGTCCGCGAGTGGTCGCTGCTGTGGACCCGCTTGCAACACCTGCAGTACGCCGATCCCTGATCCGATCGTGGTACGAACATGACGTCGATCGACCGACGCGACCCGCGCCAACGGGTACGTGCGCGCACTTGCGCCGGCGCAACTGCGAAAACGGCAGCAATCAGGCAGATAGAGGCCCGAACCAGGATGCGGACAGAAACGGCAGCAATCAGGCAGATAGAGGCCCGAACCAGGATGCGGACAGCGTGTTGCTGCGGGCCGTTCTGGAGGGGGCGCCCAACATGGCGGGTTCAGGCCGCTTCAGGCCGGAAGATCGAGGCGGTGTGAATAAGGTGGGGTCAATCAACCCGCCCCGATCGCCGACCTGGGCGCCGCTGCCGCCCCTTCGCCGACGCACGCCCCCATCCGCCGCCCTGCCGATGCCACGGCCCGCGCCCGTTCGCCTGTCAGAAGGATCAATCCCAGCCGCCCGATCCAACACGAAGGCGATGATGTGCATCAGCTCACCGCACCTCGGGCATCGCAAAGGGAGGCATTCGTAGATCCGCACCAGCAGCGCCCAGCAGCGGGCCGCGGCGCGGCGGAAGTTCGGCAGTGGTGACGGAGGATTTGACTCAGGCGGCAAGGCCGATGGCATCCCCATGCTCGCGCGCGCCTGCTCCAGCAACTGCAACGTCGCTCCCGCCGGACCGGCCGAAGCGGTCACCGCTTCGCGCAACGCAGCGGTCGGCCGGCGCAGGCTGTAAACCAGGGTCTGGTCGTTGAGTCGGCCGAGCCGCTCCTGGCTCAGCGGCGGCCGCGGTGACGCATCCTGGTTTGAACCACTGCCATATCGTCCGGTTCCAGGTCGATCGCGGGCTGGAACACCGCCGCGCCGTCATCGCCGGCTGTCAAGCGACACCCAGATTTACGCACTAAGGCGACACCCAGATTTACGCACCTTCCCTCCGGTGATCTGACGAATCTTCAAGGACTTCGGTTGATGCCTCCCTTCTTTGGCGACAGCCAGGCTTGCGGTCAGGCCTGCTGAGCGACCATCCGCTCGAGATCCCGGAGCCGATAACTGCGGCCCTTGATGTCCAGGACGTGGCTGTTGTGCAGCAAGCGGTCCAGGATGGCGGTGGCCAGGACTTCGTCGCCGGCCAGGATCTCGGGCCAGTCCCTGATGCCCTTGTTGGTGGTGATGAGGATGCTGCCGCGCTGGTAGCGGTAGCTGACCAGGCGGAAAAACAGGCTGGCTTCCTGCCTGGTCATGGGCTCGAAGCCGACCTCGTCGATGATCAGCAGCGTGGTCGAGAGGTACTTCTTGCTGCGCAGGCGCGCGGGCGCCAGGTCGGCGTCACGCCGGAGGGCGGCGAGCAGTTCCTCGAGCCGATAGAACATGACGCCGAAGCCGTTCTCGACGGCCTTCATGCCGAGTGCCGTTGCGAGGTGGGTCTTGCCGACGCCGAGCGGCCCCTGGATCAGGAGCGTGCGGTTCTCCCTGATCCACTGGCAGGTGGCGAGGGTCTCGATGCGCGAGCGCTCGACACCGGGCTGGAAGCTGAAATCAAAGCTGGCGAGGGTCTGGCCCGAAGGCAGTCCGCTCAGGTGCAGGCAGGTGCGCACGCGCCGTTCCTCACGGTAGCTGAGCTCGACGTCAAGCAACTTGTCGAGGAAGCGGTGCGGTGAGCAGTCCTCCTTGACCGCTTCGCTGATCAGTCCGTCCAGTTGCTCGGCGGCGTGCATCAGGGCGACGCGTTGCAGGCGTTCGCGCGTGGCGTCCAGGTCGACTCTGGGTTGGGTGGTGGTCTTGCTCATCGCGACACCTCCGCCAGGGCAGCGTACAGGTCCAGGGGTCGCTGCTGGGGCGCCATGGCATAGATCTCCTGCAGCTTGCGCCCCATCCTGCCGAGCGGCGGCGGTGGCAGGACCGTGTCCGTGGGCGGGCCCTCGTAGCACCGCGGGTCGATGACGATGCGTTCGCGGCCGTGGCGCGGATGTTGGATCACGATCTGGCCGTCGGCGCAGATCTGCACGACCCGGGCGCAGCCTCGGATCTCGACCTGCCGTCCGACCAGCGCAAACGGGACCGGATAGCGACGGCCCTCGAGAGCGACGGTGCAGTCCAAGGCCACCGTGCGGGTGGCCACGACGTCGAACGGCTCCGGCAGCAGGGGCACCGGCTGCAGCCGTGGCTTCTCCTCGGCCCACGCCTCGCCGACGGACGTGCCGGTGGCCGGGCAGATGCGGCGGGCCGACTCCCTGAGCGTGCGCTCGTCGGTCCATGCCTGCAACTCGTCCCAGCTGGCCCACTGGCGGGTGGTGATCTCGCGCCAGGTGCGGTCGTCGCGGTTGCCGCGCTCGACCTTGCCCTTGGCCTGAGGCTGGCGGGGCTGACAGGCGTCGATGTGGAAACGCACCATGTGGGAGTAGCGGCGGTAAGCGGCGTTCAGGTCGCCCCACGACCCGGCGCCGCGCCCGACGGCCGTGCGCTCGTTATCCACGCGCACGGTGGCGGGAACGCCATCGAGGCGGCGGAACGCCTCGTTATGGACGTGATGCCAGGCCAGCTGGTCCTTGCGCGGCGACCAGACCCGGGCCGGAAAGCGGCTGTAGCTCAGGCGCATATGGAACAGGTAGCCGTAGACGGCTCTGCTGGCGATCCACAGGCGGGGCCACTCGCTCCAATCGGCCTGGGCCTGGGCGCCGGGCGGGGTCTCCACACGGCGCCGTGCGCGCACTTGGGGCTTGGGGAAATGGGCGCGGTAGTAGCGCTGGACCGAGCGCAGGCTGCCTTGGTAGCCGAACTCGCAGACCAGCCAATCGTGCATGGCAGCCAAGTTGACCGGTCCGTCGCCACCGCTGGCGAGGTAGGAGCTGATCGCATCGGCGAGATCCGCCGCGCGAAACGGCTGCCTGGCGCGACCGTCCTGGGCGCCGGCGGCCTGGCGGCGCAGATGATAACGGATCGCACCTTCGGTGACGCCGAGGATACGGGCGATCTCGCGCTGGGGCTGTCCGATCGCAGCCAAGTGCTTGAGGGTCATGCGTGCCTCCTGATTAAGTACCAAGCCGGTCTCCTCTCGCCAGGGAGCTCGATGAACCGGCTTGATGATGCCACGTCAGGAGAGAGGGTGCGTAAGAATGGACGTCGCCTTAACTACAGGATGGGCCGTCGCGCTACACCGGCGCTGAACACGCCGTCGGTCACCACCACATGAAGATGGACATGGCTGTTGAGGTAGCTGCCGAACCGGTGCACGAACGCGACGGCGCCGAAGCGGGCGCCCGCTGGCGCGCCCGGGCTGCGCTGGCGGATCGGGGTCTCGACGGCGCGCAGGAAGATCGCCAGGAGCCCGCTGATCACCTCGGGCTTGTGCCGCAGGTGCCAGCGGATGCGCTTGGGCATCGACAGCATCCACTACCGGCACTGCACGCGCGACAGAACCTGGTCGACCATGTGGGCAGAGACGTCGACCATGCGGCGCGCGGCGCACGACGGGCACAGGTCGCGGTCGGTGGGCGCGCGGGGCGGGATCGTCGTCGGCATTTGACAGGCTGCAGCGGGCACGCGCGCTCCCGGATGCCTTGCGGCGGTAGGAGGCGGTGGGGCCGGCGAGCAGTTGCGCCGGCATGACTGTGCGGCTGTGTGAGACTTGCGCCGGCGCAAGTCGCGGCACGTGGTCGTTCTCGGTTCCCTCAGGAGGGATGCGGCTGCAAGGGGCGAGCCGCGGACGGCCCGTCGAACTCGTCATTTCTCGCGCGGAATAGGCCTGGCCACCCGGTCGGGGCGCACGGCCCATGTGCCGCGGCTGCCCTGATATCTGTTCAATCGGTCGCGGCTTGGTGTGTTGTATCGGAGAGGCGCGTGCGCTCGGCATCCTTGATCGACCAGGTGTGGATGCGGATGGTCCCCGCGCTGGGGTGCTCGATGCGCTGTTCGATGCTCGTGACGGTGGCGTGGTCGGCGCGCGTGTCGATGGTGCGCATGACAATCGCTTCGTTGTAGGGGATCCAGGTAAAGGTGGTGCGCGTGGTGTCGGTTTTCCACTCGGACCCGATGAAGGGAAGGAAGGCGTTGAGGTGCTTGATGTGTTCGGGTGGTGCGGCGGCGTTTTCCGGGAGGCGGGTGATATCGTCGTGTCTGGCATAGGACCAGGCGGTCACGGAGGGGTCGACAGGTTGTCCCTGATCTAAGATCCAGTGGTTGGTGTAACTGGTTGGGGTGTCGAAGGTCCAGACGGATGAAATCATACGTGTGGGTTCGGTGGCCCATGGAATCTGATCCTGGTCGTAGAAGAGGGTCATGTCGAAGCGGAGATTGAGACCTTCGAGTGGGGTGATGGTTCCGGTCTGGATGAGGGCGGGTCCGGAGAGCGCGAGCACGGTGAGTTCATCGCGCTGGGGGTGGTGGTAGATAACTCGGAAGCGACCGAAAATGGCTTCGGTTGTGGCTTGGCTGTTGGACGTGATGGAGGTCAGCGCGTGCCTGGATGGTCCCCAGGTCCAGACGTCGCGTTGTTGAGTGCCATTGGCCGGGGTAGCGCGCCATTCTCCCTGGGGGAGATGGGCGAAAGCAGCGAGGCGCTGGTCGGGTTGTTCGGCATTGATGTGGTTGATGGCGGCCTGGAGGTCGGACCAGATGTCGTGGTCGTCCAGTTGGGGGCTCGCGCGGAGCTCGACAATCGACCCGGTGTCGGAGCTGGCGCGGGTGCTGGCTTTGAGATTGATGACAATGGGCTTGAAGGTTGCGAAGCCGTCGACGAGCCGCATGGTGCCCCGATGTTGGCCGTCGGCGGCTTGTTCGAGGTCGACATCGACATCGTTGGGCAGAGATTCGGGGTTGTGGCCGACGCCGAAGGCGCTCATGAGCCCGGTGTAGTAGAAGTCGGTCAGTTCTTCGAGACGCGCGGTGGTGGGCGTGGGTTCGTCGATGCGCAGGACGATGGCGTAGGACCAGAAGTTGTCGGAGACGGGATCTCTCCAGCCGGGGGGAAAGCGGAGTTCTTCAACGCCGGAGGGCATGTCGGGGGCGAAGTCTGGGGGAAGCTCGATGGTTTCGCGCGTCCAGTCGCTGATGGTGATCGGCGCGGACTGCGCGAAGGTGTGGGGTGTGTGAATAAGGAGGAGTGCGCCGATGATGTGGGTGCATGCGAGGAACGCGGGTCGGTTCATTGTGAGCTTTCGGGTTCGGGTGGAGAAACGCAAAGCGAACGGCAAGGCGTGGGACGACAGGATCTCATCTCAACGCTCAGTAGGCAGAATTTGTTCCCTCCGTTTGGAGTCGCTTGTGGGCGCTCAAATGTCTGTTCACCACATGAATTCCTCGTCGTATGTCTTAATCGGTGGGAGGCGGTGATGCCGACGGGCACTTGCGCCGGCGCAAGTTCCCGCGTGCGACAGCCGTCGGTTGGTTCATGATCGGGGGTGGGGAAATGTGCAAGAGGTGAGCCGCAGGCGCTTCGCTTAGGTCGACACGGGTCACGGCGCAGCGGGTCAGTCGACCAGCGCGAACAGCGGACCCTCCCCCGGCCGTGCCGAGACGAGCCTGACATGAGGCGCGAGCATTGCCGACTCGACAGGGCCGTGTCAGACCCTCTGCGGTCCATCACGGTGATCGGACGTCCATCAATTCGGAGGCCGGCGGCCCGTGTGGCCGCCGGCAGCCCTACTTCAAGAGCACCATCTTCCCCATATGTGCCGCACCCGCGGTTTCGAACCGAAGGAAATAGAGCCCACTGGCCAGGTGATGCCCGTCGTCATCCCGGCCGTCCCAGGTGATGGTGTGCGTGCCGGACGGCATGCGCCCATCGGCAAGGAGGCGGACCTGCCTGCCGCGCGCGTCGAAAACGGCCAGCCGGACCGGTCCTTCGGCAGGAACCACATACTCAATGGTGGTCTGCGGGTTGAACGGGTTGGGGTAGTTCCTCGCCGGGCCGAAGGCGACAGGGACGGCGCCGTCGTCGACGCCCGACGGGATCACGCGCTCCACGTCGATGTAGTTGATGCTGAACAGCCAGCCCGTCTTGTCCGTGTCGGAGTCGAAATCGAACCGCATGATGTGCGTTCCGGCCGCCAGCGGTACGCTGCCGATCCGGAGGGGAGTCCAGAACTGGAAGCCGCCGGTGGACAGCACCGGCCTCTTCCCGCTCACGTCCACATTGTCGATCGACAGGGTGAAATTGCCGAAACCAGGGACGGTAGCCACGTAGGGGACGAAATCGAAGTATCCTGCTTCGGCCACCGAGAACGTGTATTCGATCCATTCGCCCGCGACGATCCAGTACACGTCGTAGCCCCCGCCGGCGGCTCCTTCGAGGTCGACGCCCTCGCTCGGCCTGAAGACCAGGCCGATGTTGTTGGCGTTCACGTCATGGTAGGCGATGCCTTCGCCGCCAAGATCGTAGTGTTCCGCTTGGATTCGCCCGGGCACCGGCGCCGGCGATCCCAGGAACGGGGTGCCGCTGGGCAGCACGGTCACCAGGACGCTGTCCTGCGCCGAGAGGGCGAGCGCATTGGTGATCGTGAGGCTGACCCAGTGGTCACCGACGTCCGTGAAGGTGACGGTCGTGTCGGCTGCGGTGCTCGCGCCCACGCCGGCGAACGACCAGTCGAATGTCAGGGGGCTCCCGTTCGGGTCGAAGCTCTGGCTGCCTTCGAACTCGATGGTCAGCGGGGCCTTGCCGGAAATCCTGTTTGCCAGCAGCAGCACGACTGGTGCATCCGGATCCGCGGGTGAGGTGCTGAACGAGGCCGTTTCGCGCGGACCGACCGTGAAGGAGAAGCCGTCCGTGAACGTGACCAACCGGTCGGCCGAGCCGGCATTGTAGGCGACGTACGTCAGATCGCCGGCCGCGTCGCGGAAGACGGCATAGGTCGGGATATCGGCGAGGATCGTCGTCTCAACCTGCCCCATCTTCTTGAGATTGAACAGCCAGTGCATCGTGTGGGCGCGCGATTCCCCGTCGAACGGTTCGTAGTCGCTGTCGGCGAAGTAGTGGGACAGCGCGAGATTCGGGTCCGCGAGGGCCAGGTACTCCCAGAGGAGATCCTGCCAGATGTTCGGCTGCCCGCTGTTTTCCGCCACGATCTCGGCGTAGTTGGCGAGCACATGATCGGGATGACGGCCGAGATACAACGAGCCGCCGTTCACCGGCAGGATGTTGATGCCGTGGATGAATTCCGGGTCGGCCCCGAACCAGGTCGAATGGACGCCCTTGCCGCCCCAGACCATGCCGATGGCGACATGCGGGTAGGCTGCCGGAAAAACCGCGTTATCGACGTCGAACCAGTACTGCTCGACGGCGGTCGTCTCGGTGGCGTGCAGGAAGACGCCCAGGTCGCGGATGTCCGTCTGCCCGGTCGCTTCGCCCCAGAGAATCGCGGCCGTGGCGAAGTTCATGGACTCGGAGCTCGACTCCTGGTTGTTGCCATCGCCGAAATCGCCGTGCCCCGCCGCCCAGGAATGCCCGGCATACGCGTCGTGCGAGCGCAGGAAAGGAAACCGCGTGTCCGTCCGGTCCCAGTTGTTGCCGTCGCGGATCAACAGGTTGACCATGCCGCCCCAGTTGTCCTGCGACGCCCAGGTGCTGTCGTACTGCGCAATGGTGGCCGCGCTCATGATGGCGTAGGCCGCGTGGAAGTGATGATCGTTGATCTGGTTGTCCGCTCCATAGCCGGACGGGTATCCGGTCAGGACATCCCAGTTGTCGATGTAGGAGTATTCCTGCGCGCCGCCGACCGTGAACCAGTCCTCCAGCCGGGTCTTGATCTCGGCGAGGAAGTGGTCCCGTTCAGCCGTCGCGCCAAGCTGGTCCGCGATGTGGACAAGGTGGGCGAAGCGGCCCATGGCCTTGCCGTTCTCGTACGTCGGGCCTATCGGCAGGCTCTCGGTCGCCACGGCCTGCACCTGGGCGAGCAGCTCGGCCCGGTTGTAGTCCCCCCGGTCCGGCAACGCCGGCAGGACACCCGAGAAAGGCAGATCGGTCGTGAAGATGCTTCCTTCGTACAGCTTCATCTGCCCGTTGACCGACGGGTACGAGTAGGCGGTCAACGGTGCTGACGTATTCAGCCACTGGTGGCGATAGAGCGCGGTCATCGTCTCGTTGACGCTGGTGCCGTTGCTCTCCATCAACTGGGTCTCGTACGCATAGGTGGTCTGCAGCATCGCGGCCGCCTCGTCGTACTGCCAATCGACCGTGCTGTCCGTCACGAAGGCGTAGGCATGCTTCCGGAAGAGCGCGATGGTTGCCGGCTGGGTATCCGGAAGCAGCGCGATCGACAGGTAGTTCTGGCCGTTCAACGTCGATTGCAGCGGGCCGGTACCCGTCCACGTGGATCCGGTCGGCGCAAAGACACCGTAGTGACGGCCCTGGATCGTGAGCCCGAGCGTCCCGTTCTGGCTGTACCAGGTCGTGAACGCGCCTTCGGGCGTGACGACGGCGTTGCCGCCCGTCACCCTGAAGAAGACGAACGGCAGCCCGTGACCGAAGGTGCCCTCCATCGTCTGGGCCCCGTCGTCCCACAGCGCGGTGGCGGTCCAGTCGCCATAGCCCTGCGTCCGCGTCTGCGGGGCGGAAAGTCCCGCGACGCCCACCGTCAGCTGCAGCGAGAACGGATACAGGTAGTCGCTGGCGACGAAGACAGGGGTCGACGTGTGGCCGATCTGCAACCCGGTCGCGATGGACTTGACCATCAGCGGATGGGCGTAGAGCACGTTGGAATGCGGGTTGCTGTAGAACGGGTAGATCAGGCTGCTCCAGAAGTCGTTCGACTGCACGGGCAAGGGGAAGGCCGGCGAAACCTTGGGCGAGATGTTCTGGCCGGACGAGTTCTGTGGCCCCACGGCGCCGGACGGCAGGGTGGTGCTGTAGCTTCCCAGGCCCACGTTCACGGCGGCGGTCGAGGCCGAACCGGTGGCGATCGTGGCGAGGGCGAGCAGCAGGGAACAAAGAAAGGTCTTGGAAGTCATGGCCGGCCTTTGGTGCGTGGTTGGATCCCTACTTTGTTCGGTCACCGAGCATAGTTGATCCTGGCTTTGATTTCAAGCATGGAGTGAGGGTGGCGATGTGGGGGTTATTTGCGCTTTTGTGCCACAACGAGCCAATCGGAACATGAAAGCTGACAACAAGTCAATTTGAAGGGCGAGCCCCGCTCCCAATAATCAAGGATGTCTCCGGTGGTCATCGGCTGGTCGATGCGTGATCGATACCCTGCTGATGGCGATCCGGCGACACGCTCACAGGGGGCAGTCGATGTACCCCGAGATCATCGCCCAGTCGATCAGCTCCACCACGACGGCGCAGGCGCCGTGCAGACCAAGCTGGACGTAGAAGTCCAGGTTCACCGCGTCCGCGAAGCACTCGAAGTCGCAGTCCAGTTGCGCGATGCAGTACTCCATGTAGCTGCACATGATGATCCCGTAGATCCTGATGAGCAGATTGCGCGAGTCCCCGAGGAAGAAATCGGCGACGTACTGCCCCACCTCCAGCTTCAGGTACTCGCTGAGTTCGTCGTAGAACTCCCGCGTTGTCGCGTCGCAGGTTCCGCATCTGCCGCCGAGCCCGTCCTGGATCGCGCGCACGTTGTCGGCCGCGGCTTCTCCCGCGGCGGCGAGCGAACCCCGCACGATCCGCAGGGCCTCGCAGGTCATCGCCCGGTGGCCCGCGAGGGCCTCCGCCTGCAGCCTGTCCAGTTCGGCCTGGATCTCCAGCCAACCGCCCGCGCCGTGCAGCTCCTCCATCACCGGGGCCAGGTAGGTGTCGAAGTCGACATCGGCCAGGTCGACCTTGCCCCAGGTCCACAGCTGCCGATAGTGGTGCCCCTTGACCGTCAGCCGCTCTTCATCCAGCCGCATCGGGACCGCAAGCCGGTAGAGCCCGGCCGCTTCGTCGTAGCGGAACGCCATGATCTTTTCGCCGGGTTCGGCCGTCAGCCCCCGCAGCGGGAAGGTCAGTTCGAACTCCAGGTTTTCGGGCGCCTCGATCCACTCGGCTTCGATACCACGGCCGATCTCCAGCTCCACCGAGCCGGTGAGCCAGCCCTCGTAGCCTTCAAGGCCATCCGGGAAATTCGGTGTCGAGAAAGTGGAGTGGTAGTACATGTACACCGACCAGCACTGCTGCCAGGCTCCGGGCGCCACGCTGAACGAGACGCCGTCCAGGTAGCTGGTGGTGTCGGTCACCGCGATCGTACCCCCGGCGGGGCCGATGCAGTCGGGATCGGGCTCCGGGCCGTCCGGCCCATCTTCGCCGCAGGAGCAAAGGAACGCGATGGCGACGAACATCAGGAACAGAACGGGATAGCGCAGGTTCGCTGTCCGCATCATCCCCCTCCCTTCACGTGCCTTCCCTAGTGAATGAGGAAGCCGAACTGGAGGCCGACCGTCACGTTCGTGTAGTCCCAACCCTCCTCCAGGTCTTCGGTCTCGCTCACGCCCTCGATATCGCCGGTCAGCATGTACTTCACGTGGGCTCCCAGCAGGAACCGACCCATCACGAAATGGATTTCGGCGAGCGCCTGGGCACCCGGCACCCAGTCGTCGATCGAGACATCATCTTCCGGGCCGAACCAGTTGACCTCGTCATAGGTCACACGGTTGTAGGACAGGCCGGCGCCCAGATCCGCGCGGAATCCGCCGCCCAGGTCGAAGACCCTCTTCCCATTGAGTTCCCACATGGTGATGTCCGAGTTGTCGCCGAAGAGCCGCATGCTCGTGCCGCCGTTGAGCTCGGCTCCCAGATACCAGTCGCGGCCCATATGCCGGTAGCCGGCCAGGCCGAGGTGGATGCCGGCGTCATCGGTTTCGAACGTGACGTGCTGCATCATCATCGCCCCGAACGCGGCGTGGAAATGGTACCGCCCCAGGAGCGGTTCTTCCTGGGCGGCCAGGGGACTGCAGGCCAGACACATGAGGACCATCGAAGCCGCGATCATCGTCTTCATGGACCACACCCCATTTCCGGTTCGGCGAAGGTACCGGTCGAGATGCGGATTCTAGCACCGTGGCGTTGTGACGTGGGGCCCATTGCATGAACGAATTCGAAATCAGTCCTGAACCTGGAGGCGGCCGGCACGGCGGGCTATCCCCTTGACCCTGAAGCAGGAAGCCCCCGGACGCCGTCGTCCGGAGGCCATTCCCCTGCTCGTTGGCGGCAGGCGCCGCCGCGATTTTTCGGGATCGATCGGCCTAGTGCACCAGCGACATCCGCTGCGTCAGCACCTTGCCGCCCGACTGCAGCCGGACGAAGTAGGTGCCCGAAGCCAGGGTGCCGCCCTGCAGGTCGCGACCGTCCCAGCCCACGACATGCTGTCCGGCCGGCATCACGCCGTCGGCCAGGACCCGCACGCGGTGGCCGCGGACGTCGTAGACCGCGACCTGCACCGTCTGCGAGGCCGGCATCGCGAACCGGATCAGCGTGCGCGAGGCGAACGGGTTCGGCGAGGGCTCGCCCAGCGCCAGGCTGAACCGCGCCTCGTCCGGCGCGGACGATGTCACGTCGACCAGGGTCGTGGCCTCGGCCATCAGCACCGGCGTCGCGCGGCCGTGGTTCACCCACGCGTCGTACAGTTCGTCGCCGATGGTGCTGGTCGTGTTCTCGTCACGCAGGAACTCGACGTACTCCTTGCTCGTGGCCTGGTAGTACAGCCGCGCGTGCACGGTCTTCGCCGAGTTCGGCAGCGTGTAGGCGCTGTCGTCCCAGTACTGCCCGTCGGCGTAGGTGTGGCCCACGACCGGCGACTGGATCGCCTCGAACCCCGCATTGGTGAACCCGCGCGGCGGGATGCGGTTGTCCAGGTACGTCGTGTCGTTCAGCACGAAGTGGAACGACGGTCCCGCCGGCAGACCCAGTGCCGCCGCCAGACCCGGGGTCAGGCCGCCCTCGATATGGTAGATGGCCGCCTGCGCGTCGTGCGACAGCTCGCCCGTCGACGGGTCGTAGTGGCCCGACTCGAAGACCAGATTGTCGTCCTGATCGAAGGCCTGCACGTTGAGCCACATCCGCCGGCCCTCGGGGTAGCCGGAGATGAGCTTGTGCGCGGTCTGGTTGGTCACGCGCACCGTCACGCCCGCGTAGTTCGGCGTGATGTCCAGCGTGGCCGCCTTCTGCAGCATCGCCGTGGCGCGCACCTTTGCCGCCTGCAGTGCGGTGACGTCGACCTCGCCCGGGTAGAAGTCGGGCAGGATGTCCAGGACGAACGTGTTGCCGCCCGTCAGATCGTGCATCGGCAGATCGCTGCGGATCGGCGAGCCTGGCTGATTGCTGCCGGCGGCGGTCACGTTGCGCATGTGGCAGTCCTGGCACGAAGAAACGGCCTCGGGATAGCCCGGCAGGCTGACCGGACCCTGAGCGAACTCGCTGGCCTGCCACTCGCTGAACGTGCGCTCGACCGGCTTCATGTTGCGCACGTTGTTGTCGGGATGCTCGGCGTCGAAGCCGTTCGGCGTGTACTTGCCCGGCGCGGTCTCCACGAACACCGGGTTGCTCACGTCGTGGCAGGTGCCGCACATGTCGGACGACCGGTGGAACGGCGAGTGGATCGAGTTGTGACCCGCGATCAACGGATCGCTGAACGGCCCGCGCTTGGCGGCGCCGGCGTCGTTGATGAACTGGCCGTTGCCGTACTGCAGCGGCAGCGGCACGACGCCCGCCAGCACCGACAGATCCTCGATGGGGCTCACGCCGGCCACGTACTGGCGATCGACGGCGCGGTGGCAGAAGTCGCACTGGATGCCTTCGCGGTCCTTGGCCGTCAGGTGACCGCCGCTGGTGTCGATCGAACGGCCTTCCTGCCAGCCGCCGGGCGTGTGGCAGCGCAGGCACAGGTCGCCGACCGACGGCGCGTCCTGCTCGGCCACGGCCAGGCAGGCCAGGAACAGCGGATCGCGCATGGCCTGCGCCATCATGCTGCCGCGCCAG
>JAIFKS010000129.1 GCA_020049465.1 bacterium | reverse complement strand
CCGCTGCACATCCTGGGCACCGACGGCTTCGGCCGCAGCGACAGCCGCCGCGAGCTGCGCGACTTCTTCGAGGTCGACGCGCGCTACATCGCGCTGGCGGCGCTGCACGAACTGGCCGGCAACGGCACGATCAAGCCCGCCGTGGTCAGCGCGGCGATGAAGGATCTGGGAATCGACCCCGGCAAGAAGAACCCGCACGTCGATTGACAAGTCGACGGACAAGTCGACTGACAGGTCGACTGGCACATCGACTGGCACATCGACAGGCACGTCGACTGAAGCGTCGATAAAGGAAGTTGGCACGTCGACTGAAGCGTCGATAAAGGAAGTTCATGGCTCAGGAAATCCGCGTTCCCGAAGTTTCGGACGGCGTCAAGCAGGGCACGGTGATCAGCCTGTCGGTCAAGGTGGGCGACAAGGTGACCGCCGACCAGACGCTGCTCGAGATGGAGACAGACAAGGCGGTCGTCGCCATTCCGGCGCCGTCGGCCGGCGTCATCGCCGGGATCCTCGTGAGCGAGGGTTCGGTGGTGCAGGTCGGTCAGGTCATCATGACGCTCGAGGAGAAGGGCGACGCGACGGCGGCGACGGGAGAAGGGCGGCGCGACGGCGGCGGCGGCGGCAAAGCCCGCCGAAGTTGCCGCGCCAGCACCTGCGGCGGCGCCCGCGGCCGCGGCCGCGCCGCGACCCGCCGTGCAGCCGCTGCCGCCGGCGGTCGAAGCCGCCAGGCCCGACCGCTTCGCCGGCGTTCCGGTCGATCTGACCACCGTGCGCACGGGCGACGCCGTGGCCCCGGCCGCGCCGTCGGTGCGGCGCCTGGCCCGCGACCTGGGCGTGGACATCTACCAGGTGCAGGGCACGGGTCCGGCCGGACGCATCAGCGAGGACGACGTGCGCGCCTTCGTGCGCGCGACCATGCAGCGCATCACCGGCGGCGGCGCGCAGCCGTCGGTCACCGGCGAATTCCCCGGCCTGCACGCCCAGCGTCCGCTGCCCGACTTCACCAAGTGGGGACCGGTGCACAGCGAGCCGCTGTCGCGCGTGCGCGAGATCACGGCCGACGCCATGGGCTACGCCTGGTCGACCATCCCCATGGTCACGCAGTACGACCGCGCCGACATCACACGGCTGGAGGCGCATCGCCGCCGCTTCAACGAGAAGGCGCCGGCCGAGGCCAAGCTGACCATGACCGCGCTCCTGCTGAAGGTCTGCGGCGCGGCGCTGAAGGCGTTCCCGCGCTTCAACAGCAGCCTGGACCTGGCGCACAAGGAACTGATCCTGAAGGACTACGTGCACATCGGCGTGGCCGTCGACACGCCGAACGGACTGCTGGTGCCGGTGATCCGCGACGCGGACCACAAGGGCATCGAGCAACTGGCGCGCGAACTGAACGACGCCGCCGCGCGCACCCGTGAGCGCAAGATCAGTCCGGCGGACATGGAAGGCGGCACCTTCACGATCAGCAATCTGGGCGGCATCGGCGGCACGGCGTTCACGCCGATCGTCTACGCGCCGCAGGTGGCCATCCTGGGCGTCTCGCGCTCGGCCCACGAGCCCGTGTGGAACGGCGGCCAGTTCACGCCGCGGCTGATGATGCCGTTGTCGCTGACCTACGACCACCGCGTCATCGACGGCGCCGACGGCGCCCGCTTCCTGCGCTGGATCTGCGAAGCCATCGAAGAGCCCCTGAACCTCGTGATGAAGGGATGACCCCCGTGAGCGATGCCATTCCCGCTTCCGCCCGGCTGGTCGTCGTCGGCGCCGGGCCCGGCGGCTACCACGCCGCGTTCAAGGCCGCCGAACTGGGTCTGGAGGTCACCCTGATCGATCCCGCAGTCAACCCGGGCGGCGTCTGCCTGTACCGCGGCTGCATCCCCTCGAAGGCCCTGCTGCACGTGGCGAAGCTGGTCGACGAAGCGCACGAGAGCGCGGCGATCGGCGTGACGTTCACCCGGCCGGAAATCGACATCGACCGCGTGCGCGCCTGGAAGGACGGGATCATCGGCAAGCTGACCGGCGGCCTGGGCCAGAAGGTGACGCAGAAGAAGCTGACCTGGGTGCGGGGCACGGCGAAGCTGAAGGACGCGCACACGCTCATCGTGACGACGCACGACGGCACCGTCGGCGAGATGACGTTCGAACAGGCGATCCTGGCCACGGGTTCGCGACCGATCATGCTGCCGGGCGTGACGAAGAGCGACCGCATCCTCAACTCGACCGGCGCCCTGGAACTGAAGGACGTGCCGGCGAAGCTGCTGGTTGTCGGCGGCGGCTACATCGGGCTGGAGCTGGGCTCGGTGTACGCGTCGCTGGGCAGCGCGGTGACGGTGGTCGAGATGACCAACGGCCTGCTGCCGGGCTGCGACCGCGATCTGGTGTCGGTGCTCAAGCGCCGGCTCGACGCGAAGTTCGCCGCCATCCGCCTGGAGACGAAAGTCGCGAAGCTCGAGGAACAAAAGGACGGCGTCGCCGTAACCTTCGAATCGGCCAAGGGCGAACAGACGGTCGAGACCTTCGACAAGGTTCTGATCTCGATCGGGCGCCGTCCCAGCACCGGGGATCTGGGCCTGGAGACCACGAAGATCGAGCGCGACGCGCGCGGTTTCGTGACGGTGGACGGGCAGCGGCGCACGGCGGAGCCGCACATCTTCGCCATCGGCGACATCGCCGGCGAACCCATGCTGGCCCACAAGGCCTACGGCGAGGCGGAAGTAGCGGCCGAATCGGCGGCGGGCCGCAAGGCCGTGTACGATCCGCGCGCCATCCCGGCGGTCGTGTTCACCGACCCGGAGATCGCCTGGTGCGGGCTGACCGAGACGCAGGCCCGCGAGCAGGGCCTGAAGGTGAAGACGGCCAAGCTGCCCTGGCGCGGCAACGGTCGCACGTTGACGCTGGGCCGCGAGGACGGCATCACCAAGCTGATCGTCGACCCCGACACGGACCGCCTGCTGGGCATGGCGGTGGCGGGGCCGGGCGCCGGCGAGCTGATCGCCGAAGGCGTGCTCGCGATGGAGATGGCGGCGGTGAGCGAGGATCTGCGGCGCACGATCCACCCGCACCCCACGCTGTCCGAGACGGTGTACGACGCGGCGCAGTCGCTGTTCAAGCCCTGACCGCACTCGATGGTGGTCTGACGACGGGGAGACGGGCATGGCGGGACCGAAGGGCTGCTTCAAATCTTGCCTGCTCGGGTGCGGCGGCGTCGTGGCGCTGCTGGTCGTGGGCGGCGCGATCATGGCCGGCCTGGCCTGGCGCGGCCTCGACAAGGGCTCGCGGGTCACGGGGGATCTGCAGCTCGGCGGCGAGGTCGCTTCCGGATCCGTCGCCGGCGGCGAGGTCGTTCCCGACGAACCCATGACCGACCGCGCCGCGCGCCTGACCACGGCGCACGGCGGCCGCGTGACGCT
Organism: bacterium; assembly: GCA_020049465.1. Classification (GTDB taxonomy): domain Bacteria; phylum Krumholzibacteriota; class Krumholzibacteriia; order LZORAL124-64-63; family LZORAL124-64-63; genus CAINDZ01. The sequence continues at coordinate 31,994 of JAIFKS010000129.1, read as the reverse complement.
CAACCTCGGCGAAGGCGAATTCCACCTGCACGCCGCCGCCCCCGGCGAGGGTCTGCGCGCCACGGCCGATTTCGACACCGAAGTCCACCACCTCGGCGAGCAGTTCGCCGTCCTGCCCGACTCCACCTGGGAATACACCCTCGAGTGCCGCCAGTCGATGCCCGGCCTGCAGGCCCTGTTCCGCAACCTGCTGGGCGGCAACACCGACGCCAAAGTGCACGTCTACCTGCCGCCCGAAGTGCCCATCGACCTGGTCCTGCGCGCCCGGCGCGGCGGCTGCGAAGCCGACCTGGGCGGTCTGTGGCTGCGCACCGGCGACCTGCAGTTCAGTCAGGGCGGCATCGAACTCGAGTTCAGCAGCCCGCTGCGCGAACCCATGGACAGCCTTCGCCTGAACACACGCATGGGCGGCGTGTCGGCCGACCGGATCGGCAACGCCTCGCCGCGGGCGCTGGACATCGACTGCGCGATGGGCGGCGCGAACGTCGACCTGCGCGGAACCTGGCGGGGCGACTGCGACGCGCGGGTCGCGATCCGGATGGGCGGGATGAGCCTGCGGGTGCCGGAGAACATGCAGGTCGAAGGCGGGAACGCGCCGCCGCTGAAGCGGGCCGCCGGCGAGATCGAGGTGCCCGGACCCGTGCTGCGGCTGAAGGTCGAACAAAGCATGGGCGAGGTCGAGGTCCGGCGTTGAGTCCGACGGCCGGAATGGGCGTCCGGCCGCGCTCACCGCTTTCGCGTTCAAATGATATCGATAATCAATAAATCCACTCCCGAGCCCATCTCCTGACCTTGAATTTCTTTCTCATCAACAACTTACGAATTACAGGGTTGACAGCCCCGGTTTGTCCTCTTTAAGCTCTCTTTATAAGGAAATGAAGCGTTTGCGCTTCCCGCCAAGGTCCTTCGCAGACGGGGAACTGCCGATGACGCGGACTCCCGCCGGGCCCACGCCCGACGTCAGGAACGGCCCGGAACCCGGCGACAGCCAGCCGGGTGCCGTGGTGGGCGCCGCGGCGTCGGACGCGCTGACGGAGGCCGTCAACCGGCTGTCCGAGCAGAACGCGCACTTCATGGCCATCCTCGACGCGCATCCCGAGCGCATCAGCGTCGTGGACCCGGCCACCAACCGGGTCCTGTACGTCAACCGGCACTACCGCGAACGATTGGCGCGCGATCCGGTGGGACATGTCTGCTACGAGGAATTCCGCGGCCTGAACGCCCCCTGCAGCTTCTGCCAGAACGCCAAGCTCGCCACACAGCCGGGGCTGCCCCACTACTGGGAATTCCAGGATCAGCACCACGAACGCGACTTCGAGATCACCGACCTCATGATTCCCTGGACCGACGGGAGTCTGGTCCATTACCAGCTGTCGGTGGACATCACCGAGCGCAAGCGGTCGCAGCGCCAGCTCGAGGCGGTCATCGCCGGCACCGTGGACGGCTTCTGGGTCTGCGATCTGGAGGGCCGCCTGCTGCAGGTGAACGACTCGCTGTGCCGGATGCTCGGCTACGCGCGCGACGAGCTCCTGCGCCTGACCATTCCCGATCTCGAAGCCGTGCTCACGCCCGCCGAGGTGGCCGAACGCATCGCCGTGGTGGTGGCGCAGGGGTCGATGAGCTTCGAAACCAGGCATCGGCGCAAGGACGCCGTGGTCATCGACGTGGCCGTCCGTTCCACCTGGCTGGACATCGAAGGCGGCCGCCTGTTCGTGTTCGTGTCGGACATCAGCGAGCGCGTCCAGCTGCAGCGGCGACTTGAACAGAACGTCAAGGAGCTGGCCCGCTCCAACGCGGAACTCGAGCAGTTCGCCTACCTGGCCTCACACGACCTTCAGGAGCCGTTGCGCAAGATCCAGTCGTTCGGCGACCGTCTGGCCACCACGCTGGAAGACCGCCTGGACGACAAGAGCCGCGACTACCTGACGCGCATGCGCGATTCGGCGGGACGCATGCAGCAGTTGATCAACGACCTGCTGACCTACTCGCGGGTCGGGGTGCGGGCGCAGACGTTCGCCGAGATCGAGCCGGACGAGATCATCGGGCTGGTTCTCAGCGACCTTGAGTACCGGCTCGAGCAGTGCTCGGGGCGGGTCGAGGTCGGGCCGCTGCCGCGGCTCGAGGCCGATCCCACGCAGCTGCGGATGCTGCTGCAGAACCTGATCGCCAACGCGCTCAAGTTCCACCGGCCCGATGTGCCACCCGTCGTCACCGTGAGCGGCGAAACGCGGGGCGACCAGGTGATCCTGAGCGTCGCCGACAACGGCATCGGCTTCGACGAGAAGTACAAGGACCGGATCTTCAGGATCTTCCAGAGACTCCACCCGCGGCCGCAGTACGAAGGCACCGGTCTGGGACTGGCCGTCTGCGAGAAGATCGCCATGCGCCACGGCGGCACGATCGACGCCGCCAGCCAACCCGGCGCCGGCGCCACGTTCACCGTGACACTGCCCCGGCGCCAAGCCCCCAGGGAGAACTGAACCATGTCCGCGAAGAATCCCATCACCCTGCTCTACGCCGAGGACGACGAAGAGGATCGCGCCCTGGTGCTCGACGCCATGAAGGAGAGCCGCCTGGCGAACCGCATCGCGACGGTCAGCGACGGCGAAGAGCTGCTGGACTACCTGTACTGCCGCGGCCGGTATGCCGATCGCTCCGACGAACTGCCGGGCCTCATCCTGCTGGATCTGAACATGCCGCGCCTGGACGGGCGCGAGGCGCTGCGGGAAATCAAGAGCGATCCGCGTCTGCGGCGGATACCGATCGTCGTGCTGACGACCTCGAAGACGGAAGAGGACATCCTGCGCACCTACGATCTGGGCGTGAATTCGTTCATCGTCAAGCCGGTGACCTTCGAGGCGCTGGTCGAAACGGTGCGCACCCTGGACAAGTACTGGTTCGAGATCGTGGAACTGCCCCACTAGACCGGCCGCCACACTGGAAAGAGCCTGTTCATGTCGACCGCCCGCGCCATCCGCATCCTGCTCGTCGAGGACGACCCCGACGATGCCCACCTCGTCCGCTCCCTGCTCGAGGAGCAGGAGGAGTCCAGCTTCGCCGTGAGCTGGCACCAGTCGCTGGCGGCCGGTCTCGCGGATCTGGCCGCCGCGCCGTGCGACGCCGTGCTGCTGGACCTGTCCCTGCCCGACAGCCAGGGCTTCGACGGTCTGCGCGAGATCAACCGGCTGCACCGGGAAGTGCCGGTGGTGGTCCTGACCGGCCTGAGCGACGCCGGCAACGGCCTGGAGGCCCTGGGTCTGGGCGCCGAGGACTACCTGCTGAAGACGGGCCTGGACCGTAACCTGCTGTCCAGGGCCCTGCGCTACGCGCGCGAGCGGCGGGCGCTGAACAATCAGCTCGAGGAACTGCGCGAGCGCGAGCGCCACGATCGCGAACAGGCGGCGTTCGCCCGGCTGCTGGCCCCGCCCCGCACGTCGGTCACGGCCCAGCTCTACGGATCGTCCGAACTGCCGGAATCCTCGCCCCAGTTGTACGCGGAGCTGGTGCAGCGGTACGGCGACCTGCTCGATTCCCACTTCTGCGAGGCGCCGCAACAGGGCGAACGCGCCATCTCGCGCGAACTGCAGACCATGTCCGAGAGTCTGGGCCTGATGTACGCGGGCCCCCGGGACGTGATCAGGATCCACCAGGAAGCGTTGAGGCGGGGCACCGCCTCGGCCACCGACCTGGTGGCGCGCGCCATGGGCAACGAAGGCCGGCTGATGCTCGTCGAACTGATGGGCTACCTTCTGGCCTACTACCGGTGCCAGGCCACCGGTATCCACCTCCACCCCGCCGCGATGACCCGGCCGCGCGGCGCCGCACCAGCAAAGGACAACTGACCTTGGTCACACTTGTCTTCGAACTCTTCGTCACCGGACGCACCCGGCAGTCGCAGCGCGCGATCCAGAATCTGCGCGCGTACTTCGCCGATTTCCCTGACGTCGAGTATGAACTGACGATCATCGACGTGATCGAACAGCCTGACCGGGCCGAGGAACGCCACATCCTGGCCACCCCGACCCTCATCAGACTGGTGCCGCCGCCGCCCCTGCGCATCATCGGCGACCTGTCCGACCGCGAGATCGTCCGGCAGACCATCGGCCTGCTCAGCAGCGCCGATGATTCATCCAACCATTCCCACCAGGGCGAGGATTCCAGCCATGAATGAAAAGCTATCGCCGCTCCCCAAGCTGCTCACGGGCATTCCCGGTTTCGACAGCATCACCAACGGCGGTCTTCCCCTGCACCGCACCTCGCTGCTGTCGGGCACGGCCGGCAGCGCCAAGACGGTCTTCGGCAGCCAGTTCCTGGCCGCCGGCATCGAACAGTTCGACCAACCGGGCGTGTTCGTGACCTTCGAGGAGCCGCCGGCGGACATCCGGCGCAACATGATGGGCTTCGGCTGGGACATCGAGGCCTGGGAAGCGCAGGGCAAGTGGGCCTTCGTCGACGTCTCGCCCCTGCTGACGGATGAGACCGTGATCGGCGGCGAATACGATCTGGGCGCGCTGCTGGCCCGCATGGAGAACGCGGTCAAGCGCATCGGCGCGCAGCGCCTGGTCATGGATTCCCTGGGCGCCGTGTTCACCCAGATCGCGGAATCGAAGATCGTGCGCAACGAGATGCTGCGCATCACCACCGCCCTCAAGAAGCTGGGCGTCACCTCGCTGCTGACGGCAGAGCGGACCGAGGAGTTCGGCGCCATCGCCCGCTACGGGATCGAGGAGTTCGTCACCGACAACGTGGTCGTCCTGCGGAACAACCTGGAGGACGAGAAGCGGCGGCGCACGATCGAGATCCTGAAGTTCCGCGGCACCGACCACCAGAAGGGCGAGTATCCGTTCACGATCCACCCCCGCGGCGGCATCATCGTGCTGCCTTTGTCCGCGCTGGAACTGAAGCAGCAGTCGACCGACCTGCGCATCACCTCCGGCAACGCCATCCTGGACGAAATGTGCGGCGGCGGCTTCTTCCGCGACTCGGTCATCCTGGCCTCGGGCGCGACAGGCACCGGCAAGACGCTGACCGTGACCCAGTTCATCAGCGGCGGCGCCGCCAGGGACGAGCGCTGCCTGCTCTTCGCCTTCGAGGAGAGCCGCGAGCAGCTGTTCCGCAACGCCCGCGGCTGGGGTCTGGACTTCCACGCACTGGAGAAGTCCGGCGCCCTGCGCGTGATCTGCGCCTACCCCGAGGTGGCCGGCCTGGAAGACCACCTGGTGAGCATGAAGTCGGAGATCGAGAGCTTCAAGCCGAACCGCGTGGCCGTCGACAGCCTGTCGGCCCTCGAACGCGTGGGCTCGGCGAAGGGCTTCCGCGAGTTCGTGATCGGCCTGACCTCGTTCATCAAGCACCACGAGATGGCCGGTCTGTTCACCGCCACCACGCCGACGCTGCTGGGCGGGGCCTCGGTGACCGAGGCGCACATCTCGACGATCACCGATTCCATCCTGCTGCTGCGCTACGTCGAGATGTACGGCGTGATGCGCCGCGGCATGACCGTCCTGAAGATGCGCGGCTCGATGCACGACAAGGAGATCCGCGAAGTCTCGATCGACAGCACGGGCATGCACATCGGCGCGCCGTTCCGGCATGTCTCGGGCATCCTGGCGGGAGTGCCCGTCCACGCCTCCGAGCGTGAGATCGCGCGCCTGAACGATCTGTTCGACCAATGATGAAAGCGGATCCCATGAACCGGCGCGACGACCTGGACGTGCTGCTGATCGAGGACGACCCGGACGACCGCACCCTGGTGCGCGAGGTGCTGTCGGAGATCACGCTGGGCGATTCCCGGTCCGGCCGCTACCGGCTGCAGGACGCCGACACGCTGGCGGGCGGTCTGGCCGCGCTGGGCCGCACCCACTTCGACGTGATCCTGCTGGATCTGAACCTGCCGGACGCCGATGGACTGGAAGCCCTGCGGCGCATGCTGGAGGCCCAGACCCTGGCGCCGGTTCTGATCCTGACCGACCTGCGCGACGAGATGATGGGCGTGGCCGCCGTGAAGGAAGGCGCCCAGGACTTCCTGGCCAAGGGGCAACTGGACGCGAACCTGCTGGGACGCGCCATCCGCTACGCCGTCGAACGGCACCGCATGCGCCGCGAGGTGGCGCTCAAGGCGCGCGAGCTCTCGGCCAGCGAGGACCGACTGCGCCTGCTCATCGCCAGTTCGGCCGACGGCATGATCATCACCGATCCGCTGGGCACCATCGTCTTCGCCAATCCCGCGGCCGAAACGCTGTTCAACCGCAAGCGCGCCATCCTGCTCGGCAGCCCCCTGGGCCTGCCGGTGGACGGCAGCCGCACCGAACTGGAAGTGGTGCGGCCGGACGGCCGGAATCTCACGGCGGAGATGCGGGTGGTGCCCGTCGACTGGCAGGGCGCCGCCGCCTACCTGGCCACCTTCCGCGACATCACCGCCCACAAGGAGACGCTGCGCCAGCTGGACGACACGCGCGTGCGGCAGTTGATGGTGCGCGACCAGTTCCTGTCCCACGTCTCGCACGAACTGCGCACGCCGCTGACGGTGGCGCAGCAGTGGGTGGCGCTTCTGAAGGACGGGCTGCTCGGGCCCATGACCGCGGAGCAGAGCAAGGCGCTCGAAACGATCCTGCGCAATTGCCGGCATCTCGAGAAACTGATCGAGGACCTGCTGGAGGCCACGCGCAGCGACAGCGGCAAACTGCGCGTCGACCCCCTGCGCACGAGCCTGCCCGCGCTTGCCGAGGACGCGGTGGCTTCGGTCCGCGCCGCGCAGCGCAGCGAAGTGGTCACGTTCAGGCTGGAACTGCCGGAGCGGCTGCCCGAACTGCTGGCCGATCCGGGACGCGTGCGTCAGGTGCTGATCAACCTGCTCAGCAACGCCGTGAAGTTCACGCCCGCCGGCGGCACGATCACCCTGACCGCGGAGCCGGACCCTGAGTCTCCCGACGAACTGCGCATCTCCGTCACCGACACCGGCTGCGGCATCCCGCCCGAAGAGCAGGAGCGCGTCTTCGAGCACCTCTACCAGCGCGAGATGGGCGCGGAAGTCAGCCGCCGCGGCCTGGGCCTGGGCCTCTACATCTGCCGGCAGATCGTGACCGGACACGGAGGCCGACTCTGGGTGGAGAGCGAAGTCGGCCGCGGCAGCACCTTCCACTTCACGGTGCCGATCTTCTCGTGCCGCGCCCTGCTGTCGCGTCTGCCGACGCCGGCGGGCGGCATCTCGACACTGTGCCTGATCGGCATCGACGCCCGGGCCGCCGACGGCGGCGTCCTGCAGGGCTTCGAGGCCAAGTACCTGGACGCCGTGCGCCGCGTCGTGGCCGGCTGCCTGATGTCCGACCGCGATCTGCTGCTGCCGCGGCTGGTCTGCGACGACCGCGGCGAACTGGTCTTCGTCGTGGCCGCGGCCGACGCGGCCGGCGCCGCGGTCCTGACCGACCGCCTGCGCCACCAGCTCGCCGCCGCCGGCGATGCCGGCCAATCGCGCCTGGAGTTCACGATCGATGCCGCGCCGCTGGCGTTCCCGTCCCTGTCCAGCCGGTCAGCCAACATCTGGCTGGAGGAAGCCGCCGCCGCCCTGGAAACCGAACTGGGACGGATGACCGCCGCCGCCGGCCGTTCGGTGCACTGACGCGCAGACGGCTGCCCTGCCGCCGGTTATCCGGATCGCGTGATTGTTTCCCAGGTGATTTTGCGGCTGTTTTTTCTAAAGCAGGCCATCTCCCGTCCGATTACTTTGCCGGCCGACGGCTGCGCCCGCACCGCCGCCCATCCACGACGCCGCGCGTGCCACGCCTGCACGACCCCGGCGTGAGGCGAAAGGTTCCGGCATGAGTCGAGCCCGCATCCTGTTGGTGGACGACGACCCCGAGCTGCTCGAGGCCGTCCGCATCCGCCTGCGCGCCAACGGTTACGAAGTGCGCACGGCCAGCGACGGCGTGCAGGCCACGCGCCTGGCCCGCCTCGACCATCCCGACCTGGTCGTGCTGGACATCGGCATGCCCGGCGGCGACGGCCACACCGTGGCCAGCCGCCTGAAAGCCGATCCGGCGACGATGTTCCTGCCCATCATCTTCCTGACCGCCCGCACCGGCGAAGCCGACTTCGAACGCGCGCGTCGCACCGGCGTCGACAAGTACCTCGTCAAGCCGTTCCAGGTGAACGAACTGGTGCTGGCCGTCGATGAACTGGTCGAACGGGTGGCGCAGTCGGCGGTGGTGTAGGGGCAGGGATCGGGGTGGAGGCGGTGGGGGCTGTCATCGACCGGGACAACTCCAGGCAGTAGAAAGCTGGCTCCCCGGTCGGCAATGGCCCACACGATCGTGTCGTCGATCGTAAGATCTTCTGGATCGAACTTATCTACGTAACTATCACCGGTCCAGTTCTTGAAAAATGGCCGATCAGTCTTGCCGTTGATGCGCCAAGCCTGTGATGAATGCGTGATGGATGGAGTTTTGCAGAAGTTCACCTACTGAAACGCCCATGTTTGCAATATAGTACTGGAACACGTCAATCATAGCGCAAACCCTGCCCATCCATCATGCAGGGCAAACGCCATTCACGGCAGCCTCCCAGCCACGATGTGCGCAATCCCAAGAGTCTGCCTCGCCACCTCGACCTCGCTGAACCCAAACTCAGCCAGCAGATACGCGTAGGCGCCGCCGGCAGCACCTTGGGCGGCTGCGTGGGTTCGCCGATGTGATCGAGGATGCGCATCGGAGAGGAAATCAGGCGGCAATTGCGCTCGCTGGGTTATATCAAATAGTACAGGTCACGAGTGCGGGATACGTGGCCGTCGCAGCGAACTTCGTTGCGTCGGCCGCTCGTTTGTCGGTAAGCTGAGATGGTAGTTTCCAGGGGAGGAAGGGGGAAGCCATGTGGAATCGAATTGCGATCACGTTGATGTTCGTGGCTATCGGGACACCGGCCTTCGCCGAATGCGATCCCAACGATCCGGTGACCGGAATTCCCGATCTGAGCTACAGCACAGTCGTCTGGAACGCGGGGGCGGGCGGAACGGCAACTTTGCTCGTGGTACCGGATGGCTCAGGTGCGCCGTTCACGCAGGCGCGCCGACCCGATGGCACGCTGGTCAACGCGACGATCGAGTTGACAGTGGCCGACCCTTGCGGACCTGTCGCGAACTTTTCCCGCAACGACATCTGGCTGGAGTCCGCCGTTGGGAACTTCGTCGCCTGTATCGGTGGCACAATCGCCGATGCCAACACCGATGCGTCCGGCTTGACACGCTGGACGCTGCCGCTGTCTGCGGGCGGCAGCAGTATGGGACCGTGCGTGATCGTGATCAACGGCTCTCCGGTGTACACTATGCCGACACTGGACCTGCACTTCAACAGTCCCGATCTGAACGGCGACTACGTCGTTTCTCTCGCCGACATCCCGGTGTTTTCGGCAGCGTACTACGGAACATTCACGTTCGCGGCCGATCTGCACGCCGATGGGCAGATCGACCTGGCCGATATACCCCTGCTTGCGCGGTCGATCGGTAAGGCTTGTCCGTAACCGGAAGAATTAGAGGAAGTCGTAAAAGCAATGTAGTCAACGCTTCCTGGTGGTGGCGCTCCTGGCGGCCGGCACGGCCGTGGCTGCCGGGCGTCGCTGGCGATAGGCGCGCGCGGCAGGGGCTGTCGCCGGCGGTGGGAGGCGGTGATGCCGACGAGCAGTTGCGCCGGCGCAAGCATCGCGTCCGCGCGAGGCTTCCGTGCGAGACTCGCCGGGCTCGCCGACTTGCGCCGGCGCAAGTTTCAGCGTGCGGCTGCCGTCGGTTGGTTCACGTTCGGGTGGAAATGTGCAAGAGGTGGGCCGTAGGCGTTTCGTTAAGGTCGACACTGGTCACGGTGCAGCGGGTCAGTCGACCAGCGCGAACAGCGGACCCTTCCCCGGCCGTGCCGAGAAGAACCTGACGCGATGCCGGCGGAGATCAAGCTCGCGGCGGGAGGCAGTCATCGACTTGGATGAACTGAACATAAAGGCACCTCCGGGTTGGGGAGGGCGCATCACGCGTCGCAATCACGGGCGGGGAAATGCGCGCGGGGTCGGCCGCTTGCGATTGACGGGTGGGTGGGTGTTGTGGGACGGTCTTACGGTGCCGGGGGGCAGCGATCGGGGGCAATGGTAGTTGATTCGACTTTCCTCTCATTTGAGCCATGGGTTCTCGCGCTGACCGCGCTATTCACGCTGCCGGAAGCACGTAGAGGAGACGTTTTCGCAATCTTGGGCAGGGCGTGGCGTCACAGGTGCGATTATGTACTGGACCACGCCGCCAATCCTTCGGGAGGTCGATAATGTCGACGGCGACGGCGACGGCGTTAGTGCGCTGGTGGCCTATTGCCCTACTGCCACTTGTCGCTACGATTCTAGTCGGAGCGATCGCGCCAGTGGTGCATGCGGATACAGATGGCTACTCTTGCGGATTTGCGGCCAGCGATTCTGCCTACGCATTGAAATCGTTGAGCACACAGACATCCAACATCCGCAGCGCGATTCTGAACCTGAGGTTCCACAACCTCGTCATCGAAGGCACGCCACCGGGGACGACGGGCTGATCCGACGCACAGATCACCGCTGCGATTGCACGCGTTCGAGCCGACTATGCCCCGCTTCAGATCTACTTCAACGTTACCTTATCCGCAATGCCCGTGACGAGCGAGTACTACTATAGCAGTCACTCGGTTGCATCTGGGAATCTGGATCAGCGCTTAGGTCCAGAACTGGATACGGTCGATGTGATTCTGGCCTTCGCAGTGCCGGAGGCGATACGACCAGAGGGCTATTCTTGGGGCGCCGACCAGCCGACGTATCCACCCACACGCTGTCTCGTCAATATCATCGCCGACGAGGATTTTCCGGTGCTGTCGCATGAGATCGGCCACTGCTTGGGCCTGTTGCACACGAACGAATTTGCTGGGGTTCCCGGCACTTGGTGTGGCCCAGAGGTGCGATGCGCGACATGTCAGGACCTGGTTTGCGATACCGAATATGATTGGTATCTAGAGAGTCCAATGTGGATCCATGTGAACAGGGAAAACTGCCAGTACGACGGCGAGATCCCAGGATACGAACCACCGCTCCATAACATTATGGCGTACACTTGGCCGCGATGTATGACCGGATTCACGCCCGGCCAGGGCGAGAGGATGCTGCGCGCGATAGAAGTAGCCCCTCACCTCCAGAGATGCTTGTTCAGTCTTGCGTCCGCGTACGAAAACAAGTCTGCAGACACCAATCTTCTGTACACAGGCTCACCATACAGCATCGTCGCGTTCGACTACGACGGCGATATCGACAAGGACCTGTTCATCACGATGCGAGACGACTTCGGTTCGCTACAACAGCAGGTGCTGCTAACAAGTGGCGTGCCTCAGTTCCAAGACAGGACTGCGTACGACATTGCTCCGGGTGGCCAGCCTCAGGTCGGCTTGCGCGGAGCCACCGCCGCCGACTACGACAACGACGGCCGCGTCGACCTCTTCGTTGCCGCCGCGACTCAACCGCGTCTCTATCACAACAACAGCACTCCGATAGTGGCATCGCTCATGGACTACGCAAGCGCCTCGGGCCTCAACGCCCTGGCCGATAGCTCCTACGCCGGCGCTTGGGGTGACTTCGACCGCGACGGACAGATCGATCTGTATGTCTGCCGCGGCGACGGAGGCGGCAGCGACCCGACCTCGGTAAACCTGAGTCCAGTCCGGGGCAGGCTGCTGCGCAATGACGGGCGCATCTCGGGTACTTTCGTCGACCGGACGGACAGCCTGGGCAACGACGGAAGTGCCCTTGGCGCCTCGGTCACGGCCTCGTGGGCTGACATCGATGGCGACAAGGACCTCGACCTGTTCGTGGGTGATTTGCGCGATGCCGGAGCGGCAGCCTCGAGCAGGCTTTACTTGAACGACGGAGCCGGCGGGTTGACGGATTCCTTCGACGACCGGTTCATCGGTCTCGATGTCGAAAACGTGAACAGCGCCGCCTGGGCCGACATGAACAACGATTCGGCCCTGGACCTCGTGCTCGGAAGCGAATCTTCGGCCCCGACGGTGTACATCAACAACGGCAGCGGCAATTTTGCCGCGGTGGATCCGCTGCCGGTAGTACTCACCTCGGCTTCCAATGGCGCGCGCCCGGCGGACCACGACCTCGACGGACGGCAGGACCTCGTGGTGCTGCCGCGGGAGAGCAGCGACCACCGCTGGCTGTTCTGGAACCGCCTGGTCGACGGGAATGCGACCCTTCTTGATCAGTCCTACAATGTCGGCTTCACGAGCACGGGCCGGGTCGACGGCGTTGTGATCGCCGATTTCAATGCTGACGGCGACAGCGACATGTTCTTCGGTCGCCCTGAGTCCACCGACGACTACTTCTACCAGGCCCGCAGCTTTGCCGGAGACCCGCCTACGGCCCATTGGGCGGGCGTTAAGCTGGTGGGCGGCGGCGGCAACAACCGCAGCGCCATCGGCGCCCGGGTGCGCTTCTCGTATTTCGACGGCCAGGATACTTTCCAGCAGGTGCAGGTCGTCGACGGTGGCAGTGGAAAGGGCGGACAGGCCGACAATGTGCTGATTTGCGGCCTGGGGGCCTGGAACTCGATGGTCGCCGTGCAAATCACCTGGCCGGGCGGCTACGTCCATACGTTCAACGTGCAGCCCGATACCGTAACGACGATCGTGGATACCACCGTCCCCGAAATTACCACCGGCAAGACTGCAGCCACGCACTATCCGTATCCCCACGGTTGGGCTGACTGGGAATTCACCTGGGAAACAAATTTCAGCTGCGACCCAGCGCGGGACACGGTAACGATCTCGAATTGCACCGGCCAGCCGTCGGAGTGCCAGACCGGGACCATCGTGCTGACGGCGGCGACCTACGGCGTAGAGCATTCGGTGCTGGCCAAGGCCGGTGGCGGCTACAAGCACAAGCTGATCTGGAGGGACCGCCAGTGCATCGCCACGTGCGTGCATAATTTCACCGTCGAGAGCGCGACGGACGACGGCCACAAGAGCACCAGCCCGACGCGGAACCTGACCGTGGGCGTGTGCATTGGCGACATGGAACAGTAGCCTGGAGGTGAGCCCCATGACGAAGCAAAGAGCAATCGGTCGGATGTTAGTGGTTCTCGGCCTCCTGGCGGGAGGTCTGACGACCGAAGTCGATGGGCAGCAATCTGATGGAGTGATCGGCGTAGTCGGCCTGACCCCGGCGCGGGAACACGCCTGCGCGGCCGCCTTCGTGCCGCTTGCCGAAGGCAAGGCCCTGTCCGGCGTGATATGGTACAATAATGACCGGACCGTCGCGTTCCCGCGGGTGTTTCTTTCTACCGCGGGCGAAGAGGGTCCCGGCCGGGTGGCGGAAGCCACACTTGCGGCCACGTCGGTGACGGGAGTCTCATCCGGGTTCAGTGAGCTGCTGTTCGCCGAGCCCCAGGCGAGCGCTACGGGCGGCGTCTATGTGATCTTCGAGATGCCGGCGTACGCGGAACAGGTAGGGCTCGGCGATGGCGGCGGCCCGGGCATCGGGTATCGCGCCGGAAGCTCGGGGCTGTCCGGCTGGCTGAGCGCCGAAGGCGTGAGCTGGGTTCGCATGCGTCCGGACTTCCGGTTGGCCGTGAACGCGATCGTGGTGGACGCGGCGACGTGCCAGAAGGCGGCACAGACGGCCAAGAGTCCGGCGCCGGAGCTGGCGGTGCAGCAAACGATGCTGTCGCCGGCCAGCCCGAACCCGTTCAACCCGGCGACGAAGATAAGGTTCACGCTGGGCAAGGCGGGGCCGGTTTCGCTGGCGATCTATACGGTGCGGGGTGAGTTGGTGACGAGGCTCATCGACGAGCACCGCGCAGGCGGATCGCACGCGGCTGAATGGACGGGGCTGAACATGCGGGGCCAGGTCAGTCCAAGTGGCGTGTACTTCGCCCAATTGAAGGCGGACGGGCTGGTGATGACCGAGCGGCTGACCCTAGTAAGGTAGCCGGCGATGGACAGGGGGCTAGGCGTGGCTTCCGCGCCCTCCCCCGATGCAGGTGGGGATGATCATGTTTCGGTTGGCTGCAATTGTCATGTTGACGGTGCTCGGCGCCAACTCGGCGAGCGCACGGACGTGGCACGTGCGTAAGGACCGCACGGGGGACTCCACGGTCATCCAAGATGCGGTGGATCATGCTGCTGCCGGTGACACAATTCGAATTGGACCTGGCCGGTTCGAAGAGAAGCGGCCGTATACCTCGTATCCGCCAGCCAATGCGGAGAAGTGGACGTTCGACGTTTACGTCGCCGTGGACGTCGCCGACCTGACGATCATCGGGTCCGGGTCAGATCAGACGATCATCGGGCCGCCGGCGCCGTTGTGGGTCAATCCTGAGCAGCCAAAGGTCATCTGCGCGTTCTCTCGGGTGCAGCGACTGGTTGTCGAGGATCTGGCGATGGAGAACGTGTTCGGCGGCATCTACAAGGAGGGTGGCGCGTTGGAAGTGCGGCGATGCCGTACCCTAGGCTGCAGGGTGGGCATTTCGACATGGAGTGAAGGGGGTACGATTGTCGAGGATTGCCGAATGCAGGATCTCGATTACGGCATTATTGGCGCCTATCCGGCGCGAAATTTGACGGTTGCGCAGTGTGAGCTTGTGACGTGCTCGGCTTCATTCGATCACGTCGTCGGCGCCGCTGTAGTGGATTGCACGATTGACGGATACTCCGTAGGCTGTCAGTTCGCCAACAACTCGACAGGAAGCGTCGTCGGTTGCGTGTTTACTAACCAGAGCAACGTTGGAATTAGTGTGATTTCTGGCTCTGTGGTCGACGTAACCAGCAACCAGGTATCCGGGAGTGCCGTGAATCTCTTGGCTCGCAGCGCGGCAGTAGTATCTGGTTGGAACAATTACCTTTCTGGAGGGTGGTACGCGACCATCTGGATCTCCCGCAGCAACATTCAACTGCACGGGTGTCAGATTCTGCACGTGTCGGGCCCGACGGTACTGGTGGACGCATTCCTGTATTCTCCGACCCAATACCAGGATATGACCAACAACTATTGGGGCACCGACTCGGCGGCCACCATTGCGGGTTGGATCGTCGACGGGAACGACGACCCATCCGTCTATGGCGTCGTGCAGTTCGAGCCGTTCCAGGGGCAGCCCGTGTCATCAGAATCCACGACCTGGGGCGACCTGAAGGCCCTCTGGAGATAGATACATCCAATTGATCTCTCTGCATTCTCGCTGCGCGCCCCGACCGGGGAGCCAATCATCTCCGGCCTAGAAAACGGAGCGCGAGAAGTTTACAGAGGCCCTCGGCCGTAATGGCACGAGGGTCTTTTTGTAACTGTACGCAGGCCATTGAGTTGCGGGCGTGGCAATCCGGCTTATGCAGCGGCCGGAAATCGGAGAGATTTCGGGAGAGGTATCGAAGGTGCGGGAATCGCCACGCAACTGTCTCTGAGTCTCAGAATCGCACACTTGGATCATTTTGGTTAACAGCCAACCGGATCGTGTCGGGCCTAGTTATTCCTCGCCCGTCGGCGGACGAGACCGACAACGAGGACCGCGAATCGGTGGTAGTCGCATACGGCAGGGTCAGCCTGCGGGTTGAGGACTGAAGAGGTCCCGCGGAACGTATCGAGCATCTTTTCGTCCTGCGCCAAAGCTCGGGTCCCTTTGGAGCCGCCCTGTCGCGTGGAATGCCGCCCGGCGCCCGGGTGGTGCTAAAGTCGCCGGATCGCGAAAGCGACCCAACTAGGGCGATGGTACCATGATGTTACGCACGGTGTCCTCCAGTTAAGAGATCGTCGGGCCAATACAGCCGAGGGCCTCTGCTAATTTCTCTGCACCCGATTTCGAGGCAGAAGATAACCTTCTTGGTGCGCACCTCAGCCCCGACAGTCAGTAAGGGGACGGCCAGGAGGTAACCAGGCCGATGCCGAGGTTGAGGCCGGCCGGACGCGAGTCGTAACCGATCTGAATGACGAAGGTGTCCGAGGTGCGGAACATCGCGCCGAACACGGTATTCGTCGCCGTACCATTCTCGATACCGTCGATCCAATAGTTGCCACCGTCGCCAAGGATCCCGAATTCGTCGTGGTACTGCCGGTAGCTGTCGGTTTCGCTGATGCCTGCGCCGAGATAGACGAAGAACTGCTTGCCGTAGGCGTAGGTTACGCCGGCATTGAACGTGTCGTACGATTCATCCGACTTCAGGAACTGATCACCCCAGTCCTCGGATTGTCCGATGGAAATGTTCTCGTAGTAGTTCGAACTCTCATACGTCATCTGCCTGCCGAACTTGCCTTCGATGAACCATCCGACCTTGCGGGGAATGACGCGGTAGATGGTCAGACCCAGGTACTGGTCCGCCGGGATGTTGGTCACCCAGGTACCGCCCAAGATGCCTGAGTCGGGCAGGTTCCCGACCGGCGCGGCCGTCGCAGCCGTGGCGGCCGTCAAACACAGCAACAATGCCAAGGGGAACAGGCGAGTCGCGGTCATCATGTCGGTCTCGCTTTCGGAGGAATACTCATGATGAAGCAGGGATACCCATCGCCACTCCTGCGTCGGCAATCGCCGGCAAGGGCATGCTGCGTCGACCGCGGCATCCGTGTCAACCGGTGAATGGCCTGGTTGGGGACTGCTCCCCCGTCGTCCGCCAACCCCGTCGCCTGGTCCATCTCCGACCCGTCCACGGTCGCGACCGTCTGGTCGAACCCAAACGCGAGTTGCGGGGGCCAGCACGCCGGCAAACTTGCGCCGGCGCAAGTGCCGCGCGCGATGGCCTTCGCCCCAACACCCCCAATTGTGCTATGATTGCTCCGTACAGGCCCCCGCCCGGGGTTCGACCGCGTCGCCGCCCGGGCAACACCCCAATGACAAGCAGTACCCGGATGCGATTGACCGCCTGCCTGACCCTTGGCTGCCTGACTCTTGGCGCCGCGCTGCTGTGCGCCCCCGCTGCCTTCGCCGTCGACGTCACCTTCCAGGTGCGCATGGCCGACCAGGTGCAGCTTGGCGCCTTCGACCCGGCCCAGGAATTCGTCGATGTGGCCGGCAGCTTCAACGGTTGGGGGTCCAGCCCCCTGACGCCCCTGGCCGACGCCGACGGCGACACGGTGTGGGCGGTGGTCGTGGGCGGCTTCACGACCGGGCAGGTCATCGAGTTCAAGTTCCGCCTCAACGGGCAGTGGGACGGCACCGAGGAGTTTCCCGGAGTCGGCAACAACCGCTCCTACGCGGTGCTGGCGAGCGACAACCTGATCGACGTCTGGTACAACGACTACGCGCCCGCGGGCGGCGGCGGCAGTGACCCCGTGCCCGTGGGCCCGACGCACTGGTGGAACGACACCGTCTTCTACGAGATCCTGGTGCGCAGCTTCAGCGACAGCGACGGCGACGGCATCGGCGACCTGCCCGGGCTCACCGCGAAGCTGGACTACCTGAACGACGGCGATCCGGCGACCACGACCGACCTGGGCATCACCGGCATCTGGCTGATGCCCATCAACAACGCGCCCAGCTACCACGGGTACGATTCGCTGGATTACCGCTCCATCAACCCCGACTACGGGACGATGGCCGACTTCGAGGCCTTTCTGGCGGCGGCGCATGCGCGCGGCATCAAGGTCATCATCGACTACGTAATGAACCACTGCTCGAACGAGCATCCGTGGTTCGTGGCGGCGCGGCAGAACTCGCCCACCTACCGGGACTGGTTCCGCTGGGCGCCGACCAAACCGGACGAGACGGGGCCGTGGGGCCAGGGCGTGTGGCACTGGAACCAGTCCGGCTGGTACTACGGGCTGTTCTGGAGCGGCATGCCCGACCTGAACTACGACACGCCGGCCGTGAAGACCGAGATGCTGGACACGGCGGCGTGGTGGCTCGAGGCCATCGGCGTGGACGGGTTCCGGCTCGATGCCGTGCTGTACATCGACGAGGACCCGGGCCTGCTGCAGACCACGCCCTCCACGCTGCAGTTCTGGCAGGACTTCAACACGCACATCAAGGCGGTCGAACCGGGCGCGCTCTCGGTGGGCGAAGCCTGGACAGCCAGCAGCACCGTGGTGCAGTACGTCACCAACGACAGGCTCGACCTCTGCTTCGAGTTCGACCTTTCGTACGCGATCCTCGGCGCGGTCAACGGCGGCAACGCCGCGGGCCTGGGCGGCAAGATGGCGCAGGTGCATGCGCTGTACCCGTACCTGCAGTACGCGACGTTCCTGACCAACCACGACCAGGACCGCTCGTTCAACGTGCTGGGCTTCGACCCGGGCAAGGCGAAGGCGGCCGCCGGACTCTACCTGACGCTGCCGGGAGTGCCATTCCTCTACTACGGCGAAGAGATCGGCATGGTCGGCAACGGTGCGCACGAATACATCCGCTCGCCGATGCAGTGGACCGCGGGCGCCGGCGCCGGCTTCACGACGGGAACGCCGTGGCAGGCCCTCAACGCGAACTTCCCGCAGTTCAACGTGGCCACAGCGCAGCAGGATACGCAATCGCTGCTGGCCTGGTACAAGCGCCTGGTGCACGCACGCAACGGATCCACGGCGCTGCGGCGCGGCAACTGCGCGATGCTGGCGGTGTCGGAGCCGGCGGCGCTCGCCTACGTCCGCACCGACAGCCAGCAGACGGTGCTGTGTCTGGCCAACACGTCCGCGGGTGCGCTGGCCGGCTTCACGGCCACCGCCTCGGCGGCCGCATTGGCGCCCGGCGATTACCTGGCCGTCGACCTGCTGGACACCGCCGACTCGCGCACGATCACGGTCGCGGCGGACGGCCTGATTGCCGGACTCGAACTGGATGGCCACGACGTGCGGGCGTACGAACTGACGGGCGTCTCGGCGGTGGACCCGCGCAGCGATAACCTGCCGCGCACCGGCTTCTACCTGGAACAGAACCATCCGAATCCGTTCAACCCTTCGACGACCATCCGCTTCGCGTTGCCCGAGGCGGGCCGGGCGCGGCTCGGCATCTACGACCTGGCGGGGCGGGAACTGGTCGTGCTGCTGGACGGGACGCTGGCCGCGGGCGCCGGGGAGATCCGCTGGGACGGCACCGACGGCCGGGGGCTGGCGGTCGGTGCCGGCGTGTATTTCGCGCGGCTCGAGACGGATGGCGGCACGCGACTGGCGAAGATGACGCTTGTGAAGTGAGTGACGGCGACGGCGCCCGTCCTTTGACCCACCGCCAGGATACCCTACGTTCGCGAGAATTCCGGGGCATGATACCAGGGGCATCGGGTAGGGGACTTCATGGAGACCCGACGACTTCTCCGTGTGTGGTTGATGGCCTTTCCACTTCTTCTCGCGGCGGGTTTCGCGCTGTCGGCGACGCATTCGGACGCGCCCGGCGGCACCGACAAGGTGGCCCATCGGCTGCGGCAGTGGATACAGATGGGCGGCCGGACCGTGGGTCGGTACCCACGTCGGCGTGAAGGCCGCGCCCATCACTTAGCCGGGCGGATTGCGATCACCGGGAAGATCGGGTTTGGGAGACACACAACAGAGTGATACAGTCGCCTTTGAAGGGCGACTGCCCGCCATGCCATGTCGCCTGAGCCTCTCCCGCAGGAGCCCCCGTGCCACCATCAGGCCGCGAGCAGGACATCTATGATGCCGTGACCCTCCTGCTGGAGCGCATTGCCGGCGGCGAATCCGGGGCACGAGCCGAAGTGGTGCCGCTGCTCTACGACGAACTGCGCCGTCTGGCGCGGGCGCGCATGGCCCACCTGGCCCCCGGACAGACGTTGCAGCCCACGGCCCTGGTGCACGAAGCCTTCCTCCGCCTCGAGGGGCACCCGGCGCGCGACTGGCAGAGCCGACGCCACTTCTTTTTCGCGGCGTCGCGGGCCATGCATGACATCCTGGTCGAATCGGCGCGCCGCAAGGGCAGCCTCAAGCGCGGAGGCGCCCTGCAGCGCATCGACCTGGATGGCCTCGACCCGCCCATCGAAGCACCGGCCACCGACATGTTGCAGCTGGAATTGGCCCTCGCGCGGCTGGCGGCCGAGGATCCCGACGGCCACGAGATCGTCATGCTGCGCTACTTCGCGGGCCTGACGATGGAGGAAGTGGCCGCCACCCTCGGCGTTTCGCTGTCGACGATCGAGCGGCGCTGGCGCTTCCTGCGGTCCTGGCTTGGTGCCCGCCTCGAGGAATACCGTGGCGAGTGAACGCTGGGAGAAACTGGAAGGCCTGTTCGCGCAGGCCGTGGCCCTGACCGGCGCCGGACGCGACGCGTTCCTGGCGCGTGAGTGCGGCAGCGATCCGGAACTGCGCTGCGAGCTGGAGGCCCTGCTCCGGCACGCCGACGACGACCAGGATGAAGGCGCCGCCGGCCGGGTGGTGGCGGCCGCCGCCCGGTCCGCTCCCGCGGCGGCGCCGGACATTGCGCAGCACGAGATGGGACGCCGGATCGGCCAGGGCGGGATGGGCGAGGTCTGGGAGGCGCAGCAGCTGCAGCCGGTGCGGCGGCGGGTGGCGATCAAGGTGATCCGCTCGGGCCTGGATTCTCAAGAGGTCCTGCGGCGGTTCGAACGCGAGCGCCAGGCCCTGGCCCTGATGTCCCATTCGGCGATCGCCCAGGTGTATGACGCGGGTCTGACCGCGGATCAACGCCCCTACTTCTCGATGGAATTCATCGACGGTGTCGCGATCACGCACTACTGCGACACGCACCGGTTCGATCTCCGCGCCCGTCTGGATCTGTTCCGGCAGGTCTGCGCCGGCGTGCAGCACGCGCACCGCAAGACCGTGCTGCACCGGGATCTGAAGCCGTCCAACATTCTGGTGACCGGCGAAGACGGACGGCCGGTGCCGAAGATCATCGACTTCGGCGTGGCCCGTGCCACGGAGCGGTCGCTGACGACGGAGACCCTATTGACCGAAGCCGGGCTGCTGGTCGGCACCCCGGACTACATGAGCCCCGAGCAGGCACAGGGCGAGGCTTCGGACACCCGCAGCGATGTCTACTCGCTGGGCGTGATCCTCTACGAGCTCCTGGCGGGTGCGTTGCCGATCGACCCGGCCGAACTGCGCAGCGGCGGCGTCGAGGCCATGCTGCGGCGGATTCGGTGCGACGTCCCGCCCAGGCCGAGCGCAAAGGTCAGCGGTCTCGGCGAAGCCGGACTGGCCGTCGCCGCCGATCGCCGCACCAGCCCGGCGGCCCTCCGCCGGCAACTGGCCGGCGATCTGGACTGGATCACGATGAAGGCGGTGGAGAAGGATCCGGCCCGGCGCTATGAATCGGCCCACGATCTGGCTCTGGATCTGGAACGATTTCTGGCGGCGCAGCCTGTCGTCGCGCGACCGCCGTCGGCCGCCTACCACCTGCGCAAGTTCGCCCGCCGCCACCGGGCCGGGGTCGGGGTGGCCGCGGTCGGTCTGCTGCTGGTCATGGGCTTCGGGGCCGTGATGGCGGTGCAGGCCGACCGGATCGCCCATGAACGCGACCGCGCCAACATCGAGGCCGGAGTCGCCAATGAGCATGCCCGCTTCCTGGAGGATGTGTTCCGCAACGTCGATCCGGACCGCATGCGCGGCGAGGAGATCTCGGCGCTGGACCTGCTCAACGGCAGCGCGGCCCGCATCGAGTCGGAACTGGGCGACCAGCCGGAACTGCAGGCGCGCCTGCTCTATTCGGTGGGCAAGGTCTATCGCGAACTGGGCATGCAGGCCGAGGCCCGCCGCACCCTGACGCGCGCCCTGCACGTCAGCGAGCAGACCTTCGGGCCGGATGACCGGCAATCGGTGCTCGCGGCCAGCACCCTTTCGAATGTGCTGAGCAGCCAGGGCTATTTCGACGCCGCCATCCCCCTGCAGCAGCGTGCGATCGACGGGCTCACCAACGTCCGCGGGTACGACGACCGCTCGACCCTGCGCGCCCGCGACAGCCTGGCCAGCACCCTGTTCCAGCAGGGACGCATCAGAGCCTCACTCCGCCTGTTCGAACCGCTGGTCGAGGCGCGCATCCGGACCCTGGGGCCGCAGGACAAGGACACCCAGTACGGCATCGCCAAGCTGGCCAGAGCGCGTCACCGATTGCACCCGTCGGCGGAATCGCTGGCCGCGTGCGCGGCGGCCCTGGCCGGGATCGAGCGCCTGGCCGGCCCGGACCATCCCAACATTTTCCAGTACGCCGGCATGCTGGCCGCCATGCACCTGGAGAGCGGCAACCTGGAGCAGGCTCTGGTCCACTACCGGCGCGCGTGGCAGGGGCTGACCCGGATCCTGGGGCCGGACCATCTGGATCGTCTGGAGATCGGCGAGGGACTGGCCCGAACCCTGGCCCGCCAGGGCGATCTGGTCCAGGCGGCGGCTATCCTGGAAGATGTCGTGGCTCGGGAGCGCCGCACCCTGCGGCCGGCCCATCCGGTTCTGGTCCGCGGGATCGGCGCCCAGGCCGAGGTGCTGCGCGATCTGGGTGAAACGTCCCGGGCGCGGCAGCTCTATGCGGAAGCCCTGGAACAGGTCGCGGTGGTCGATCCCCTGACCCGGAGCGACAAGGTGGCGCTGCTGAACGGATTGGCCGAACTGGAACGTCTGGACGGTAACAGCAAGACCGAAAAAGGGTTACGGGCATTGGCGCTGGCCGTTCCGACCCTGCCGGACGACTGAACGAACCCTCCGGCATCCTTCTATTCAAAAAAAGATTAAATAAATCGCCATTTCCTGACGGGTTTGGCCAGCCGTTCGCGGTGGTCCTGGTGCTGGACGAACTGGTCCCTCCGCACGAGCGGAATCACCACACCTGCAGAAAGGCGAACCCGTGCCACGCTCCACTCTTCTCAGAATCCTGATAGCCGTTCAGCTGCTCGGAGCCGGCTACCTGGCCGGCTGCGGCGGCAACGAAGCCACGGCGCCGGCCGCAGTCCGTGATTTCAGCGGAACCTGGGATCTCGACTTCACCGTGGCGGCCAAGGCATGCCCCAATCGGCCGGTCGGAACCACCGGGATCGGGCGCATGTCTCTTGCCCAGCAAGGCGCGGCGATCACGCTGACGCTGGCCGGCGGCACCGCAACCGGAAACGTCACGGGCAGCACGGCGCGGCTGTCGATCGCGGGCGGCAACAGCAGCCAGGATTGGGAGTTCACCCTCAACGAGGCTGGCGACAGGATCAGCGGCACCGTCATCACCGATTTCGGCGCGCCCGACAACTGCACCGAAACCGTGGATTTCAGCGGCGTGAAAGTCGATCCGAGCGCGTTCACGGTGACGGCCAGCAATCCTGCCAATGGTTCGACCGGAGTCTCGCTGGTCACCGCGGTGGAAGTGACGTTCAACGGAAACGTGGACCCCAGCTCCGTCTCGGAGGCGACGTTCCAGCTGGTCCGTAACGGTGTGTCGGTGGCCGCGACCCGGACCAGCGACGGCGCGACGATCCGCCTGGTCCCCGTCAATCCCCTGGCTTCGTCCGCAAGCTACGCCGTGAACGTCGGGGCCGACCTGATGTCGACCAGCGGCGCCCGCCTCGGCTTCGTCTTCGTGGCGGGCTTCTCGACCACGAGCCAGGTGCTGGACATCGCTTCGGCGGTGCCGGCCGACGGCGCGGTCAATGTCGCCGTCGATGGCGTCATCACCGTGAACTTCAACGGCACCCTGGATGCCGCGACCGTGACACCCTCCTCGTTCCAACTGAGGGACGGCAACGGTCAGGATGTCGGCGGGGAATTGAGCGTGTCGGGAGCGGTGCTGACCTTCGACCCCCTCTACAGCGCGTGGCTGGCCGACGATACGAGCTTCACGATCACCCTGACCGCGGCGATCCGCGACCAGGCGGGACGGCCGCTCGCCGGCGGTCGCACCCTCGGCTTCCGCACCGCCCCGCTCATGCACCTGGTTTCGTCGACCCCCGCGAACGGCGCCACTCTGGTCCGCATCGAGGATGCCCTCACGATGGTCTTCGAGTTCCCGGTGGACCCTGCCACGGTCAACAGCAGCTCGGTGACCGTCACCGCCGACACCTGGGTCAACAACCAGTACCAGCCCACGATCACCGGCAGCCTGTCGGTCTCCGACCGGACGGTCACGTTCACCCCGACGGGCGGCGTCTGGCAGGAATACGAAACCGGCTACCGGGTCTGGCTGACCGGGACGATTCGCGGCACGGGGAACCAGCGTCTGGACGGGAATCCTACCTTCTCGTTCCGGACCATTTTCTTCGACCAGGCCTTCGCCTATCGGATCTTCGTCGAAGGCCTCGACGGGGAGCGGCATCTGCAGGTGTATTCGAACTACTGGTCCCTGATGCAGTCCTCCCTCACGGAGTCCTCGTACTGGCAGTTCATCCGATTGGGCGATTGGGGTTGGGCCATCAGGAATCTCTGGCCCGAAACGGCCGGCAAATACTTCGATGCGATGGATGGCGTCCAATCGATGCGTCTGGTCGATACCCCCCCAAGCGGGGGAGTCTACACCGGACAAACGTGGACTCCGGCCCGGTACAACAACCGAGGCGGCAGGCAGGGACCACAAGAGAGCCCCGGCAACTACTACCTGAGCAGCCAGACTTTCGGCACCGACGAGGTCCTGACCGCGAAGTTCGTCGACGCCCGTCAACAGTGGGAGTGCTTCCTGGAAACCCGGCAGGCGCTGGTCCACCAGTTGTGGTATTTCCGGCGGGACTACAAGCTCTAGGGATCCGGGAACATGGCGAGCCCCGCACGCCTGAGGGGTGCGGGGCTCGCGTCCCGTTCGAAATGTGACTGTGAGCCGAGTGGCGAATGGCGCCCGACTTGCGCCGGCGCAAGTGCTGCGGGCGCGGGAGAGCCGGGCGAGTCGAACGAATCAAATCAGCGGGCCCGAGATGCATCTGCATAAACGGGCCGGTTGGCTTTGACCGGATCGCGCAACCGGCGGCGCTGAATGGTCCGCCCTTCGCACACAAGGCGACCATTCTTGAATGCCAAGTGGGGCGCAACCTCCATCCGTCCGTGGAGCGCTTGTCGGGCTCGCGTCCCGTTTCCAACCCGAGCGCTACCGCCCGCGCCCCCCGCCCCGCTTGGCCGGCTTCGCTGGCCGCCCACCGGGCCGCGGCGGACGCGAACCCGCCGACTTGCCGGCCGCCCCCGCATTCCCGGGCGCGGACCTGGCCGCCGGCTTGCCCGCTGGTTTGCCCGCCGGTTTGCCCGCGGCTTTGCCCGCGGCTTTGGGCGCCGCCCCGAACGTCGAAGGCCTTCCTGAAGATCTGGGCTCCCCGGTGCGCGCACGCCCGCGCGCGTTCTCGGTCGGTCCCCTCTCGGACCGTTCCGAGGACGACGACTTCGGGCCGCGGCGGCGTCCCGGGTTCGGGCCGCCCCGGCCGCGGTCCGGAGCGCGTTCCTCTTCGGCGATCTTGCGGCCGCCTTCGGCGGCGGCCTTCGCGGCCTGGCGTTCCTTCGCCGCCGCCTTCCGCAGCACGGCCGCCTTGTCGTTCGCGGACAGCTTATTCTTCGCGGCCAGCCGGCCCTTCACGGACAGACGGGCCCGGCCGGGTGCGCGGCCGATCCTGACCACGTCGGCGGGGGTCTTGGCCTTGCCGCCGCCTCCGGTCGCCGGACCGCGCGCGCCGGGCTTGGTCTTCGTCGAGGTCACAGCCATCCCCTTTCCGGGCGGCACCAGGCACTCCGGCCCGTTGCCGATCAGGTCATCGCGTCCCATCCGGTGCAGCGCTTCGCGCAGCAGCGGCCAGTTCTTCGTGTCGTGCCAGCGCAGGAAGGCCTTGTGCAGTTCGCGTTGTTTGCCGCGCTTCGGGACGACCACCTCGTCGCTGCGGCTGCGCGCCTCACGCGTCACCTTGCGCAGCGGATTGCGTCCCGAATGGTACATCGCCGTGGCCGTGGCCATGGGCGACGGCAGGAAGGTCTGCACCTGGTCGGGGCGGAAGGCGTTGGCCTTGAGCCAGAGCGCCAGGTTCAGCATGTCCTCGTCGCTGGTGCCCGGGTGGGCGGCGATGAAGTACGGGATCAGGTACTGCTTCTTGCCGGCCTCTTTCGAGAACTTGTCGAACAGCGCGCGGAACTTCTCGAAGCTGCCGATGCCCGGCTTCATCATCATGTTCAACGGGCCGTCTTCGGTGTGTTCGGGCGCGATCTTCAGATATCCGCCCGTGTGATGCTGCGCCAGTTCCTTCACGTACGCCGGCGAGGTGGCCGCCAGGTCGTAGCGCACACCCGAGGCGATCAGCACCTTCTTGATGCCCGGCAGTTCGCGCGCCTTGCGGTACAGGCCGATCAGCGCCGAGTGGTCGGTGTCCAGGTTCGGGCAGATGGCCGGATACACGCAGGACGGCAGGCGGCAGGCCGCCTCGATCTCGCGCGACTTGCAGGCCAGCCGGTACATGTTGGCCGTGGGGCCGCCCAGGTCGGAGATGACGCCGGTGAAGCCTTCGGTCTTGTCGCGGATGGCTTCGATCTCGCGCAGGACCGATTTTTCCGAACGGCTCTGGATGATGCGGCCCTCGTGTTCGGTGATCGAACAGAACGTGCAGCCGCCGAAGCAGCCGCGCATGATGTTCACCGAGCCCTTGATCATCTCCCAGGCCGGAATGCGCGCCTTGCCGTAGCTGGAGTGCGGCCGGCGCGCATAGGGCAGGTCGAACACGGCGTCCATCTCGGGCGTCGACAGCGGCACCGGCGGCGGGTTCAGCCACAGGTCGCGGTCGCCGTGGCGCTGCACCAGAGCGCGCGCATTGCCGGGATTCGTCTCGGCGTGCATCACGCGCGAGGCGTGGGCGTAGAGCACGGGATCGTCGCAGACCTGTTCGTAGGCCGGCAGTCGCACGACGGTGCGGTCGCGATCGCGCCACAGCTTGCGCGGGTCGGCCGCGCCCGGCTGCAGCGGCGCGGCGTCGGCCGGGCCCACCTCGGGGCCGGCGTGCGGTGCGTCCAGGGGCGGCATGGAACAGGCGCGATCGGGGGCTTCGCCGTCCGCGGCGGCTTCACCGTCACCGGTCGGGCAATCCGGCTCCATCATGT
Source organism: bacterium (assembly GCA_020049465.1). Lineage (GTDB taxonomy): Bacteria > Krumholzibacteriota > Krumholzibacteriia > LZORAL124-64-63 > LZORAL124-64-63 > CAINDZ01. The sequence continues at coordinate 5,054 of JAIFKS010000129.1, read as the reverse complement.
ACGGGTCCGGGTGCACGATCAGCGCGCCCGGCGTGTCCAGTTCGGTGGAATCGAGTTCCACGTATCCGCCCGGCACGCCGCCGCGCATGAAGGCGGTGCCGCGGATGTCCGTCAGCTCGCGCACGTTCTGCCCCGCATCCAGCCGGTGGGCGATCTCCAGGATCTGCCGCTCGCCGTTGCCGTACACCAGCAGGTCGGCCTTGGCGTCCGGCAGCACGCTGCGCCGGACCTTGTCCGACCAGTAGTCGTAGTGGGCGATGCGCCGCAGGCTGGCCTCGATGCCGCCGATGATGACGGGCACATCCTTGAACGCCTCGCGGCAACGCTGCGCATAGACCAGCACGGCGCGGTCGGGGCGCCGGTCCGCGGCGCCGTCCGGCGTGTAGGCGTCGTCCTTGCGGATGCGGCGGCTGGACGTGTAGCGGTTGACCATCGAGTCCATGTTCCCGGAAGTCACTCCGAAGAACAGGCGCGGCCGGCCCAGCGCGGCGAACGGTTCGGCGCTGTGCCAGTCGGGCTGGGCGATGATGCCGACGCGGAACCCCGCCCTTTCGAGCGCGCGTCCCACCACCGCCATCCCGAAACTGGGGTGGTCGATGTAGGCGTCGCCGGTGACGACGATCACGTCGCACTCGTCCCAGCCCAGCTTGTCCATTTCGGTGCGCGACATGGGCAGTTCGGGCGCGGGCGAATCCGCGGCGCCCGGTCGGGGGGCGCGCACGAACAGCGGGATGGCCTTGGGCATGGTCGGTGCGGTCATGGTGGTCCCGGGTTGAGGTCGGGCGGCGCGGGCGCCGCGGTGCGGGGTGCCCCCAATATGGATCGTTTCGGGGGATTCGTCATCAAGTTGGCGGTAAAGGGCGATTTACGCCCCGGTGGCGCGGCTTGCGCCGGCGCAACGCGACAGCCTGGTGTCTGCCGCCGGGCAATCGGGTGAGCCGCGGGTCGGGATTCGCTTCCAACGCCAGTGCCCACGCTGACCGAAATCCCCCCATTCGGGTATTGATAACATCGTGATTTTATATCATAATCAGTGCGGTAAAAAGCGTTTTTGTCTTGTTTATGATTTCGCAACTCAACTTCAGCCAAGGAAACCACCCGTTTTGTCCAGAAGCGCCCTTTTCCGCCCGACGGCCGCCACACTCGCAATGACGGCCGCGCTGTTGTGCGCCCCCGGTCTGGCCTCGATCTGTCTGGCCTCGACCCCGGGCGCCCCCGCGCTGGTGGTCGGCCCCGGCGCGCACGTGCGTCTGAAGCCGGCGACACGCCTGGCGCTGGACTGCGACCTGCTCAACTTCGGCTCGTTCACCGCCGCGCCGGGCAGCCGCGTGGTGGTGCGCGGGTACGGCACGCCGGTGCTGCGCGGGGTCGCCGCGTTCGCCGACCTCGAGCTGGGCTTGCATGGAACGGCGTCGCTGTCGAACGACGCCGCGGTCGACGGCCAGCTCATCCTCGGCAGCGGGCGGCTCTTGCTCGCGGGGAATGACCTGTTCGCGGCGGCGATCAGCGGCGGCTCGGACGCCAGCTACGTCGTGACGCCCGACACGCTCGGGCGGCTGGTGCGCACGGTCGGGTCCGCGGCGCCCGTGGCCTTTCCGGTCGGCAATGCATCCTACAATCCGGTCACCGCGCGCATGGCTTCCGGCACCGACAGGCTCCGTGTCGCCGTCCTCGACGAGCCGGACGCGGGCGGGCTGACGCCCGACGCGCACCTCGCGCGTGCCTGGGCCGTCGCTTCGATCGATGGTCCCGGCTCGGGCGGCGATGTCGCCCTGACCGTGCAGTGGAACGACGGCGAACAGGGCCCCGCCTTCCAGCGGGCGGTCGGCGGTGCGAACGGCGCCCTGGCCTGGCGGCTGGTGGGCGCCGCGTGGACGCCGCAGTCGGGTGTGCTGATCTCCGACAACGGTCTGTTCCCCGCGGTGGCCACGCTGGCCGCGGCTCCGCAGGGCCTGTGGACTCTGGGCAGTCAGAGCTGGGTCTCCGGCGTGGAGACGGGCGACGCCCCTCTCGCACTCCAGTTCGCGCCCGTCTGGCCGAATCCCTTGCGCGGCTCGGCGACCGTGCGCTACGGGCTGCCGCGGCGCGGACGCGCCACGATCGATGTCTACTCGGTGCGCGGCGAGCGCGTGGCGACCCTGGTCGACGGTGACCAGGACGCCGGCTGGCACTCGGCCCGCGTCGATTCCCGCCGCATCGCCAGCGGCGTCTACTTCCTGCGCCTGCAGTCGGGCGGCGAGATGGTCTCCAACAAGGTGGTCGTGGTCCGATGAAGCGCTTCTTCGCCTGTGCAGCCGTGATCCTCGCCGCGAACGGCGCCCTTGCCCAGGGCGTGGGCATCAATGCGACCGGCGCGGCCGCGGACACCTCCGCGATCCTCGACCTGGCCTCCACCAGCAAGGGCCTGCTCGTGCCGCGCATGACGACGGCGCAGCGCGCGGCCATCGTGCTGCCGGCCACCGGCCTGGTCATCTACCAGACCGACGGCACGGCGGGCCTGTACTGGAACGCAGGAACGTCCGCCGTCCCAGCCTGGAAGCAGGTCGGCGAAGCGGGAGCCGGCGGCGGCGGGCAGTGGACCACCAGCGGCTTGAACATCTACTACAGCGCAGGCAATGTGGCCGTGGGCACGACCCCGGGCGGGTTCCGCTTCGCGGTTCAGGACACCGGCAACGTGTTCCGCGTGCAGGCTGACAGCCCCAACGGCGTGATGGCGAGCCTGGGCGGCTTCGGACAGGTGCAGGTTGATGCGCCTGGCATCGCGGGAGGCCGCCTGGCGCTCCTGAACAACGGCAATCTGGGGCTGGGCGTGACCAACCCGACGAACAAGCTGAGCTTCGCTCCGACCATGGGTAAGAAGATCTCGCTGTACCCGGGTACGACCGGCGACGTGGGCTTCGGCGTGGCCGGCAACCGTCTGCAGATCTACGCCGACAACCCGAACGCCGATGTGGCGCTGGGCTGGGACGCGAACGGTATCTTCAACGAGCGCTTCGCCGTGAAGCCGAACGGCGCGCTGGCTGTCAACGGCGATATGGGTGCAGCCGGGCAGGTGCTGCAGAGCAACGGCAGCGGGGCGGCGGCGACGTGGGTGTCACCCCCCGTTCGCACGACGGTCTACCATGCGACCGGATCCACCTCCATTATCGACAACGGAAGCGGGTCTTCAGTGCCGGGCCTGGAATACGGCGTCGTCACCTCGGTGCCGTCCTTCATTGTCGTTTCGTTCACGGTTCCCATGCGCAACACGTCATCGTCCAGCTCCACGACGGCGGAAGTCGGTATCCTGATTTGGGGAAACCTGGGCATGAGCTACCTCTATACCCTGACCGGTGGAGCCAGGTCGGTGGCCAGCGGCACGCACATGATCCCGGTCGCCGCCGGGATGCACTTGATAACCATCTACGGGAAGGTGCAGTCACCGCAACCGGGCGTGGAATTCGGCTTCTCGGGATCCCAATGGGGAAGCGAGATCGTGCTGACGGTCATACCCCAGTAGGAACGCCGACGGGGTGCCCGCGCCCCGCACTGCAGTCAGGGATTCCGTTCGATCTGCCCGAGCAGATCAAGCCCGTCCCACTCGCCCCAGCGGTCGGTGATCAGCCCGTCGCGCACGCGGATGATCTCGATCCCCTTGAACACGATGCGCCGCCCGGTGGGTGACAGACCCAGGTACGGCGCCTTGTGCGTGCCGACGGCGGTCCAGCGCACGGCGACGGTGCCGCAGGGGGCGTGGCCGGCATCCGCAGTTGCGCCGGCGCAAGTGCGTGGACCGACCGATTCCAGGTCGATCACCAGGTCGCGCACGGTGGCCTGGAAATCCGGAAAGGCGGCGTACAGCCGCACGATGCCCTCGCGGAAGCCCTCTTCGACCCAGCGACGGGCCAGGGCGGCCAGCTCGGCGCGCGTCTGTTCGCCCATGGCGTCCTCCTCAGGCTCCCGGCATCGCCTTGATGCCGGCCAGCAGGGCCGCGTTCGTCGGGTACTTCTCCAGCAGCTTCAGCATGCCTTCCATGGCCTGCCGCGGCGGCACCGCGACCGCGCGCTTGCGCAGAAGGTTCACGATGGAGATCTCGTCTTCCGTGTAGAGCAGTTCGTCGCGGCGCGTGCCGCTGGTGCGGATGTTGATGGCCGGGAACACGCGCGCCTCGGCCATCTGGCGGTCCAGCACGATCTCGCTGTTGCCGGTGCCCTTGAACTCCTCGAAGATCAGGTCGTCGAGGCGCGAGCCGGTTTCGATCAGCGCCGTGGCGATGACCGTGATGGAGCCGCCGCCCTCGACGTTGCGCGCCATGCCGAAGAATTTGCGCGGGATCTCCATCGCGCGCGAGTCGAGCCCGCCCGACAACGTGCGGCCCGAGCCCGGTCCGCGGTTGTTGAAAGCGCGCGCCATGCGCGTCAGGCTGTCCACCAGCAGCACCACGTCGTGGCCGCACTCGGCCTCGCAGCGCACCTGGGCCATGGTCAGCTCGCACAACCGCACGTGCGACTCGACGGTGTGGTCGTTGTTGCTGGCCAGCACCTCGGCCGGCACCGAGCGGCGGAAGTGCGTGACTTCCTCGGGGCGCTCGTCGACCAGCAGCACGACCACGCGCGAATCGGGCGTCTCGGCGCAGATCGCCTTGGCCAGCTCCTCGAGAATGACCGTCTTGCCCGTGCGCGGAGGGGCCACGATCAGCCCGCGCGTGCCGCGCGCCATGGGCGCGAACAACTCGACGATGCGCATGGTGACGCCGCCGTGGTCGCCCAGCCGGAAGCGGCGGTCGGGGTTCACCGCGAGCAGCTTCTCGAACTGCGTGCGGCTGCGGTACCGGTCGTAGGGCACGCCGCAGATGGAATCCAGGCCCACGAGCTGCGGCGAACGCTTGCCGGTCTTGACCGGGCCGGTGATGGTCGCCCCGTGCACCAGGGCGAATTTCTGGATGGCCTGCCGCGGCACCAGCACATCGTCGGGTGAGGGCTGGAACGACTTGGCAGGGTTGCGCAGGTAACCGTCCCCCTTCTGGGAGAGGTCCAGTACGCCGGTCGTGGTGTCGGACATGCGGATCCGTTTC